>CAYXEF010000040.1:11400-20938 GCA_964463825.1 uncultured Candidatus Cloacimonadota bacterium | reverse complement strand
TTTTTTACCTTTTTACATTAAGAAAATGTATGAAATAAGCACCGAGTTAAGCATAGCCTGCGTAGCCCCCCAAGCGCAGCAAGGGAGCGAAGCAGGCTATGCGTCTGTAAGGGAGAGGGGCTTTCTTTTGCTTCTTTTCTTTACCAAAGAAAAGAAGTCCTTTTTTAGGGGAGAATAAGCTGCCATGTTGCGAGTTTTCACGCTTGAGTACGATGCTCTGAAGAAGAGTTTTGACGATAGCGCCCTGAAGGAGTTTCTGGCGGGCAAGAGCGTGATCAGCATAGAGAAGCGCTTTTTCAAGCAGAATTCGCATTATTTCTGGACCTTTGCCATTGAGTATGAATCTGATAAAGTTGGTGGCAGCAAAGAGATCGATCTGGAAACGGATGGCCAAAAGAACCTGTTCCTGGCTTTGAAAGAGTGGCGTAATGAGTTGGCTGCGGAAAAGGGAGTTCCGCCCTATCTGCTGTTTACCAATAACCAGCTCAAGCAGATCGCCATCCGTCAACCCAAAACAACCGAAGAGCTGAAGAACATCCAGATGATCAGCAGCAAGAAAGCGCAGGAGTATGGCGAGGCCATCTTCAAGCTAATCTCTGAGAATGCCAACAACGAACAAGAACCAGGATTACCCGGTCTACGTCCTCTGGATTGACACTCTGGACTGGATCCTGAATTGTATGGACAGATACCCCAGGAGCGTGCGTTACAGTGTTTCAAGCCGGATATCGAATTATGCTTTGGA
Source organism: uncultured Candidatus Cloacimonadota bacterium (assembly GCA_964463825.1). Lineage (GTDB taxonomy): Bacteria > Cloacimonadota > Cloacimonadia > Cloacimonadales > Cloacimonadaceae > Syntrophosphaera. The sequence continues at coordinate 20,193 of CAYXEF010000040.1, read as the reverse complement.
GATTTTGGATTTGATCGTAGAGGCGATCTATACCCGGGAGCGGAAGGCTCTTCTGGCCGGGATCAACCTGCGCCTGGAGAAGCTGCGGGTGTTCTTTCATTTGAGCCTCAAACGCAGATACATCAGCCAGGGCCAGTACCAGTATGTGACCCAGGCGATCAATTCCGCCGGGGCGATGATTGGCGGCTGGAGCAAGGCCACACCATGAAAAGGCAGGGCTACCTGTTTGAGCAGGTCTGTAGTTTCGAAACGCTGTACAGGGCCGCGTCGAAAGCGCTGAGAGGGCACAAAGCCAAGCCGGAGGCGGCGGAGTATCTCTACAGCATCGACCGGGAGACCTGGAAGTTGAGGGAGGAACTGCTGGCTGGAGATTACCGTCCCCGGCCCTACCGCTATTTTGAGATCTATGAGCCCAAGCAGCGCACCATCAGCGTTGCCTCCTTCCGGGACAGGGTGGTGCACCATGCCCTGGTGGCGCAGTTGGAACCGATCTTTGAGAGAATCTTCATCTTCCATTCCTACGCCACCCGCAAGGGCAAGGGCAGCCTGGCCGCGGTGAGGCAGGCACAGAAATGCCTGCGCCGAAACCCATGGTATCTGAAACTCGATATCCGCAAGTACTTTGAAAGCATCGACCATGCCGTGCTGGCCAGGCTGATAGAGCGTAAGATCAAGGATCCGCAGGTGATGGCACTGGTCCGGGTGATCCTAAAAAACAGCTCTGCCAGTTCAGACAACCCTGCCCCCGTCGGCCTGCCTATCGGTAATCTGACCAGCCAATTCTTCGCCAATGTCTATCTGGACCCTCTGGACCACCATGTTCTGCAGACTTTTAAGGTCCAGTATCTTCGCTATATGGACGACATGCTACTCTTCGCCCAGGATAAGTGCACTCTAAAGACGGCATTACCCAGGATAGAGGAATTTTTGAGCGCCAAACTGAAGCTTGAATTAAAGAAAGACGCCATCCTTCTCAACAATAGCGCGCATGGCCTGCCCTTCCTGGGCTTTCGCATCTTCCCACACTTAATCAGGATCAAACCTGAAAACCTGAAACGCCTGATCAAAAAAGTAAAACTGCGACAACATCAATGCCAAAAAGGGCTGATCTGCGAAACCGGTCTCTACAGGTCTGTGCAGAGTGTGCTTGCTTTTGGCAGGATCGCCGATTCCAATCAGTGTATCAAGAAGTTATGCCATGAACTGGGGTAAGGATCATAGCAGCGGGTCGAACCGGGTGAAACGCGGCGGCAACTGGAACAACAATGCCAACAACTGCCGGGTCGCGAATCGTAACAACAACAACCCGAACAACAGCAACAACAACATCGGCTTCCGCCTCTGCAATACGCTCATTGCCGGAACCGGACCGTTTACGGATGGGCCGGGCGCGCGCGGACTGTCCATGTCTTTATCCCGCTCCCGCAAGGGACAAAGAGAAAAAAGTGATCCCGGTCCGGTAGGCCACGGCTCGAAGGACCGGGATCGCAGGAATCCAGCGCCTGGCTGGCGGCCTTCTGGTGAGCCTCTCCTTAACCTCTGCTGTGATCCTCCTGCCGGACAGGTGAAACACGGCGGAGGATCAGACAAGGAAAGCCTTGGCCGAACCAGGTGGCCGCGCTAGCTGCCTATTGTGCGGAAATGATCAATGTGATCGGCTGCATTGGTGGTGAAATGGACTACGCTCGGTATTCGAAGCTGTGGAAGCGGCGTCGCTGGCAAGTCTAGGTACAAGTGTGAGACTCAAATGTATGTGAGCCAGTGTCCAAGACTTTCGTGCTGAGATTATCCGAGTGTAGAAATGTCACGATTATACCTTAGTAATTGTCAGACAATGGATAATGAAATGATGATCGGTGGCGCCAGGCTTGCTTGGCGATGTATCATACAGCTGAGGCCCGCGCAGAGAGGGCATCTCAGCCTTTAACACAGAGCTAAAAAAAAACGTGAGGTGAACATGAAACACAAACTTGTATGGCTTACATTACTATGCCTGGGGGCGGCAACTTTACTTCCGGGCTTTACCTTGGAGGTCAATGCCTATGATATGGACTGGTACTACGCCAATGGTTACATGCAGGGGATCTATGAGCCACCCTTCCTCGATCCCAACGACCTGGGCGCGGAGATCTGGTACGACAGCGATCCTTACGACATGACGGATCCCGTCTTCACGGGCGTGTACACGCCGTACCAATTCGGCGCGCCCGGCAACCTGCCCTTCCTTGCGGGGCTGTATTATGTGGATGCCCCCGGTTACACGGATTGGATGCCGTCTGCCATCGAAGTTGACATGCTGTTTTATGACGAGAGCGTCGATTTTCTCGGCATGGGCGGGGTAAGCCCAGACACCTACACCCTGATGGTGGACTCGATGCCGCAGGGCTTTGCCGTCTATCTGGACGGAGTCGATACCGGCTATCAGACGCCAGCCACACTTGTCTCCAGCTATGTGGCGGACCTTGTGGGCACCTACACTCTGGCCGCGCCCCCGGGGTATCAGTGGGTGCCTGCGTCCTATACCATCAGCGCGGCGGATTTCCAGCCGTGGAGGACGGATTACTTCGCCTCCATAAACTTCATGCTGATGGAAAACTTTTACACCGTCTTCATCGGCCCCACCGTGCCGCCCGGAGCTGAGATCTGGTTCAACGGAGTTGACACCGGCTTCACGGCTCCCCAGAGTTTCACCGGGACGGCCTCCGAAGTGTTCGGGACCTACACCCTCGTCCTGCCCGGCTACCAGCCTTTGGACGTCGTGGTGAGCGCGGACAACCTGACGCCCGTGATCCCGCCGCTGGTGCCGCTCATTTTCACCCTGGAAATCAACGCTTACGACTTCGATTGGTATAGTTCAAACGGGTATATTCAGGGCGTGAACGAGCCGCCATTCCTCGACCCCAACGATATACAGGCGGAAATCTGGTTTGACGACGGACTTGCCGGCCCGGTCTATACCGGTGTGCAGACGCCCTACAAGTTCGGCCAGACGGGCAATCTGCCCCTGCTGGACGGCACTTACTTCGTTCAGCATGCCCAGTACGACGACCTCTGGACGCCGCAGTTCTTCACGGTCGCCCTGCCGACGGCCGATCTATCCGTGGATTTTCTGGGCTACCAGCTGGATCCGCCGGTGTTTGATATTACACCTGACAGTTGCGATTTCGGGACCATCTATGACGGTCAGGATGTCTCCCAGGCATTCATCGTGTCCAATCTGGGAGGTGGCACACTGACACTTACCGATATTACCCTCAGCGGCAGCCTTTACTTTGCATTTTCGGCTCCGCCGGTACTGCCGGTCGTCCTGACTGCGCTGGATAGTTTCGAATTCTCTGTGGTCTTCACTCCTCTGGGTGCGGGAGATTACACGGCCTCCCTGATCCTGACAGACGATCTCAGCGACGCAGTCTACGGCGGGCGCAACGTCCATACTGTGGCGCTGAGCGGATCTTCCCTGGGTGTCATGTATGTGGAGATCCTACCGGACTCACTGCTCGTGGGCAGCTCTGCCGGAAATGTGGCTCTCAATGTTTCCTCCAATATAGTGTGGAATGTCACTGATAACGCCGACTGGATCGACTGTACTCCGAGCAGCGGATCCGGCGATGGCCAGGTGACTGTATCCTATTTGGCGAATGACTCCACAGATCCACGCGTGGGGACAATCTCATTTATGGGATTGGATGACACAGTATACGACACCGTTGCTGTCGTTCAAGGCGGGATTCCCTATCTGGCAGTGACCCCGGACAGTATGACAGTAACGCCGGAAGCTGGCGTGGTTTCGGTTAACCTGCAAAGCAACGTGTCCTGGAACGCCAGTTGGACCCAGGATTGGATCGTCAGCTGTACTCCCGCCTCAGGTGTTGGCAGCGCAATTGTGAGCCTTGCGTATGTGGCCAATGCAACGAACGCTCCGCGCAGCGCCGTTATTTTCTTTTTCGGACCGGCTGGATCTGGCCTTGCCAGTCCCTTCGTGCTCAATCAGTCCGCCATTCCCTTCCTGGCCATCACCCCGGATAACGCCAACGTTGCCCATGAAGCGGGAGTTCTGAGTTTGAACGTAGAGGCGAATCTGGATTGGACTGTTGGCGAAGCTGAGGATTGGATAGTGTGTTCGCCCAACAGCGGCTCAGGGGATGGTGTGATCAATGTGAGTTATGATGCCAATCCGGATGATAGTCTGCGCGTAGGCATAATCACAGTCTCTGGGCCCGGTGGGGATCCCAGCGTTCCCTTTATCCTGACTCAAAATCCAGCGCCTTATCTGATCGTTACGCCCGATTCACTGACTGTTGCGGCTGAAGGGGGTGATCTGACCCTGGAATTGTCGTCAAACGTTGCCTGGACTGTCACCGCAGACACCGACTGGATCAGTTGTTTACCCACAAGCGGAACCGGCGACAGCAGTATTACTGTTACATATATGGCCAATACTTCCTCAGAGCCCCGTCAAGGTCATGTCACAATACAAATCCTGGGCGGAGGCATGAGCGACAGCTTCACTCTCTTTCAGCAAGGAGTGGTTACGGTGGACGACGACGTGCAAGTTCCCGCAACCACCAGCTTGCTGGGGATATATCCCAATCCTTTCAGAGGCAACACCAAGATCAAATATGCCCTAGCCAATGCTGCCCCCTATTCGCTCTACGTTTACAATATCAGGGGCGATCGTGTGCGCAACCTCAAAAGTGGCGTGGGTCAGCCTGGTCTTTATATGGTGGCTTGGGATGGCCGTGACGAGCGCGGAACGCTGGTAGGCAGCGGCATTTATTACCTGGTGCTGCGATCCGGGTCGCAGCTATTCAGTCGCAGGTTAACCCTCCTCAAGTAGAATGTGCGGCGGAATGCTCGCAGAAGATGCTCCAGCTTTCCGCCGCTGTTTTGTTCTACATCCAGACATCTCAGAGCAGGCGACGAGGATTTCGCTTGACAACATTTGATCAGTCGCACAGGAGCTTCTTCATCTTGTTAGGAGCGGAACAATGAAGAAGTTGCTCTATGTCGTTTTTTTGTTGATGGCTATTCTGCAGGCTGGCTGTGGAATGGGCCGGAGGTCAGCGGACCATGAACTGAGGTTCTTGGGCGCCTACCGTTTTCCGGAGCCGGCACCGCTCCGCCGGTTCGCAGATTTGCAGAGCAATGGCGAAGACCTGTTGGTGATCACCAATAAATACGCAGAGAACTACAATTATCTGCTGGTCAGTGACCAATTGGGCAGTGCCATTTCCCAGCTCAACATCGACACCCGGATCAGGAGCCTGGCTATGTTAAAGGATCCGGTGGAACGTGAACCCTGGCTGTTTGTCTCGCACAACAGCCCTGACTCCACCTATTTGTATGCCCGCAAGTATATCTGGAAACCCAATTTGGATGTCGAGCACCGGTACTTCGATCCCATAGCTCGGACGGACGGGTATTTGGGCAACCCCAAGTATGACTGGGTAGGGCATATTGTACCCGAATTTATCGAGGACATCGACGGTGATGGCAGCCTGGAACTGGTCGCGCGGGGCATAGATGGTTTTATGGCCAATCCCCGCGGCCTTATCGTCTATGATTATGCCAGCGGTAAGCTGAAGTGGCAGTTACAACTTGGCGCCAATCTCACCTCCATTCTCTGGAACGACTTTGACGGTGACGGAGCCAGGGAATTTGTCTGTGGCAGCATTGTTCAAAGAAACACCCGCACCATCCTGAATGGCGTCGACGATTACAATGGCTGGCTGCTGATAGTCTCGCCCCAAGGTCAGGTCCTGTACAGGGAGCAAGTCTTCAACGGCTTGGGACAGCTCCAGCTGGCATCCGACGACACCAACCGGGACGGGCGCCCGGAGATTTTGTCCGTAACCACGACCTGGGGCAACAGCTTAGAACCAAACACAGTCAGCATCAGCGACTGGAACGGCAAGATCCTGGAGCGCAAAAAAACCTGGACCCTGAAGGGCCGCTTCTCCCCCAATAACATCGAAACGCTCTATCCGAGTTTGGACCAGGACGGCAACAAACGCTTTCTGCTGGTCACGCGCAATCACGGACTGGTGGTGCTGGACGAGCAGTTGCAAAAGTTGGACTGTCCGTTCAGTGATTTCGTGCATCTGGTCTGGGATGTGCGGGACATCGATCAGGACGGCAACCAGGAAATCCTGCTGCAGACCACTGACAACCGTTTCGTGATCCTGGACCACAATCTGGTCAGGCGCGCCGAACTTGCCAGCCCCTTTCCCCAGGATAACCAAGTCTATGCCAGTATCGTAAGAGCAGGAAGCGGCCAGGATTGCCGCATTGCCATCCACACGCAAACCGAAGTCCGCTACTACAGCTATCTGTCCATCCCACTCAATTTCAGGCTGCTGAACTTTCTCAAGAACTACAACCTGGGGCTGTTGATCGGCCTGGGCCTGCTCCTGCTGATCGCCACCCTGAACCATTTCCACCGGGAAAACGTGTTCAAACTGGCTGCCAACAGCCTGAACCACGGCCTCATCATCATGCTCAACGCCAACCGCATCCGTATCTACAACAATTACGTACTCCAATTACTGAGCGACGACGCGGGGAATCCGCCCCAAGTCAAAATGCGCTCGCTGCGCGGCCATTTTCCGGAGTTGCACGAATTGCTGCACAGATTCAAACTCGGTCAGGCCAATGAATTTGTGACCACAATGAAACTCGGGCTGCAGCAGTTGCCGCACAAGGTGACGCTGACCAAATTGCACGGCTTGACACGCCGGTACCTGATCATACTGCAATCTGAGATTACCGAAGCCGCCTCGCTGAAAGATAAACTGGCCTGGGCCGAGACCGCCAAACGCCTGGCGCACAATGTCCGCCGCTACATCCAAAACGCCCTTATGGCGCTGCAACCGCTTCTGAACAAGGGGGCCGTGGATTCCGAACGGAAGAACCTGGAGATCGTCCGTGAGGCCCTGGATCATATCACAGAGTTCACACGCGCCTTTCAACGTTTCACGGAACTCAAGGATCTGGACCTGCGCCTGCAGGATATCATCCCCTCCGTGGAGCATTGCCTGAGCCGCTGCGTCATTCCGGAAAACATCCAGGTGATAAGGGATTGGGGCCTTGATTCCGTGGAGACCTTGATCGAGCCGATCCGTTTCGAGGAAGCTTTGCAGAATGTGCTCAACAATTCCCTGGACGCCATGCCCCGCGGCGGCGTCCTGCAGGTCAGCATCCGCAGTGTCCCGCTGCACGAGGGTCAGCGCGGCGGGCAAACCGTGCTGGTGGAAGTGGCAGACAGCGGTTGCGGCATCCCCAGCAAATATGGGGACGAGATCTGGCAATTGTATTTCACCACCAAGGATTCCGGCACCGGCATCGGTCTGCCGGAATCGCGCAAGATCATCGAATCCATGGGCGGGACGATCGTCGTGCAAAGCGAGGAAGGCAAAGGCACCGTGGTTTCCATCTGGCTCAAAGGAGGTCTGAATGGATAAGCTAAGGATCCTGCTGGCGGACGACGACAGCGTTTTCTGTGACTTGGTGCGCGAGTTGCTGTCCGCCAACGGCTGCACAGTGGATGCCGCGATGAATCTGGACCAGGCTTACCAAGCCCTGCTGAATCACGAGTACGACCTGATGATGCTGGATCTCTGCTTCCCGGCGCTCTCCGACGGCTTTGAGCTTCTGGATGCCGTGCACGCCAGGCTGCCACAGCTGCTGGTGCTGATGATCTCCGGCTCCGGCAGTATCCAGGACGCCGTGCGAGCCATCAAAAGCGGCGCTGATGACTTCATAACCAAACCAATAGACCCGGAACACCTGCTGGTGCGCGTCCGCAGTTTGGGCGACAGCATCCGCAAGCAGCAGCGCATTCAGGAATTGGAACGCACGGCGATCGGCATGGTCGGAGTCTCGGAACAGATGCGCCAGATCTTTGACCACATCGGCCAGGCCGCCCGTTACGACACACCGGTGCTGCTCACCGGCGAAACCGGCGTGGGCAAGGAACTCGCGGCGCGGGCCATTCACCGTCTCAGCGCCTGCGGTAAGATGGATATGCTCAGCATCAACTGTGCTTCCGTGCCCCGCGATCTCTTCGAAGCGCAATTGTTTGGCTATGAACAGGGCGCGTTCACCGGCGCCGTCCGCCCCTACAAAGGTTACTTCGAGTTCGCGCGCGACTCCAGCCTGTTTCTGGACGAGATCAGCGAACTGTCCTCAGACATGCAGGGTAAATTGCTCCGCGTGCTCTCCGAAGGCGAGGCTCAACAACTCGGCGGCAAGGTGCATCAGGTGAAAGTCCGCATCATCAGTGCCTCCAACCAAGATTTGCAGGCTGCGGTCCGGGACGGCAGATTCCGTCAGGATCTGTTTTATCGCCTCAACGTGATCCATATCCACATCCCGCCTTTGCGCGAGCGTCCGGAGGACATCCTGCCCCTGGCCCGGCATTTCCTGCTTGATTTCTGTCAACGCAAACAAATGCCGCCGCGCGAGATCTCACCCCGCTCCGAAGTCTGGCTGATCTCCCAGAACTGGTCCGGTAACTGCCGCGAACTGCGCAACTGCGTTGAGCGGGCACTGATCCTGGCCTCGCATGAACTGCTCGAACCTTCCGATTTCCTGGATCAAAAGGAAGCCCAGGCTTCCGGCACGGAGTATGCCGGCACCCTGCGCGAGAGCCTGAAACGCTATGAAGCCCGGTTGATCAGCCAACAACTCAGGGCCAATCACTACAACGTGACCCAGACCGCCCACCAGCTGGGCCTGGACAAATCCAACCTCTGGAAACGTATTCACGCTCTGGGCCTGGAACCGCCAGGTTAA
>CAYXEF010000040.1:0-11300 GCA_964463825.1 uncultured Candidatus Cloacimonadota bacterium | reverse complement strand
CAAATCCAACCTCTGGAAACGTATTCACGCTCTGGGCCTGGAACCGCCAGGTTAAGCAAATGTTGCTGATCCAGCCCTACCGCTCCTCCGTCTTAACAGCCAAATCTGCGGCAAGATCCGGCTAAAGAGGATCTACTCAGCCAGAGGATCTGAACTGGCGATCACGCGGTAAAAGGCCTGGGGCAGGCCATCCGGATCCTCCCAGCTGGTCTGGTCCGTGGTTCCCAGCAGCACCCACTCCCCCGCTGGCTCCCAGGCGCGGTAGATTTTGTACGTCAAGGCATAGGGCACCGGTTGCCAGTTCAATGTCATGGATCCGGACTCGAGCTGGATCCCATCCAGGAGCGGCGGAGCCAGCTCGCTCACCAAAACGTTCATCTGGACAGGGATCTGGTACAGCGGGTTGTAGGGATCGTTGGATACGATCTGCAGCAGCGTGGCATAGGCGCCAGGCGCCAGGCCAACTGCGGAAAAAGAACATGTCAGGCTCTGGCTGCCTCCCCCGGCGATATTGCCGGAGCTTGGGGCGGCGGCAAACCATGCGGCGGCAGGTAGCTCTGATGATATCCAGGTAAGGTTCTGGCTGCCGGAGTTACCTATGAGCAGTTGCTGCGCCGTGGTTTCGTCTGTCAGCAGAGTCACGGCCAGAGAATCCTGATCCAACGTCAATGTGGGCGGCAGGTATCCGCTTCCGGTGACGGCGATCGTGGCCAGGGGGGTGTTCGGATCGTTGCTGGCGATCTGGATATTGCCGTCATAGTTGCCAGGGCTGGGGGGCAAAAAGGTCAGTGTGAAGCCTGCCGACGCTCCCGGAGCAATGTTGAAACCGAGAGTGTTGCGCCCAGGGCTGGCCTCGTTCAGAGACTCAATCCCTTCAAAGGTCCGACCGGGGGAGGCGACGCTGTAGCCCGCGGGCGTGGAGATGCTTCCATTGAGGAATGCGCTTCCCGTGTTGCTGAGTGTGAATTGGCTTGTGGAGGCTGTATCGACCAGGATCTGGCCGAAATTCAGGGATTGGGGCTGGACTTCGATCTGCGGTTCCGGTGGCAGGATCTGCAGCGCCAACTTGACATTGGGACGGAAATTCCTTACCGCGCCGTCACTGAAGATATTGGTTTGATTGACCGTGTCGCTGGCCACGCGGCGATAGCCGTTGGTGACTGTGGTGTAGCGCAGAGTGCCGCTTTGCGAGTAGTTTGCCAGCAGGCCGAAGGCGGTGTCCAGCACGAGGTTGTCTATGCCGTTCCATAAAAAAGGCGGATCCAGGGTCAGCAGATCGTAATCGCCGGTGACCGGCATGTAAGCCGGGTTGCTGAAAACTGTGACCAGATCCGTACCGGGGATCCATTCAGCGGTATTACTGAGATCAGTGTGCTTCATCCTGACCACGAAGTTCACCAGGGCCAGATTGGGTTGGGACACCGGGTAGAAACCCAGCTGGGTGATCAAAGCAGGGCCGCTGATGCCGGCGGCGGCGAGTTCGGCAGCGGTATAAACCGATTGACCGTGGATGCTCTTGAAGGTGTTGTTGATCGGGCTCAATTGGTTGTTGTTGGTTGTGGAACTGCCTGTACCCAGGATCACGTAGGCGACCGCGCTGGGAGTCACAATGACCGGAGGCGTGGGGTCGGATTCGCCTTCGGTGTATACTGCGGTCAGATAATAGGAATAGATGGTCTCGTTCAATACGTCATAATCGGTGTAGGATAATGTGGCGGCGGAGACGGTGGTCAGCAGGATGGAGTCTTTGAAGATCTTGTATCCGGTCGGAGTGCCGTAGGCCGGCGTTTGCCAATTGAGTATCACAAAGCTGTTGCCCGGGGTGGCTGTCAGGTTGCGCGGGGGGTTGTAGGCATTGAAGATGGCCAGGGCATTGTTTGCGTTCACCATGCCGTAACCGGTGTAACGGTCCCAACCCGCTCCGCCATCAATGGTCATGTCCGTGGCGCTGCTGGTGAGGATGGAGCGCAATTGGGCCGGGCTCAGCCCGGGATCGCGCGAGAGGACCAGGGCTCCCACGCCCGCGGCATAAGGCGTGGCGCAGGAAGTGCCATTGAACCACATGTAGTAATCGGTCGTGGAATAACCTCCGGAGCCGGTGATATCTGTGGCCGGCAGGATCGTCGGCGCCATGATATCCACCGCTTCTTTGGCATCCTGCACCGATGTTCCATAATTAGATCCCCACCAGTATTCGCCGTCGCAGGAAGTGGTGGATTTGCGCTGGCCGCAGGGGCTGGCGGCGCCGACGCTGATCACGGCGGTGTGATTGGCGGGGTAGGCGATGGTGGAGGCATTGCTGTTGGCGGTGGCGGCGAAGATTGCCACCCCGGCGTTGTAGGCGTAGGTGAGTGCGGCGTCCGTGGAGGGGGAATCGCCTTCTCCCATGCCGCTTTCCGCTCCCAGACTCATGCTGACGATGTGCGCGTTGTAGTCCGCGGCGTGGGTGAGGGCGTTTTCAATGGCAGTGAAATACATGTCTCCGGCGGAATTCGCAACCTTGAGCGGCATCACGCTGCAGCCGCCGGCGCTGCCGGTGACGCCCAGATTGTTGCTGGCTTTTCCGGCGGCCACTCCGGAACATGAGGTTCCATGGCCGGCTTCGGCGCTGTTGTCCATGGGGTTGCTGTCGTTGTCGCCATAGTCATAGCCCGTAACCAGGCGCAGGTCTGGATGCGCCGTATCGACGCCGGTATCGATCACGGCGATGACAATGCTGGCAGAACCGTAGCCCTGGCTCTGATCCCAGGCCAGTTGGGCATCGGAGTCGAAACCGACCGTGCCTACTCCGGCGCCGGTGTGTCCGCCGCTCTGATAGACCGGCAGCTGCGCGGTGTTGTTGTGGCCCCAGTTGTTGGCGTAGTATGTGTCATTGGGTACTACGGTGGTGTAGGCGATGAATTCCGGAGTGGCGGTCTCGATGTAGCGGCTGCTTTGGAAGGACTTGAGCGCGTCCTGAACTCCGACGCTGCCGTCCAGTTGGATCAGGAACCAGCGGTTCCAGCCGTTTGACTGCGCCCAGGCTGCGTCTTTGACCTGACGATGCGCTCGGATTAACTTAGTGGCGCCGTTGAGGCTCACAAGTTGGTCCAGTTCTTTAAGGCCAAATCTGTCCGTGGTGGCGTAGAGGCCTTGTGGCAACTCGGCCAGGGCTTCAGCTTCGGCGGTCAATTGGATCTTGATGCGGTCCGCGGCAAAAGGCGGTTGCGCGACGGCAGTTCCGGAGAAAGCCGCGGCGGCTAATGTGCCTGCCAGGACGGCCATCAGGGCGGTCAGGATTAGCTTTGTCTTCATCAGAGGGTTCTTATCCTATTGGAGGAATTGTTCTTTGTGGTTACGCTTATCGCAGGGGCTGGTTTTGTCAATCAAAATCCTTTGACTGCTGTCAAACAACCTGATGCGGTATGCAGATTGTGGGCGCGAACGTTTTTGGCGACAGCCGGATTTTGAATATCATATCAATCAGATATGCAATAAGAGGACCCCGAACATGAAGCAGAAGCTCAGCCTTGGTATCGACGGCATGCATTGCGCAGCCTGCAGCGCGCGGGCGGAAAAAGCGCTCTCGCAACTTACAGGCGTAACCGCTGCCAGCGTCAATCTGGCCCTGGAAGAAGCCGAACTGGAATATGACGACAAGCAGGTCGGAGCGGGGGATTTTGCCCGTGTGATCGAGTCTTTGGGCTTCTCGGTGCGCGAGACCGCAAGTGTGGACGAGGACGAGCAGCTGCGCAGGATGCGTGAGGCAGCGCGGCGGATGTGGATTATGTGGGGTGGCGCGCTGTTGGTTACGGCGCTGATGTTGCCCATGATGTTGATCCGGCCCATGCCGGCCTGGCATGAAGCGGGCGTGTGGGCGATTTTCATGCTCACACTGGCGGCCATGCTGGGACCGGCTCGGGGCGTCTACGTTTCGGCTTATAAATCCGTTCGCTCAGGCAGCGCCAATATGGACGTTCTGATCGCGCTGGGCACACTGGCCTCGCTGGCCGTCACGCCGCTTTCTTTGGTCGTGAAGGGCGTCAACGCGCACGACTTCTCCGGCATCGCCGCCATGATCCTGGCCTTTCATCTCACCGGCCGCTACCTGGAGAGCCGCGCGCGGGGCAAAGCCTCCGCGGCCATCAGCAAATTGCTGCACCTGGGCGCCAAGACCGCGTTGCTGCTGGTCGACGGGGCGGAAACCGAGGTTCCAGTGCACAGGGTCAAGGTGGGGGACGTCTTCGCCGTCAAGCCTGGGGCCAAGGTTCCGGCGGATGGAGTGATCCTGGAAGGCAGGGCTTCTTTGGACGAAGCCATGGCCACAGGCGAGTCGATGCCGGTTGCGCGCGGTCCCGGCGATCCCGTGATCGGCGCCACGGTCAATCTGGACGGCTACTTCACCGCCCGGGCGGAGAAGGTGGGGCGGGACAGTTTTCTGGCGCAGGTGATCCGCCTGGTGCAGGAAGCCCAGCATTCCAAGGTGCCGATCCAAATGCTGGCGGACCGGGTGACTTCCATCTTCGTGCCCGTGGTTTTGCTACTGGCCTTGGCTACCTTTCTGGCCTGGCTGCTCTTTCCCGCAGCCATGGGTTCAGTGGGCGGATTTATACGCGGCATTATTCCCTTGAGCAGCGCCAATACGGGCTTCGCGGCTGCGCTCATGGCTGCCATCGCCACCCTGGTCATCGCCTGTCCCTGCGCGCTGGGACTGGCCACACCCACAGCCCTGATGGTGGGGAGCGGTATGGGTGCTGAACGCGGGATCCTGATCCGCAACGGAGAAGCCCTGCAGCGCATGAAGGACGTGCGCGCCATCGTGTTTGACAAGACCGGCACTCTCACCCACGGCAGGCCCCAGCTGCTCAGGGCGGATGAGATCGGCATCCCGCGGGAGGAAGCCCTGCGCCTGGCACTCAGCCTCGAAGCCGCCAGCGAGCATCCACTGGCCAAGGCGATCGTGTCCGCAGCCCGGGAGCAGGATCTTGCGGCATACCCACTGCAGGACTTTGCCAACCACAGCGGACGTGGAGTTTCGGGCCGGATCGGCGGACAAACTTACTGGCTGGGCAGCCGCTCCCTGTTGGAGGAGCAAGGCATACCAGGCTTGCAGGGCTTGACGCCAGATCACGCGCTGAAACACGCCACGACCGTCTGGCTGGGGAATGACGGCGGAGCCTTGGGCGTATTCTATCTGGCGGACAGTCTGCGCCCGGAAGCCGTGATGGTGGTCCGGGAACTGCGGGAGTTGGGTATCGAGCCGGTCCTCCTGAGCGGCGACAACCAGGCTACAACGGCCGCGATCGCGGCTCAATGCGGCATCACGCGCTTTCGCGCCCAGGCCCTGCCGGCGGACAAAGCCGGCATCATCCGCGAATTGCAGGCCGAATACGGTGCCGTGGCCATGGCCGGGGACGGGATCAACGACGCCCCGGCCCTCAAACAGGCCGATATCGGCATCGCCATGGGACAGGGTACCGACATCGCCATCGAAACCGCCGACATCACGATATTGCGCGACCGCATAGAGCTGATCCCCCAGGCCGTGCGGCTTTCTTTGGCCACCTTCCGCAAGATCCGCCAAAACCTCTTCTGGGCGTTCTTCTACAACCTGATCGCCATCCCGCTGGCGGTTTTCGGAGCCCTGCATCCTGTGCTGGCGGAGATCGCCATGGCCACCAGTTCCGTAACCGTGGTGACCAACGCCAACCTGCTGCGAAGAGTGATGCGATAGCGATCTGGTATAGCGCTGTCAAGAAATATCTTGACACAGATACGGATTGAGACTTGGCATTCAGCAATGAGTAATAAGGCAGGTACAATATGATAAAGCCGCCACTGAGCGCGCTGCTGTTGCTGGCATTAGTGACACTGGCCGGAACCGTAAGCTATGATGTTACCTTGGAAGCAGGACGAATGACTAGGCAGGGAGATTTTTCCGCGCTCGAGCTGAAGGGCGCGCACACGCTGGGCTTACCAGGACAGCCGGCGCTGCCCTGGATCGGGATCAGGCTGTTGCTGCCTGCTGGCACCCGAGCGATGGAACTCAGAATCGAGCGCTTTGGCCAACGGCGCAGTTGGCTGGAAACACCGCTGGCTCCGATCCAGAGCCAATATCCCATATCGCTGCCGGAAGCAGCGGTTCTGACGCCTCCGGATCCCTCGATCTATTCAGCCAATGCCGTCTTCCCCGCCACCCCCCACACCGGCGCGACGACGCAATATCTATCCGGACACCCCGTCTGCTTCAGTGCGGTCTGTCCTTTCGATTATAATCCCGCAAGCGGCGAACTGGTCAGCTATGAGAGGATCCGCATCGTGGTGGAGACCGCTCCGGATCCCTCTTCCCCGGCCTCGCGCGGCCTGCTCAGGGAGGATGTCCACACCCGGCAGCAGCTGCTGCGCAGCGTGGATAATCCGGATGCCGTGCCCCGCTACACTCTGCCCTCCCAAGGCTACGACTACATCATCATCCACGACGCGGCCAAATACTCGCAATGGCTCCCGCTCAAGGCGCTCTACGACGCCCGGGGCTACAATGTCCTGATGCAGTCCGTGCAGGATATCTACTCCCAGTTTACAGGGGCCACCAATCCGGAAAAGATCCGTAACTACCTCAGCGCCATGTATGTGGATAACACTATACGCTATGTTTTTCTGGCCGGGGATATCGACGCCATTCCCCACAAGGGACTCTATGCCAATGCCGGAAACTATGTCAGCAACAACATCCCCGCCGACATCTACTATGCCAGCCTGGACGGCAGCTGGAACACCGACGGGGACATCTATTGGGGCGAGCAGGGCGAAGCGGACCTGGTGCCCGAATTCGCCATCGGCAGGTTCTGCTACAACAACGACACCGAAATCGCCAACTTCATCGCCAAACTGACCGACTACCTGAACGCGCCTGAGACCGGAGAACTCCGGCGCTACTTGCTTTTGGGCGAGCAGCTCAACACCGACCCCACCTGGGGCGGGGACTATATGGACGAGCTGATCGGCGGTTCCTCCGCCAACAGCTACGCCACTGTGGGATTTCCTCCGGATTGGAGTTTCGCCACGCTCTACGACCGCGACGCGGCTTGGGGCATCAACCAACTTAAACCTCTGATCAGCGACGGCTACAACTTTGTGAACCATCTGGGGCATGGCAGTGTCAACAGCACCCTGGGCGTGAATATCGGCGACGTCACTGCGACCAATTTTACCAATGACGGCGACGGGGAAAACTTCTCCCTGGTTTACAGCCAGGCCTGCAATAGCGGAGGTTTCGACACTTCGGACTGCATCTCGGAAAAGTTCATGAGCCTGCCTACCGCCACCGTGGCCATGATTTCCAATTCGCGCTACGGCTGGTATGCCCCTTCCTCCACCAACGGCTCCTCGCAACACTTCCACCGCGAATACATCGACTCCTATTTCGGCGAGCAGATCCCCGGGATCGGCGACGCCCTCAACGACAGCAAGATCGACATCATCCCCTTCACTCTCAGCTCCGGAGTCATGCACTGGGTGCACTATGAGCTTAATCTGATGGGCGATCCAGCCATGCTGGCCTGGACCGACACCCCCGCCAACTTCAGCGCCCAATTGCCGGATGCCTGGATTAGCGGCCTCGACCACTATCAGTTTGCAACCAACGCCCCGCGCGCCAACATCCGCATCAAAAACGGCGCGGAGTTCCTCTACGAGGGCTTTGCCGATGCCGACGGCCTGGTCTACATCCACCTGGACCGCGTCATCGCTCCCGGGATCTACGACCTCTATATCAACGCCCCCAACGTCTTTGCCTGGCACACCCAGATCACTTTTGAGGCCGCCGCGGGAGCTTATCTGAGCTGCCTGCCGGTGGTCTTCCACGATGCCGACGGCCTGCATCACAGCGGAGAACAGCTCCCGCTCACCGTGACCCTGCGCAACACCGGCCAGGCCGCGCAGCTGACGGGCGGCACGCTGACCCTCAGCTGCGCCTCGCCCAATATCCAGATCATTTCCGGATCCTACAACTTTCCGGCCCTGGCGGCCGGCGATTCACTGGTCATCGCGGATGTCTTCCAAATCGGCATCCAGGGCGAGTTTCCCGACCTCAGCGCGATGCGGTTTCTGCTCACCGCCAGCTATGACTCCTCCCAGACCGAATCACACGCCTGGCTGACCCTCAACGCCCCCGCGCTGCAATTGACGAACTATCAGGCCGAAAATCCCACACTGCACATCCATCCCGGCGATAACCCCACTTTCAGCCTGACCTTCAGCAACCGGGGCAGCGGCAACGCCTATTATCCCGAGCTGGATCTGCAATGCGCCAGCCCCCACGCCCAGCTTTCGGCCCCGCAGGTCAGCCTGCCGGCCCTGGAGCATGGAACAGAGCAGACTTTGGAGGCGGTGTTTGGCGTGGCGGTTTCGCCCCTGGCTCCGCTGAACGAGGCGATCGTCATCAGTTACAGCCTGGGAGCGGAAAACGGCGCTGATTCCCAGGGCGAGTTCCGGCTCTATGTGAGCGACAGCGGATACCATTTTGAGAACAACCTTCTGGGCTTCAGCGTGGCCGACTTCGATCCGGAATTCACCAACCAATGGCATCGCGACGCCCAGCGCAACTTCACGCCCAACGGCTCTTATGCCATGAAATTCGGCGGTCCCGGCGCCGAATATTACGAGAGCAAGAGCTATGGAGCCTTGGTCAGTCCGGCTTTCACTCTGGGTTTGAATTCGAAGCTCAAATTCCGCCACTGGATGCAGTCGGAAGTGGATTCCGACACGCTGCAGGCTTGGGACGGTGGGCTGCTGCAGATGTCGCTCGACGGCGGAGAGTGGTTCCAGATCACCCCCACGGGCGGTTATCCCTGCACGATCATCGACAATCCCGACTGCCCCTTGGCGGCCGGAACGCCCGTGTGGTCAGGCTCGTTTGACTGGACCGAGGCAGTGTTCGACCTTTCCGCATATAGCGGCAGCGCTTCCTTCCGCTGGATTTTCGGCTCCGACGGAGCCCTCAATTTCGAAGGCTGGTATGTGGACGAAATTGAATTGAGCTTTGATCTGCCGGCCGCGCCCCAAACGCCGCAAGACCTGGTCGCGGAGCCCAGCGGATCCGGCTGCCTGCTGAGTTGGACACCCGTCAGCGAGGATGTGGAAAACCAAGCCCTGACGCCCCTGGGCTACAATGTCTACCGAGCTTCGGAGCCCGGCGGGGAATTAGTTTTCCTGGCTTTCAGCCCCGATCCCTACTTTTTGGATGCGGATCCGTCCGCACGTGCTTTTTATCGCGTCACCGCGGTGCGTCCGGATCGATAAGACTCAATCCAGCAGCACGGCCCGCCCGACAACAGATCTGCCTCCGGCTTCCACGCGGACCAGATAGACCCCGCAAGGCAGGCGCGCCCCGCGCTCGTTTTTGCCGTCCCATTGCCAGACCGGGCCGCCGTTTGGGGCAGTTCCCAACTCACGCACCAGGCGTCCGCGCAGGTCGTAAACCCTGATTGAAGGGCTCGTTGTTTCTTTACCGGGCAGCGAAATACTGAGAGTTTCCCGGAAGGGATTGGGGCTCAAAGACAGGCAGAGAGCGGCCAGCGGCGTTTGGACCGCGTCCTCGGCGGCGCTGGGCTCCACCAGGGCGTAGACGTGCACATTGCTGCCGGGATAGACCGCGTAGAAGGCGTTGTTGCCCGTACTCACGATATTGGCCGGCCCGGTGATGCGGTTGGAATCGGGCAGTGAAATGGCCTGCGCCTGCAGATCCAGCAGACGGACGGCCTCAGGGGCGGCGGAGTTATTGTGGTAACTCAGGTAGTAACCGTCCTGGAGTTTGTAGAGCCGGGCGGGATTGTCCAACGCCGTCAATTCCGGCCAGCCGTAGTCGTAGGCCACGCTGTTGCCGATTATCTGCCACAAGCCCAGGCGCTGGTTGTAGGGGAGCTGTCCGTAATCCGTGCAGATGGCCAAAAAGCGGTTGTCCCCCAGCAGATTGACATCCTGGAAAGTGTGCATCGGCGTGTAGTCGAATCCGTCCTGCGTGCCGCCGTAATAGAGGTTGTAGAGGCTGGCGAAGCCACTCGCGTTGATCCGCATCAGCAGGGTCCAGACCCAGAGGGTCCAATCAAGGTAATAGCTTTGGGCACAGAGGAATGTGTTGTCGCCGAAATCTTCGCTGAGCGGGCCAAGCGGCCAATCGTAGATACTGGTGATCTGGGTCCGCGCCAGGGTCTGGTAATTGAGCAAATAGTTGGCGTAATCCGGCCAACCCACGCTGGATGTGATGACCACCCTTTCCTCGTCCAGGCGGCTGAAAGTGATGAAGCCGTCGGCATTGGGGAAGGTCCAGTAGTAGTTGCAGGTCGCCGTTTGCAGATTGAGCAGGAAGACGGAGCCCTGGCTGGAGAGGATCATCAACTGCGGGCTGAGGAAACAGAAGGTGCGGCGGAAAAGTGGGTCGGGCTCGAAACTGAGGGCTGGGTTGTTGGTCAAAACAGTGGAGATCTGCAGGTTTTCGTCGATCACGGTCATGAAGAGATAGAGATCGTTCTTCTGCAGGAAATAAACCCTGCCGTCAAAGGCCTGGCTCAGCACCAGGGTCGGATATCCGCCATCCTGCCACAAATCCACCGGATGTTGATAGGAGTAGATCTGTTCCTGCAGCGAAACGGCGCAGCCGGTGGTCATGTAATAGCTGTGTACGACGAAGCCGTTGCCCGAGGCAAAAAGCTTGTACCAGCGCAGTTCTCCCGTAGCGTTGTGCAGCGCGCAAACCGGATAGCCGTCATGGGGGTGCATGCTGCCCACATAATGCAGCGTCAGGCCCGGAATAGCCGGTAAAGCGGCGATCAGCCACAATCCCAGAACCATGCTCAGGATTGTCCTTCTCATCACGACTCCTTCGCCCGGCCAGCCGGAAACTGGCTCAACCCGGCAGTCAAGATTGCATAACTCGAGCTTTGGCCATGCGAATCTTTTGTCAAGCAAAAAATATTTACGAAGGACTACCAAACTACTTCAGTTCCTTTCCGGCCTGGGAAAGCGGTTCTTAAGCCAAGCTACCGTTAACGGCAGGGCACTTCGCCCCGGTTATCATTGCGGACTCACTGCGCACTCATTACGGACAAAGTCCGCAGTGAGTCCGCAGTGAGTCCGCAATGATAGCGGGCACGCTGCAGGGATTTCATATGACCAGAGTAAATCAGGCTCAGTAAATCAGGCTCAGTAAATCAGGCTCAGTAAATCAGGCTCAGTAAATCAGGCTCATGTTTATTCTTGGTGGATGAGTGACACGTGTCTTGTCAATCATCGACTGTCGGATAAAGCCATAGCTTTCAGCGAGG
>CAYXEF010000039.1:0-21119 GCA_964463825.1 uncultured Candidatus Cloacimonadota bacterium | reverse complement strand
AGCGGGATCTACCTGACCCGTCTCAGCGCCGGAGGTAAGATCCTGGCCGCAGGCAGGTTGTCGGTGATTCGATAGGGGAATCAAACAAAGTCCGCGGAAGCCGGTAGAAACCAGCTCAAGAGGGTATCATGCCGTTTCGCTTTCAAGTCTGTTGGAGTCGAGCGAGCCTGCGAGCATCGACTTCAGCAAGATCGCGGCAGGAGAGTCCTGAAGTCCATGCTCCTGCGTCGCTGGACTCCAGGATAACGCCTGTCGTCCCGGGCTTGACCCGGGATCCAGTCATTTCAGACCAATCCGTAAGTCCCAAAAAACAAAGACTGGGTCCCGGCTCGCCACCCCGCAGAGCGGGGACCCCGTCGTCCGGGATGACAAGGGGAGGGCAAGCGGGGATTCCGATGTCCGGGATGACACCCTTTGTAACGAGGACATCGATCCTGAAGTCCATGCTCCTACGTCGCTGGACCCCAGAATCACTCTGAGTCAAAGATTGGTTGTTTGATAGCGAATTGGTATCAGCACTGCAGAGAGTGCCACTGCCGTAGTCCGAAGAACGCGTTCTAAAGCTCCAGCAGTGCGGATTGGATCATCGCCCGGACGCCCTCCACCAATCCGGTTTTGTCCCTGTAGAGGGGATCTTCGGGAGTGATGGGCGGCAGGATACGCAGGTAGATATTTGAGGCGTGGATGTTGCCATCGCATTCCATGATGTTCCAGGTGCCGCTGATGGCAAAGGGCACGATGTCGGCTCCGGCCATTTGGGCGAGTTTGAATGACCCGGGGTGGAAAGGCCGCATGGCCTCCGTGCCGCTGCGTCCGCCCTCGGGAAAGATGACCTGGGGGAAGCCGCGGGCGATGATCTGGGCGCTGCGCTGGAAGGATTCCCTGGCCTGGCGGGCGTTGCTGCGGTCGAGGAACACGCAGGGCATCTGCATCATCCAATGGCTGAGCACGGGTATACGGAGCAGTTCCTTCTTGGCGATGAAGCCCACCGGGCGTCCGATATGGCCGAGGAAGGCGGGGATGTCGAAGAGGCTCTGGTGATTGCCGATGAAGCACAAGCGGCCGTGCTGCGGCAGCAATTCGCGGCCTGACACCCGCACGCGTGAACCGGTGGACCAGATGGTGATCCGGCCCCAGGCGGAGGCCACCAGATAGACAAGGCGGCGGAAGGCGGGACGCGGTAAAAACAACTTGGTGAGCAGCAGGAAAGGCAGGAGCACCAGCGTAGCCAGCATCAGCAGGATAAAAAAGGCCTTCCAGAGCAGGGTGCGGACATAGAGGCAGATTTTACGCATAAGCATCAATCACTGGGGAGGGCTCAAGCGGCGTCAGAGCGTACAGAGGCGTCAATTGCGCTTGTGGGACCATTCGTCGTAGATGTTGTGCAGCGAGGTGATCCAGGCGCCGCGGTTGACGGCGTAGCGCAGGGCGCTCCAATAGACCCAGCCCCAAAAGGGAAAGTCGATGGGGTCGAAACTGGTGTTGTGCCAGAGCAGCGAGAGATGGGACTGGTATTTGGCGGCGAGGTCGATGAGCCGGCAGACCCGGCGCAGGGCGGAGACGGGATTGAGGTTCATGGCCTTGGCGGAGTTGAGGGTGGTGTCCATCACGATGAGCGGTATCTCCAACACGCGGAAAGGCCGGTTTTGCTCGATATTGAAGGGGAAAAACGGGAAGGAAATGCCGGCGCGGAAGCCGATCTGCTCCCAATAACCGAGCGTGGAGTCATATTGTATGCCGGCCGCTTCCAGGAGGGAGAAACTCTGCTGATAATCGAAATTGAGGTAGTGGGAGCGATAGCCGGTGACCTTGAAACCCAGCAGGCGCAAGGTGTCCAGTTCGCGGCGCAGTTCATCCGCGTCGTAGGCGGAGGCAGGCGAGCCGTGGAGTCCGACCTCGGTACCGCCCAGGATCTCCAGCAGGCTCCGGCTGATGCCGGGATCGGCGATATAGTTTTGGCGGGGATCCGGGTAGTCGGTCTTGCCGAAGAGGAACCAGGTGGAATCAATGTCCAGGGCTGCCTCGCGGTGCAGAATCCACCGGGCCTGGCGCTGGGGATTGTGGATGAGGTTTTTGTGCAGGGCGTGGCCGAGAATCTTGAAGCTGGCGTTGACGGGACGGCGGAAGAAGGTGCGGAGGTTGTAACGGAAGACTTCCTTTTTCTGTCCAGCCGACCAGTAGTCCCAGTAATCAATATCGTGCGAGAGGGAGATACAGAAGCGCCCTTGCCCGGGATGGCGGTTCTGATATCCGGGCTGACCCTGAGCGGCGAGGCGAGCCTGGACACCCCAGGAGATCTCGCGGACGAATTGGGGCAGATGGATGCCCATGGCAAAGAGCAGCATCTGACAATAGACATCCACCACCGGCACGGAGGTGAAATCCCAGCGGTATTGCAGGGACTGGCGGTAGTCCACGCGGCCGTGGCGTTCGCCGTGGAAGCCGAGGATATATTCGTGCCAGCAGGTGAGGAAATAGAAGCCGCCGGCGACGATGTCCTTCCGCAGGACGGCGCTTTCCGGCAGAAAGGAAAAAATCGGGCCCGGCTGGGAAAAGAGGCAGGGGATGTACTCGTTCTTATATTGGCTGAAATTGACCTGATCCAGGGGATAGAGCTCACGCTGGCGATAGAATTCGGCCGCGGGAGCCAAGCCGGTGCCCGGAGGAAAGGTTTCGTGGTAGAGGATCTTGATGGGATATTCATGGGGCGTCGCCGGTCCGTAGTAAAGATGTGCCGATTCAAACTGACGGCCGTAGACGAACATGGGATTGAGGCGCAACACACCGCAATAGGTGCGCAGCACATACTCCGCCTTGGGGATGTAATCCTCCGGCAGATTGAGCAGAATGATGATGGTGGGATACCGATCCATCAGGCTCCAGCGTTCGGGGCGGATCTCCGCCTGCGGTCACTTGCCGTCTGCATCAGCACCAGATCGAGGACCTGGCGGATTTTTTCCACAAAGTCGATATGCATGTCCTTAAGGATATCCTCAGGGAAATCGGCCAAAGTCTCCTCGTTCTCCCGGGGTAGGATCAGTTTGCGGATGCCGGCGCGTTTGGCAGCCAGCATCTTTTCCTTGAGTCCGCCGATGCCGAGTACCTTGCCGGTGAGGGTGATCTCGCCGGTCATGGCGATATCGTGCCGGACCTGGCGTCCGGTGAAAAGCGAAGCCAGGGCTGTCGTGAGAGTGATGCCGGCGGAAGGGCCGTCCTTGGGCACACCGCCGGAAGGGAGGTGGATATGGAGGTCGTATTTCTCAAGTTCTTTGGGATTGATACCATATAGTTGGTGATTGGCTTTGAGGTAGGAGAGGGCGATGCGGGCGGATTCCTTCATCACCTCGCCCAGGAGGCCGGTGAGGACGATGCCTCCCTTACCGGGCATACGGGTGGTTTCACAGAGCAGTAATTCTCCGCCGTATCCGGTCCAGGCAAGACCGGTGGCGATGCCCACCTCCGGTTTGCGGTTGGCCAGTTCGAGGGTGAATTTGCGGGGCCCGAGGAAGTCCTTGATGTTGTCCCCGGTGATGCTCCAGGCTTGGTCTTCGCCTTCCGCGACCTGACGGGCGATCTTGCGGAAGATGCTTCCGATGCGACGCTGGAGGTTGCGCACGCCTGTCTCACGCACGTAGTAGCGGATCAATTCCTGCAGGGCGGACTTGCGGAAAGTGATCTTGCGTCCGGCCAAGCCGTTGGCTTCCTGCTCCTTGGGGATCAGGAAATGGCGGGCGATCTCGATCTTGTCGTTTTCAAGGTAACTGGTGAACTCGATGATCTCCATGCGGTCGCGCAAGGCGGGCGGGATGGTGTCCAGCGTGTTGGCGGTGGTGATGAACATGACCTCGGAGAGGTCGAAGGGGAGATTGAGGTAGTTGTCCACAAAACTGTTGTTCTGCTCGGGATCGAGGACTTCGAGCAGGGCGGAAGCGGGGTCGCCGCGGAAGTCACGGCCGAGCTTGTCGATCTCGTCGAGCATGAAGACGGGATTGGCGGTGCCCTGGCGCTTGATTTCCATGATGATCTTGCCGGGCATGGCGCCGATGTAGGTGCGGCGGTGACCACGGATCTCTGCTTCATCGTGGATGCCGCCCAGGGACATGCGGATGAACTTGCGTTTCATGGCGCGGGCCACAGAACGGCCGATGGAGGTCTTGCCGGTGCCGGGAGGTCCCACGAAACACAGGATGGGGCCTTTGAGGGCGCCCTTGAGTTTTTTGACGGCGATGTATTCCAGCACGCGTTCCTTGGGCTTGGCGAGGCCATAATGGTCACGTGTGAGGATCTGGTCGATCTTTTTGAGATCAAGGCGGTCCTGGCTGTAATTGCGCCAGGGCAGGTTGACGATCCAGTCCAGGTAGTTACGCACCACGGCGTATTCGCTGGCGGCTGGCTGCATGGTGGAAAGGCGCTCCAGCTCCTCGAGGGCGACTTCCTCGACATAGTCCGGGAGTTTGTTTTTGGCGATGAGATCCTTCCATTTGAGGATCTCCTTGCTCACTTCGTCGCTTTCGCCCAATTCCTTGCGGATGGCGTCCAGTTGTTCGCGCAGGTAGTAGCGGCGCTGATCCTCGCTCATTTC
The DNA here is from genome assembly GCA_964463825.1 of uncultured Candidatus Cloacimonadota bacterium. GTDB lineage: Bacteria > Cloacimonadota > Cloacimonadia > Cloacimonadales > Cloacimonadaceae > Syntrophosphaera. Next base: position 16,537 of record CAYXEF010000039.1, on the reverse strand, counting down.
GAGCTGGATGTTGCTGCGGATGTGGTTTTCCACGCGCATCTGCTTGATCATCTCGGCGAGGCAGTTGTTGAGGTGCTTGTAGCGTTTTTTGAGGTCGATGGTCTCGAGGATGATCTGGCGGTCCTCGATCTGCAGGTCGAGGTTGCCAGCGATGATGTCCGCCACGCGTCCCGCCTGCTTGATGTTGCTGAGTCCGGCGATCATTTCGCTGCTGAGGATGGTGCTTTCGGAAGCGATCTTCTCCAGCAGTTCGAGGGCGACGGTGCGATAGGCGTGGATCTCGGTGTCCTCGAGGGATTGTTCGGGGATGCTTTCCACATCGACCATGATGAAAGGCTCGCGCTGGCTGAGCTTCTGGAGCCGGAGCCGGGATGTTCCCTGCAGCAGCAAACTGATCGAGCCATCCTGATTACGCAACATGCGGAGGATGGTGACGCTCGTGCCGATCTCGCTGAGGCCGGGATCGGAGGGTTGGTCCTTCTCCTTGTCCAGGAAAAAGGCCAGCACCTTGTCATGTGCCAGGGCGTGGTCGATCACCAGCTTGGATTCCGCGTCCGACACCACCAGGGGCATCAGCAAATAGGGGAACATCACCACATTGTTGATATGCAGGACCGGCAGGGAGCGGGGAATTCTATTGTCGTCCATGATACTCTCCTAAGAAATCAGTGGGGGCAGAGATAAAAAGCGCTTCAGGCAATGATGAGGAACCAGATCAGGTTCAGGATCCCGATGAGGACGTTGACCGCAGCCACGATCTTGAGCAGGGGCAGATAGACATAGCGCCGGAAATAGCCGTAGATGAACTCGGCGCTGAATCGTTCGTCAAACTCGTCGATGCGGTGTTCGACCTGCAGGCGTTCGATAAAATGTGGCACCGTCCTGCGCAGGATCCTGGAAACGATGTCCCGCACGATGCCGGCGATGCTGTCCCTCAGTTTGTCTTTGAGTCCCTGGGGCAAGAGGGGCCAGCCATCGACGAAAGCGGTCCGGTCGCGGGTCGCTTGGCGGATCTGTTCCTCCCACTGATGGAGATAACCGCAGGTTCCGGTCAGGTCCCCGGCCTGGCGCAGAAAATCGTGCAAGAGGTCACGAGCCTTGGTGAAAAGCCATTCGCGTTTGCGCACGACCAAGCCGGGCGTGAGCGGGTTTCTGAAGCCCAAAAAACGGCGGGGTTTGGGATTGAAGAGAAACCACTTGAGCAGATAAATGAGCAGCGCGCCCCAGGCGACATTCCAGAGCAGGAAAGTCAGTGACTTTAAAAACAGCATCGGATCCTCCCCGGCATTTGTGGCCGGCGTAGCAAGCAATCAGACATCATTAAGCAGATGGCCCATTTTACGTTTCTTGGTTTGCAGGTAGCGGAGGTTGGTCTCGCGGGCGGGAATCTCCAGGGGGATGCGCTTGACAATCTCCAGTCCGTAGCCCTGCAAACCGACGATCTTCTTGGGATTGTTGGTCAGCAGCAGTATCTTCCCCACACCGAGATCCTTCAGGATTTGGGCGCCGATCCCGTAGTCGCGCAGGTCGCTGGCAAAGCCGAGGGCCTGATTGGCTTCGACAGTGTCCTGCCCCTGATCCTGCAGATGATAGGCGCGCAGTTTGTTGACCAGGCCGATGCCGCGGCCTTCCTGGCGCATGTAAAGAATGACACCGGTGCCGGCTTCGGCGATGATTTCGAAGGAGCGGCGCAATTGCTCGCCGCAATCGCAACGCACGGAGTGGAGCGCATCGCCGGTCAGGCATTCGGAGTGTACCCTGACCAGGACAGGCTGGGAGCGGTCAATGAAGCCCATGACCAGCGCCAGGTGGGATTCCTCGGTGACGGTGCTGACATAGGTGTGGATGTCGAATTCGCCGTAATGAGTGGGCAGTTTGGCAGTCGAGACGCAGCTGATGAGTTTTTCCTGATGCCGGCGGTAATTGATGAGATCGGCTATGGTGACGATGTTCAGGCCATGCTCGCTGGCGAAGGGAACAAGATCGTCCAGCCGGGCCATTTCGCCGTCGGGACGGATGATTTCGCAGATGGCTCCCACCGGCGCGCAACCTGCCAACTTGGCCAGATCTACGGCTGCCTCGGTGTGCCCAGCCCGTTTGAGCACACCTCCGGGCTCGGCCAATAGGGGAAAGATATGTCCCGGGCGCATAAAATCGTCAGCTCCGCTGTTTGGATCCGCCAAAGCGCGGATAGTGGCGGCACGTTCGGTGGCGGAGATGCCGGTGGTGGTCCCGGTTTTGACGTCCACCGAGAGGGTGAACTTGGTGCCGTGGCGGTCCGTGTTGTGCAAGGTCATGAGAGGAATGTCCAGGCGGCGCAGGGAGTCTGCTTCCATGGGCACGCAGAGCAGACCTTTGCCATGCGAGATCATAAAATTGACCTGCGCGGGGGTGATCGAACCGGCCGCCATCAAGAGGTCGCCCTCATTCTCGCGGTTGGCGTCATCCACCACGATCAGCATGCCGCCTTTTGCGATGACGCGGATCGCTTCACCGATGGGACAGAAAACATCATTATCCCTGATTGGGGTGTCATTTACCACTGCTCGTTTTCCTTCAATACCAGATTAATGTCCAATGGCTCGCTGTCAACCGCAAAATAGCGCTGCAGCCACTGGAGAGTATACAGCAGGTCGGAGGGCAGCCCGGCCGTCAGATCCAGTTCCCTGCCGGAGTTGGGATGCGTGAACTGCAGCCTCCAGGCGTGGAGAGCCTGCCTCAGGAGGTGCGTGGTAAGCAACTCCGTGACCTTGCGTTTCATGTTTTCAGGCACCAGGGTATGCACCTGGCGGCGCGTGTTGTAGAGCAGATCCCCCAGGATGGGAAAACCCCGGTCCGCAAAATGAACCCGGATCTGATGCATCCGCCCGGTCTCCAGCCTGACCTTGAGCAACGCGAAACAATGGAAGTAATGGATCACCTTGTAGGTGGTGAGTGACCAGCGCCCTTCCGCGGCGACGCACATCTTGCGGGGATTGCTGAGGCTGCGGGCGATGTTGCTCTCGATATCGCCCTGCGGGGGATCGGGAATGCCGCTGGAGACGGCCAGGTAGGTCTTGCGGATCTCCCGCCGGGCAAACATCTCGCTGAGCGCGCTCTGGGTGCGGTCATTTTTGGCGATCAGCATCAGGCCTGAAGTACCGCGGTCGAGCCGGTGCACGATGCCGGGGCGGTTGAGTTCACGTCCGCTGGACAAATCCTCCCCCCAGCGGTAAACGATGGCGTTGACCAGCGTCTGGTCCGCGTTGCCGTAGCCCGGATGCACGATCATGCCCGCGGCTTTGTTGATCACTGCCAGATCCTCGTCCTCATAGACCACGTCCAGGGGGATGTCCTGCGGCACGACTTCCTGCGGCGTCAATTCCGGGAGTTTGATATCCACCTCGTCGCCAGGATGCAGAAGATAGCTTTTCTTGACCGGAATCTGGTTGACAAGGATCAGATCGTCGTCAATGAGGCGTTCAATGAAGCTGCGGCTATAGAGTTCCTGCACCCGCATTTCGACCAGATATCTATCCAGCCTTTGCGACTCTTCTTGATCATATATGATCTTAATTTTATTTGACATGCTCACTGAAGCTGATGACGAACACCCCTCCGGTCGCCTGCCCTTTGCGATTGCGCACGATCGAGCCGTTGAGCAGAGCCTGGCGCTGGTAATCTGTGTCCGGGATCTTATCGTTGAAGAGGTTGTCTCCACCCCGCAGGGCTTCCCCGATCCGGGCGAAGACACGTTGGTCAAACTCCGATTTGAAGAGGACTTCGTTGAGGTTGACGTTTTCGGACAGTATATCGTATTTCCGCCTCAAGGCGTCGTTGCAGTACTTGATCTCGCCGGTGGCCAGGGTGATCAGCGTCTCCTGAGGAATGAGGTTAATCAGGAGCTGCAGCCGCTGGTGATGTTCAAATATCTTGTCCGCCTTGGACTGATCAAAGCGGAACAGCACGCTGAGCATCTTTTGCAAGCCGGTGACCAGATTCTGGATATCTTTGTCCGTGTCGAAATGCTCCGGATTAACTGAAATCTGGTAGTTTCCCAGGCTGATGTTGTTGATCAGTTGGCTGACCTCGCCCAGGGAGCGTTTGAGCCGGAGTGGGATATAATTATAGATCACGACCGCATAGATGAAGATGATGAAGACGAAGATGATAATGATCGTTTGCAGATCGTTGGCCAGGGCGTTCAGACTGCGGCTGCTGCCGACCACGATGAGCATCAGCACCGATTCGATCAACACAAGCCCCAAAAACAGGGCGATCATGAGGCGGTATTGCGCTTTGATGGAGCGTTTCATGTCTATTCCTTCCTGAGCGCGGCATCGTAGATCAGTTTGTCGATGTTGGCTTTTTTGCCCATGATGATGAGCACGTCACCTTCATTGACGGTATCGTTGGCGCCGGGCATGTCGTTGTGACGCTGCTCGATGACGTTGTTGCCGTCCTCGGAGACTGTGAGGTAGTTGTATTTGATGGCGATGACATTGATCCCGCGCTGCGTGGGCAGAGCCAATTCCTGTAGGGTCTTGCCCACGAATTCGGCAGGCGCCAGCAGTTCGATCACGATATAACCGCTGCTCAGTTTAAAGTAGTCCAGGATGTTTTTGGAGATCAGCGTCTTGGCCAGTTGGTCGCCGACCATTTCCTCGGGCAACAGGATATGCTGCACGCCGATCAACTCCAGAATGCGGCCGTGCAGTTGGTTCTCCACTTTGGCGTAGATGATGCCGACCCCGATCTTTTTGAGGATGGCGCAGGTCAGGATGGACTCCTGGATGTTGCTGCCGATTCCCATGATCACGGCGTCAACCTCATTGAGGTTGAGCGAACGCAGGGATTTTTCATCGGTCGAGTCCATGCAGATGGGTTGCGCCACCTTGGTGCTGATATCATCGACCAATTCCTGGTTCTTATCGATGGCGATGACATCCATTCCGTTTTCCGCCAAAATGGAGGCCACTGTCATGCCAAAACGGCCCAGTCCGATAACTGCGAAACTTGCCATATAAATCTCCTCAGCCGATGGCTATGGTTTCCTCGGCATAACTGATGTCGGTGTGTTTTTTCCGGATCGCAAATGCGTAGATCATGGTCAGGGGGCCAATCCTGCCGATGTACATCAACAATGTGATCAGCAACTTACCCGCCATGGACAAGTCGGCGGTGATGCCCATCGACAGGCCCACCGTACCAAAAGCAGAAACCGCCTCAAACAGCAGTTTCTCGAAAGGATGCGGCTCCACTGCCATGAGCACGGTTACCACCAATACTACGATGGCGGCTGACAGGATGGTCAGGCTGGTAGCTTCGCGGAAATTGCCCAAAGGGATGCGGCGCTTGAAGATACTGAGGTCGCGCTTGCCCTTGATCATCGAGATGACGGTCATCCCCAGCAGCGAAAAAGTGGTGGTCTTGATACCTCCGCCGGTCGAGCCGGGCGATGCTCCTATGAACATCAGCGCCACAGTAATCAGCAGAGTGCTCTTGCTGAGCAGGCCGATGTCGATCGTGTTGAAGCCGGCGGTGCGGGTGGTGACAGTCTGAAAGAGGGACGCCAGCAAGCGCCGAAGCAGTGGAAAGCCGGCCATGGATCCGTGGTATTCGTAGATGAAATAAACCAGAAATCCGGTCAGCAACAGGAGACCGGATGAGCTCAAAACGATCTTCGTATGCACGCTAAGTTTGCGTGCGCGACCTCTGGCCAGTCCGTAACTGCCCAGATCGATCAGGACTGTGAATCCGACGCCCCCAAGGAAGATGAGCAGCGGGATCGTCAGGTTGACCACCAGGTTGTCGGCATAGTTCATCATATTGTTGGCAAAGAGCGAGAATCCGGCGTTACAGAAAGCGGACACCGAATGAAAGACCGAGAGATAGATCGCCCGGACGAGGCTGAATTTACGCGAAAACTGCGCGAACAGGATCAAGGCTCCCGCCAGTTCGATGAACATGGTGACAAACAAGATGTTCTTGAGCAGATTGAATACGTTGATGCTGCTGACGCCGCCGATGACTTGGTTGATGATATTCTTGAGCTTGAGATTGATGTTTTGCCCCAGCAGCAGTGCGAAGACTGTGGACACGGTCATGATGCCCAGGCCGCCAAGTTGGATCAGCAGCAGAATCACGATCTGCCCGAAAACACTGAAATAGCTCCCGGTGTCGACCACGATCAACCCCGTAACGCAGGTGGCCGAAGTCGCTGTGAACAGCGCGTCAGTAACCGGAGTGACCTGGTTGCGGCTGGATGCTACAGGAAGCATCAGCAGGACCGTACCTAAAAAGATGACCAGGGCGAAGCTGAGCATCACGGCGACGGGGGGATTGGCGGACAGCCAGCGAAAGACTTTACCCTCGCGGAAACGGAAGAGGATGAATTGTAGAATGAAATAAGTCTGCCGGATCAAAAGGAAGAAAATAACAAACTTCGCCTGGTAGGAAAGCAGCAACAGACCCATGATCAGCATCAGCGCGTCCGCGATAACGGCTTTGTTTCTGCCCTTTTCCTCGCCAAATAGCCAGCGGTTGACGATGGTCAGCAGCAAGAGGATCAGATTGGCGATCGCCGTATAAAGCTCCATCCTGCCAAAATCGAAGAAATAATCGATCACCGGTTCGAAAAACAGAACCAGAAAGCTCCATCCGGCCAGCAGATAGGCCACCACTTCAATGTGTCGGAGCAGAGTACCTAAGATTTTCCGCATTACGTTATTGCGCGCAGTCGTTCAAGTTTTGCCTGATCTGGTCTGCTACCGTCTCGATATTCTCACTGGCATCGATAACGGACAGCACTCCTAGAGCCCGGAAGAAATCCTTCAGTTCCAGGGTCTGCTCATAGAATTCCTGCAGCCGCCTGGTAATAGCCTCCGGGCTGTCGTCCTTGCGAATCACCAGTTGTGTTTGGCAGTGGTCGCAGATATCTGCTTGCCGGGGGCTGTTGCTGATCAGGTTGTAATTGGCTCCGCAAGCGGGACAGATCCTTCGTGATGAGATCCGCTCGATGGCAGCATCTTCTTTGAGTTCGAGGAAGAACACCCGCCGCACTTCATAATGCCGCACCAGGTATTCGGCTTGCTTCAGCGTACGGGGAAAGCCGTCAAACACGATGCCACGGCAATCAGCCTGCAAAGAGCCGGCCACGATCCGGAACACCAAATCATCGGGTACCAGCGCTCCGCTGGCCACGATATCCTGCACCTGCCGTCCCAGCTCTGTCCCCTGGGCGATTTGCTCCCGGAACAGGTCGCCGATATTGATGTGCTGATAATCAAGTTCCCGGCTGAGCAGCTCGGCCTGAGTGCCCTTACCGCTGCCCTGGATGCCGAAAAAGACATAGCATCGCATATAGTTTACCTCATTATGTCACAATATTGGCGGACAGTCTGTTTGTCAAGTTTCTCGGTGTTCCAGCACCACACAGGCGATGGCGTATTCTCGTTCATGACTCAGCGATACATGGATGTGCGTCACCCGCAGTTGCTCAAGCAATGCCCGGCAGCCCGCATGGACAAAGAGTTCCGGCTTCCCCCTCTGATCGTTTCGCACTTCGATGTCCTGCCAGTTTATCTTGCCGTCCCACCCGGTGCCGACAGCCTTCATCAGGGCTTCCTTGGCGGCGAAGCGGGCCGCGAAGGACTGGGCGGCATCGGCCCTGGACCCGCAGTGGCTGATCTCGAGGGCCGTAAAGATACGGGGGGCAAAGTTCGGATATCGCTGCAGCAGGCGGCGGACACGCTCGATGCCGATAATATCGGTGCCCAGGCCTACGATCATTGCTTGTACCCCTGTTCGTGGTCCAGCAGCCATTGCTTGACCTGCACACCTGCTGCGAATCCCCGCAGACTGCCGTCAGCACCGATCACCCGGTGGCAGGGAATCACGATACTGACTGGATTGCGGCCGATCGCGGCACCCACCGCCCGGCAGGATCGGGGACGCCCGATAGCGGACGCGATCTCACTGTAGCTGCGGGTCTCGCCCCAGGGGATGCCCCGCAGGGCTTGCCAGACGCTCTTTTGAAACGCTGTCCCCGCCAGCCTCAGTTCCACGAGGAACTCATGCCTCTTGCCGGTAAAATACTCATCCAACTGGCGCATGATGTCCTGCATCTGCTTGCTGGGGCTACCGGTCTCTACGTACTGCGTGACAAAGTCCAGCCTCGCCAAACGTCCGGACTGCAGTTGGATCCGCAGTCTGAACTGGCTGTAACCGTAGTAAGCTGTTTCCTGGTCTCGGTGTTGTGTCATATGGTCGCGTCTCTATTCGGGGGGTATAAAACGAGAGCCCCGTCCTCGCGACACGAGTCTGGGGCTCTGAGCAATGTGTTTCGTAACTAGGCAGTGAATCGTCTGCGTTCCTTGATGCGTCCGGCTTTGCCTTTGGCCTGGCGCAGGTAGAAGAGCTTGGCCCGGCGCACCTGGCCGAAGCGGACGATCTCAAGTTTGTCGATGTTGGGCGAGTTGAGCGGAAAGATGCGCTCCACACCAACTCCGTTCGATGTTTTACGAACTGTGAAGGATTTGGAGATGCCGGATCCGCGTTTTTGGATCACGATCCCCTGGAACACCTGGATGCGTTCCTTACCACCTTCCTTAATTTTATAATGGACCTTCACCGTGTCGCCAACGCGAAAATCGGGAAAGTCGGTTCTGATTTGGTCTCTGCCAACTGTGTGCAGAATATCCATGGGTCCTCCCATATATGTACTCGGAAGGATGGGGTCAGGGCGACGGCGCGGGACTACGGACGGTTAAATGCCTGAGTGCCTATCGTTGGAGGCGTCAGGCGTCGGTAACTTGATCACATATTCACCCGGCTGCGGTATGAGGCCTGGCATTTGTGTGGCATAGTCACGGCTCAGGGCCGATGGTGCAGAATCCGCGGTTCGCCTGGGTTCGGGACCCCATGACTTCCTGCTTGTTATCTGGATAAAACTTGTGTCGATCGTAAAAAAGGGGATAGCTGGCTCTCAATCCGGATCCAGCAATTCCGGCCGGCGCGTGCGGGTCAGTTGTTGCGCTGACTCTTCGCTCCACTTGGTTATCTGGCGGTGGTTGCCACCGCGCAAAACCGGCGGCACCCCTTGCCCCAGCCAAGTCTCAGGGCGCGTATAGCAGGGAAATCCCAAGTTGGGGTGGTTTGCGCCGAAGGAATCGCTGTGAGCGGAGTTGCTGTCTCCCAATACGCCAGGCAGCAAGCGGGCCACGCCGTCAATGAAGGCCAGGGCCGGCAGTTCGCCGCCGGAGAGCACATAATCCCCCAGCGAGAGTTCATCGCTTACCGCGATATCGCGCAGGCGTTGGTCCAATTCCTTGTAATGTCCGCAGAGCAAGATCACTCGCGGCAAAGTGGCGTAGTACTTGAGGATGTCTTGTTTGAGCAGCCTCCCCTGGGGCGTGAAGTAGATCACCGGCGCCCAGTCGTCGGCCAGCAGGGCAGTCAGCGCCGCGTAGACCGCCGGAGCCTGGATCACCATGCCGGGGAAGCCTCCAAAGGGGTAATCGTCCACTTGCCGGTGCTTGTTGGAACTGAAATCACGCCAATCGGTGAAGTCCACCTGCAGAGCCCGGCTGTGAATAGCCTTGGCGATCATGCTGCTCTCCAGAACGGAGGCAAAGGCACCCGGAAACAAGCTTAGGACATCGATCTTCATTGGGGCGTCCCAGCTGCGTTGAGCAGGCTTTCCGCGTTACGCAGCACGATGCTCTTTTGCTCGGGCAGGATCTCTTCCGTGTAGTAATCCACCAGCGGGATGAGGATCTCGCTCCCGTCGGCTCTGGAAACCACCAGGACATACTGCGCGTTATTGTGGAAATAATCGCTGACGCTGCCTATGGTTTCCCCGGCCAGGAGCACGGCATAACCAAGCAGCGCTTCGGGTTCGTCTTCGCTTTGGGGTACGGCCGGCAGGGCAACCACGGCATCTTTGTGCCGTTGGCGTTCTTCCGCCACGCCGTCTTCGGCGAATTTCAACCGTAGTTTACGATCGTTGATTTCTCTTTCACTGATAGTTACAAAAAACACTCTATCGCTGTTAAAGATCAAATAAACTTCTTCGGCGGCAGCCAGAGCGTCCCGATAGCGGGGTTTGACCAATATCTGGAACCAACCTTCGCCATCGACGCCACCCAGCTTGCCGATTCCGATCAAATCGGCCAGATTCATCTACTCGACGATCTCGAGTTCGGCTCTTTTTCCTTGTTTGGTGCTGACGGCGTTGATAATGGTGCGGATCGCGCCGGCGGTGCGTCCGCGTTTGCCAATGACCTTGCCGATGTCGCTCTTGGATACTCTCAGTTCATACAGGGTTATCTTGTCACCCGCGATTTCGGTGATGTTCACCTCGCTGGGATCGTCCACCAGTGCTTTGACTATAAACTCAATCAGTTCCTTCATCTGTCACCTCGTCTCAGTTGCTTTCAGTAGCGGGCGTGTTCTCAGTCTGCTTGGCGGCTTTATGTTGCTCGACCTTCTGTTCGTGCCGGATCTGCAGGATGCCGGCCTTGCGCAGGAGCGATCTCACCGTATCGCTGGGTTGGGCTCCCACGCTCAGCCAGTAGAGGGCGCGATCTTTATCGATATTGATTTTGGAAGGGGTGGGCTTGGGATCATACCAGCCTACACACTCGATGTATTTACCATCGCGGCTCACACGGGAGTCCATCGCCACGATGCGGTAGAATGGCTGGTTGATCGCTCCCATCCTTCTCAATCTCAGTTTGACCATTATTTCTCCTTGATTTTCACCAGTCAACTTGTCTTTGTAAACCACTAATTTCGTAAGTGCCCTTTTCGTCAAGCGATTTCTCACCTCCGTGCCAAATGCCGCCCCCCAATCCCCCGCATCAAGTTTGACCACTCGCATCTCCCGCTTGTTCCTTGCTTGCCGCCTGAGGCATAGGCCGGCAAGGGCAAAGGCAGCCCAACAGCCATTTCCGGCTGGTGGGCCGGGATTGCTGCGGCGTATCGCAATCACAGCCGGCAAGGGGCAACCGGCCAGGCGGTGCAGCGTCTGTAAGACCTTAGAAGATTAGCTCGCTGAGGTTGATGTTGATCTGGTCCTGATAGTTGTAGGGGCTGCTCAGTTTCATCCCGTAGGCTTCGATTTGGGCTTCTCCCCGCACCTGATAAGCGATCTCGCCGTTGAGGACGCCCTTGACCGCGTTGACCACGGTCTTCCAGTTGTTGACCTTGAAGACCATGGTCCCGGCACGGGCAAAGACCGTTTCGTCAAAAACCAGGCCGGCCTCCAGATCCCCGCTGCCGGCTTCCTTGCCGCCCAGCGTGATGGTGGCCGGAAAAGCCTTGAGCCTGAATTCCAGTCCGTAGGGATTGAGAATCAGAAACTCCACCCGGATCTGGCTTTCGGTGAGGCCGACCTTGCTCACATAACTGCGTTTGACCACAAAGATATCCTCGCCGCCCACCTGAAATCCGGCCATCATTGCCTGCAAATGCTCGCGGGCATCGATCTCGTAGGGCGTCTCAAAGTCGAAGTTCTTGTTGAAACCCAGCACCTTGGCCCGGCCCTGTCCCGCGATGTAGACATAGACCTGTTGGTCGGAGCGGTTGACCATTTTCACGGTCGGCCGCGTCTGCAGCGTGATCCTGAAGTTGAGGGCGTTGGACTTGCGCTTGGGGATCACCACCTCCTGCTGCAGCGAAGCAGCACCGATCCGCTCCCGGTCCCGGTTCAGGAGGTCGATATCCAACTCTTTCAGTGTCAATTGATAACGGTTGGGATTCAGCAGACTGAGCGTGAGATCGAGCGTGATCGCGTCCGGATTCAGCGCAAGCAGCTTCACCTCATGCACCTTTTCCAGGGTCGGCTGCTTGAAGAGGAAATTGCAGGCGCCGAGTCCGGAGAGGCTGAGGCTGATCAATAGCAATGTGATTATTTTATTCATGGTTAACCTCTATTATTGAAAGTAACGCATTATTGCGAGATCTGCCCTTCCCAGACGCGAAACCATGTTTCCAGGGCATAGATGTTGAACAGCATCTCGGCCTGGGCAAGGTCGCCTTTGAGATACTTGCTCCATTCAGTCTGGATGCGGGGCAGGTTCCAGATACCGCGTTGGCGGAACGCGGCGGATGCGAACAACCCGGTCCAGTTGTGGCGCAGCTCCCCGCGCATCCAGAGTTGGTGGAAGGGGGAGCCGAAAACGGCCTTGTCCCTGCGCCCGCTGATCTCTTGCGGCACGATGGAGCGAAGCGCGGCGCGGTGGATGCGCTTGCCCTGCGCGGCGTGGATCTTGTAGGAGGCGGGCAGCGTGAAGGCGAATTCCGCCAGTTCGTGGTCCAGAAATGGCACCCGGCTCTCGATCGACGCCGCCATGGACATTCTGTCCTCCCAATGCAGGAGGGTGGGCAGGGATGTCGTGTAGACCATGTTGTAGAGGAAGTTGGCCAACCGGTCACCCGGCAGGTCGGCGATGCGGGCCAGGATCGGTTCCTGCAGGTTGTCTTGGCACTGTCCGGTGAAGTCCGCGCTAAAGGGGTTGAAGCGCAGGCGCCTGAACTCCAATTCGTAAAGCCGGGATTCCGGCAATACCGCGCAGAGCATACTCTTCGTGAGGCCGCTGACACCCTTCAGGAGACCGTTGCGGTTCAGGAAAGCCAGTTTTTCCCGCGCCAAAGTTGACCACCTGCCCTGCCGGAACAGTTGGGCCAGCCAGCGGTATAGCGCGTGGCGGTAGCCGGCGGTCAGTTCGTCGCTGCCCTGGCCGTCGAGCAGGACCTTGATGCCCTGGCCTTGCGCCAGACGCAGCACGGCGTATTGAGCGGCAAATCCGGCTCCCAGGGGGAGGTCGTTGTGCCAGGTGGCTTCGGCAAACCAGCTGGTGGCTTGCTCCGCTCCCGGTGAGGTCAAATGTGATTCGCAGCCGCATTGTCTGGCGACAGTTGAGATCCAGCGCCGTTCGTCCAACTGGGGACAAGAGGCAAAGTAGGAGGAAAAGGTTTGCAGGGCTCTGCCGCTGAGCTGGGAGGCGGTGCAGACGATGGCTGAGGAATCCAGACCCCCGCTGAGACAGGAACCGACCTCCACATCGGAACGCAGTTGCCAGCGCACGGCGCGCTGGAACAGCTCCCGGTAGCGCTCGGTCGCCGCGTTGAAATCCAGACGGCTGGCGGCAAAAGCCTGCGGATCCAGGCGATGGTAACAGCGCTGAGAGAGCCGGCCTTGTGCCGCCACCAGATTGTGGCCGGGCTCCAGTGCCAAGATGTCGCGCCAATAAGTCTCGGGGCCGTAGACCTGCAGGGAGTTGATCTGCACCGAGCGCCAGAGCATCGGTAGGTTGAGTTTTTTGTCCACGGGTGTCAACAGCAGTTGCTTGAGCTCGGATCCGAAATAGAGCACGCCATCCCGCAGGCAGTAATAGAAAGGCTTGACGCCGAAGCGGTCGCGCGAGCAGAACAGACGCCGCTGGCGACCATCCCAGAGCGCGAAAGCCCAGATGCCGTTGAAGCGCTCCACGCAACTGTCACGCCAGGCATGATAGGCCTTGAGGATCACCTCCGTGTCGGAAGCGCTGACAAACTCATAGCCCAGGCTCCGCAATTCGCCGCGCAATTCCACATAGTTGTAGATCTCGCCGTTGAACACGATGTGCAGATCGCGGGCGGGATCGCTCATGGGCTGATGCCCGCTGACGCTCAGATCCAATATCGCCAGGCGTCGAAAACCCAGGCCCAGCCGGTATCCAGCTTCTTCCGGCAAGGCCGGCAGCAGCTGTTTGACTTCATCCGAGGACGAAGCTCCGCAATAAGACTGGCCAACGGCGTCACTCTCCCGCCACAGCCAATAACCCTCATCATCCGGCCCGCGATGGGCGATCAAATCCGTCATCGCGCGCAGTAAGATTGTATGGGCAGTCCGATCGGACGCCAGGGCAAAGATTCCGCTGATTCCGCACATATTCTTTCTCTGTTGGCCACAGTTTCAGGCTGTGGCGCTCCGTCAAGGGATTTTTGACCCTTCCTGGCTCCCAGCACAGATGCAAGACCAATGCAGAATTACATTGACAAAAACATCCGGATTGTAGAGAAGAAGTACAGTAGACGATTAAATCAGAAGTCAGTCACGCACATGTTACCGCCGTTGTTTACGTTGCCTGCCTGCCTGTACGCACCGACTGACCAAAGTCTGGACCACCGAGAGAGAGGATACATGATGTCTAAGTGGAAACTTCTTTCCGTCACTCTAGCCTGCACGATGCTAACTGCCGGTTTGCCGGCTCTGCACTCGGACGCGTTTCTGATCGGTGCCTACGCCGATCTGCGCAACCATTACAAGAATGCCGACCAATACAACGCGTCAATGGCCAAATTGCTCAAAGAGGCAGGCTTCAACGCCGTCAAGGCCATTGCCGCCTATGAACCGGATCCCTTGCTGGTGGAAAACATGGCCGGCATTCTGGACCGTCACGCGCTGGATCTGATCCTGGAAGACCAGATCCTGATCCCCGGCCAGCAATACGGCATTTCGGCATTGTCCGCGGGCGTGGATCAGATCTTCGAAGCCGAATACGCGGATCAGGCTGCGGTCAATCCCCGGGACACCAACAACGATACATATTTCTACCAATCAGCTGGCCGGGTGGGACACAAAGCCCGCGACAGGGATTGTCGCAACGGTTGGTACTGGAAAGTACCGGCGGGCAAGTCAGGCCATGCTTTTGCCGATCTGCTGTATCGCTGGCCCACCCAGGCGGGAGCGTATTACCGCGTCGGCCCGGAATTCCGCTTTCTGCGCACCGAGACCTTCAGCGGAGATGCCAACTACTACAATACCCTGTATGTGAAATATGTCTTCAAGGTGGACAAATCCTCGCTGGCCAAGGTTGATAGCCGCGACACGCTGGCGGTATTCAGCTTCTGGAACAGCTCTGGCCCAACGGTGAGCGGACCACAAACCAAATTCCAGCAAAGGGATCCCCAACTCGCCCAGCCAGACCGGCAGGTGATCCGCTTTTTTTACGGCAGCACGGACACAGCGTTGTTGTCTAAACCGCTGACCAAGGCCGAGTACCTGAAACTGCCTTCGGCGCGCAATCCCAAGGACCGCAAGCAGAAACAGATCGTTTTCCGGTTTCCCGTCTCCAGCAGTGATCCCGCCGCTCCCCATACTCTGCAAGGCCAAAAAGTCGTCACCCCCACAGGCTGGTATTGGCAATTGAAAAACCTGGATCCTTTGCTTTGGTGGCTGGGCAAGGGCGAATTGCAGCTCGATTATGTCGAATTTTACGATGAGATCTTCGCCACCGGTACCACCGTCAAGAACGCGCTGGCCAAGATCCGCAGGTTTCCTGATTCTAAAAACATCGTGCATTACTATGGCGTGGACGAGCCCAAACCGCCGCAATACAGGTCTTTCGCGCTCATGTCCAAATATCTGGCCAAAGATCGGCGGCAGTTGCTGACAGCCCTCGATTTTGACCGCCGGGACGTCCTCAAACCGGATTCAGAACCCTATCGCAGCACCCAAGTCTACATCGATCAGGTCAAGCCCAACAGCGTCATGATCGACCGCTATCCCTTCGTGGGCGGCATGATCTATTGGCAGGGCGCCGATCAAAAGGAGAATCCCAATTTCGTGCAGAACCGCCTGCAATTCGTACTGGACGAGTATGAGCGCTATCGCCGGATCTGCGACGCCCAATCCAGATCCCTGTATATGGTCACCCAGATCTATGGCGAATTCGAACCCAATCCCTGGCAGGGCGAGCCGCGCTGGTATTACCTTCCGCCGCCGGACAAGATGGCCAAATGCCTGCAACTTTTACCGCTGTGCTACAAACCCGGGGGTGTGGTCTCCTTCAAGTTCGACAACCACGCGCCGCAGCAATACACGATGCTGAAGCATTCCTGGTCCAATGCCGAAGACGCAGTCAGGACCGAGCTGTTTGCCGCCGTGCGGGACGCAAACCTCAAACTGCAGGTGTACGGTCCTTTGGTGAAAAGCAAGGACTGGCGCTGGATCGGAGCCGCCACCGTCCCTGCCGGGGCAGTTGACTTTTTTCCTGCCCAGAGCCTGATGCGCTCCCTGCGCGTGGAGGACCGCTCCGGCTCCGGCCTTTACGATGGCTACATCCAGACAGCCCTGTATCTCGATGCGGACAACAATCCAGCCTTCATGGCCGTGAATCGCCGCACCAATCAAGTCACCACAAAAAACAGCGTGCTCAATTACGCCAGACCGGAATCATATTCCGGATCATATTCCGACGCCCCGCCGCAATGGCTGTGTTTCCGCCCTGCAGATGCCAACGCAGCCGTTTACGGAACCAGGCCTGGGCTTTATGATCCTTTTAGTGGAGAGGTTTACAGCACATCATCGGACCAGATTGAGGTCGAGATCGGACCCGGCGATGGCGTCCTGCTGCAGCTCTGCTCCACTTTGCCCTCGCGGGTGACCGTCGATCAGGAATTACGACGACTGGCAGTGTTAAACGGGGAGATTGAGATCGTGGCCGGCGCCAAAGTCACAGCGGCGGCAGGCACCAGAACGATCGTTAAAGCCAATTCCCGGATCCTGGTC
>CAYXEF010000038.1:0-21194 GCA_964463825.1 uncultured Candidatus Cloacimonadota bacterium | reverse complement strand
CTGTCACTTATGGATGAATCGGTACGGGTGCTGGGCGAAGGCAACGATTTCAGCGGCAATACCCTGGACATGGTGGAGGTCCGCAGCTGGAGCATCCAGAGCAGCGGTGTCTGGCGCAATCCCGGAGTACCCTATCTCCTCACCGGCAACCTAAGCATCCACAACGCAACTCCTTTTCCGCATATCCAGATCCAGCCGGGAACCGTGGTCATGCTGCCGCATCAGGGCCGCATACAAATCGGGAACATCTATGGCCACACCCAGGGTTCGCTGTCAGCCACCGGAGTCACCTTCACCAGATCATCCCCCACGGCAACACCGTACGGCCTCTATTTCGACTACTTTATCGAGGGTTCGCAGTGCGTGTTCACGGACTGCGTGTTTGAATACCTTGGCCAAAGCCAGACTATCGGCGCCGTGCATGTTCTGGGGCAGGGACCAAGCTTCAGCGGCTGCATTTTCCGAAACAACCCGGGCCCGGCTATCACCAACCAACAAGGTGGCAAACTGACTGCGACAAGTTGCTCTTTTACGGACAACGGAAGCTATCCCATCCGTATGAGCGCCATCGACTTCGATTCACTTAACGGTTCCGGTTGCATCTATGCGAACAACAATCCTGACCGTATTCTGATTTCCTCATCGACTCTCAACGAAGCAAAAACCTACGTCTGGAACGATCCCGGTATCCCTGTTGAAGTGAGCGGAGAAGTTCAAGTTAACGGACCATTGCCAGACCCGCCCATGCTGAAACTTAATTCCGGACTGGTGCTGATGGTCAACGGTAATTGGTTCCGGATTGGTTCGCTATATGACTTTGCCCCTGGCGGCATCCAGGCCGAAGGCGCCACCTTCACTTCTGCTTCCGGAAATGTGAACGGCTGGAACGGGCTGTATCTGGATTACTCGGTCACCGGGAACTCATATATTCGCAACTGCATTGTGGAAAACGCATCTCAAGCAAATGTCTGCTCAGCCTATGCCACCTTGCCGGTGATAGAAAGTTGCGTAATCCGCAACGGCGCCCGGGGAATCTGGCTCCAGTCAAACTACGGTGCACCCAGCATCATCCGCAACCATATCATGGGCAATGGCGTCGGGGTGCAATGCGACAACAACACCAGCCCGGTAATTGGCGGCTCGCTGGGTGATGCAAACAACTTCACCGGAAACACCAGCTATGGCGTGCAAAACACTTCCTCCAGCGTGACCTTGAACGCTGAATACAACTGGTGGGGCGATCCCTCGGGACCCACTCACACCAGCAATCCCAGCGGATCGGGAGATCCAGTCTCCAACTATGTGGATTACGATCCCTGGCGTACCACCAACATCGGGGACGCTCCCGCCCGCTTCCACCTGTTGACCCCGGCTAATGCCAGTCAACTTCAGACCCTGACGCCGCTTCTGGACTGGGAGGAGGCGATCGATCCCACTCCCGGAGACATAGTTACCTACACGGTCGAACTGGCCCTCAATACTGGTTTTACCAACGGGCTGATCTCGTTTGGCGGTCTCAGCGCCACCTTTTTGCAGCTCCCCGCCGCCACCCTGAACGACGACACCCATTACTACTGGCGGGTTCTGGCCACCGACACCCAAGCCCAGACCACGCTTCCCTATGAGAACTACTTCTCCTTCCAAACCGCTGTTCCTGAAGCTCCCTTGCCCTTTAACCCGCTCTCCCCATCTTACAACGCGACAGTGGAGTTCACCAGCAACCTGTTGACATGGGAAACGGCCATCGATCCTGACGCGGGCGATCAGGTGAGTTACACATTGTACCGTGATATCTCAGCCGGTTTTGAAAACCCGGAGCTTATCAATACGAACGCCACATCGGTCCTGACCGGTTTCTGCGCTCCTGGCGGCCTTTATTACTGGAAGGTCAAAGCCTTTGATCTGACGGGACTGGAGACCTTCTCACCCACCTGGCGTTTTTATGTGAGTCCGGACGCCAGACCCCGCGCGCCGGTGTCGTTCACCATCACACCCCAGGGCTCAGATTTGCTGATCAATTGGGACACCGTGCCTGGTGCCGACAGTTATGATGTTTATCACTCCATCGAACCCTACACCGGCTTCATACTGCTGCAATCCGGAGTTACAACCCCCGGCCTGTTGCATTTGGGGGCCGCCAGTGATACCCGTGGCTTCTACTACCTAACGGCGCACGACACTCAATAAGCCCAACAACATTTACACAATGAGCAACCGGAGTTCCTGCACGAGGGAAACTCCGGTTGCTTTTTATACTACAGGCTCCGGGCAAGTCTCAGATCTTTACACTCACATTGATATTCTTGAAGCGCGCCGGAGCGATGCCGTGGGACAGCTGCATGATCTGGCCTGGTTCGCCCTTTCCGCAATGGAAAGTACTGTGGTAGCCCCATGCTTCGGGTCCGCAGACACGGTCGCAAGCATTCCAGAAATCCCTGGTGATGCCGAAATAGGTGGGTTCTTTGACTATGCCGGTGATCTTGCCGCCGTCAATACGATAACCGATCTCGGTGGTGAACTGGAAGTTGTTGCGGTTGTCATCGATGCTCCAGGTCTTGGTGAAATCGAGCAGGTAGCCGTGTTCGGTGTCGGCGATAAGTTCGTCCAAAGTGCCTTTACCGGGGGCCAGGCAGAAGTTGGTCATGCGCACTAAAGGAAAGTCGTCGGCATAGGAGGCTTTCATGTTGGATGAGGGTTCCAGCCCCAGCAGCGGCGCGATCTGGCGCGAGGTCTGCTGATTGACCAGGATGCCGTCCTTGATGATGTCCACCCTGCGTCCGGGAACGCCTTCATCGTCCACGGGATGGTAACCCAGCCCACGGGGATCGGTACTGTCGCTGTAGATGTTTACGATCGGCGAACCGTATTGGAAGTAGCCCAGCATTTCCGGCTTGATGAAGGTTTTACCTGCATAGGAGATCTCCATGCCGAAGATGCGGTCGGCCTCGGTGGCGTGGCCCACGGATTCGTGCAGTTGTAGGGCAAGGTGGCCGTTGCCGATGATAATGTCAGCCTTTTCCTCCTCGATCACCGGAGCCGTGAGCAGATCCGTTGCTTCCTTGACGATGCGCTCGGTGTTTTGCGGGAATTGTTGCTGTTCAAAGAGTTCGAAGCCTCCTCTGCCGGCGCTCATGTGGCCCGGCCAGGTGCGGGATTGGATCTGGGAGCCTTCGGCTGCGACCACTTCCATCACCGGCAGCGTGTTGTAATATGATGTATGGGAATAAGTTCCCTCGCTGTTGGCATAGTATTTCTCCTGCCGCATGAACTGGGCGGAAACCATGGAATGGACGATCTTGCCTTCAGGTTTGATGGCTTGGGCGAGTTTCTGCAGATAGGCTGTCTTTTCCTCTTTGGGCAAGGCGAAGGGATTGATCTGCGGCTGGTGATGGTACTCGGCCTGAGTGGGCGGCAGCGCGGGGAAAGTGACCTTGTTGCGCGTGAAGTTGGCACCCTGGCGGGCGTTGTCGATAGCGGTTTTAACCAGGCGGTCCAGAGCTTGCGCTGAGAGGTCGCGCGAGCCGGCAAAGCCCCAACAGCCGTTGATCAGGACGCGGACACCAACGGCCACGGCGTCCATGTTGCTGCCATAACCGCGTAGAAAGCCGTTTTGAAAGTAGAGCCCCTCGCTGTCGGTGCGGGTGAGGCGGACATCGGCGAACCCAATATCCGGCAGGGCGAGTTTGTTCAGGATTTGTTTGACTATCTGTTCCATGGCGGCCTCCTAAATTGTGTGAGTGGACGAAGTGATGTTGAAGTCGCGGACCCGGGCATGGGGCGCTTTGACCGTTTCGATGTCGAAACTTTCGTAATTGCCGGAGAAGGGAATCGTGTAGGCCCGGTTCTCCAGGGCGACGATGTTATTCAGGATGCGCTCGATGCGCTCGGTGAAGCGCAGGCTGTTCACGACCTTGGTGATGGCGCCGTTTTCGATCAGGAAGGTGCCGTCGCGGGTAAGGCCGGTGAGGGAGGTCTCGCGGGGATTGATGAAGTTCATGTAATGCAGGCTGGAGATGTAGAGGCCCTGCCTGACCCCGCCGATCAATTCGTCCAGGGTCTTGTCCCCTGTGGCGATTTTGAGACAGGAAGCGGTATTGCCGTTCTTGGGTTGGCCGGTCTTGTGGGCATAGTAGTTGTTGGTCAGAAAAGCGTTGAAGACGCCTTTATCGATCAGCGGCAGGAAACGGTAGATGTGGCCGTCCGAGCCGTAATCCGCGCGGATCATCTCCGGATCGCCGGGATCGTCGGTGATGCTGATGTGCTCCGGAAAGACCTTCTGTCCGACCTTGCCCTCGAAATAGCTGCTGTGCTGATCCAGGGAGCGGGCGCTCATGCCCCAGGCCAGGTATTGCACATACTCGGCCACGCAGCGGGGAGCCAGGATCACATCGTACTGCCCGGGCTCGATATCAACCACCGGGGCGGAGCAGTACTTGATTTTTTGGATCAGGCGTTCTGTGAAGTCCTGATCGTCGAAGTAGCCGAAGTCCTCGCCGCCAAAGGTTTCCATGACAGTGACCTGAGACGTGTTGTGCACGGCTTTGATCTCCAGGTAGATCGGCGAGGAGGAGCTGGATTTATCCAGTCCGTTGCTGTTTAAAAGGCGGCTTTTCTGGTAGTTGCAGATGAAACTGCCGAAGATATCGAATTCATACATCTTGGCCGCGGCGGCGATATTGGCCAGAATCTTGGTCTTGAGCGCCAGTGGGATCGCGTCGATGTTGTTCCTGAGGGGACGCGGTTCGGCCAGTGTGAGATCATTTTCCAGATCCACGAAGTCCGGATCCTCAGGCAGTTTATCGATGACTTGCAGGGCGTCCTGCACGGCGGCGTCGATCTTGGCCTGGTCGGGATTGTCCAGCAGGAAATTGAAGGACTTCTTGCCCTTGTAGATGTCGGCTGAGAGCAGGATGTTGTCCTTGCTGATGTTGTAGTTGGTTTGACTGTGGTAGAAGCGCAGGAAATCCGTGGACCAGAACCGCTGGCTGATCTCGTATTGCAGTTCGGGATGGTTGTCCAGGACGCTTTTCAGGTACATTGGCATATCCATATATCCTCCAGGGATGGGCTTAGATCCAGGTGGTGTTGTTGTGGCGGCGCTTGGGAGTGGCGCTGCGGGCCACAAAGGCGCCGGTGGCGGGGGCCGCTTTGCCCTTGTGCAGGACGCGCTTGCCGCGCAGGAACACGGAATCAATGGCTCCCTGAAACTCGTGTTTGCTGCCGTCGGGAGCGATATAGGCCGTGGTCCGCTGGGGGTCGAAGATCAAGAAATCCGCGTCCGATCCCGCTTCCAAACAGCCCTTGGCGGGATAGAGCCCCAGGCGTTTTGCCGCGTTTTCGCTGGTCATCTTGATCACGGTGACCAGAGGCACTTTGCGTTTGGCCCAGAGTTCGGACAGCGCCCAGAGGTAAGATCCGGCCAGGCAGGCCTCGCTGACCCCGCGGAAGGCCTCAGACCGGTTTGCAGGTGCGGTGGGCGATTCCACGTTGTTGGACAGCATATAGATCTTATTGGTGCGCAGCAGCTCGAAGAGCAGATCCTGTTGTCCGGCCAGATCTGCGCGGAGCCCGCCGGGGATGCCGGAATACAGCTGCATAAGGTCGGCCAGGCAGAGCGAGAAGGAGATGTCCGAGCGCTTGGAGATGCTGTTGATGAACTCGATGGTGGCAAAGGAGGCGACACGTGGGATGTGGATGGGATTCTCCTGCATCCGGCGCAGCAGCTTCTTGATGGCATCGCTTTGGGCGGTGAAACTGAAAGCGGCACCTGGTTCCGGCACCCAGCCCTGAAAAGCGAAGGCTGTGTCGCTCTCGTAGATATCCAAAAAGAGATCCATGATCTCCGTAAAAGACAGGGCGGTGATCGCCGGATTGGGCGAAGGATGCGTCAGCGCGAGGCCGACCGTGCCGCGATTCCAGAGTTCCAGCGCCGCCTCCGCGTGGTAGGGGTAGTCGCCGATGTTGACGTTGCCCCAAACGGCCATATCCACGTGAGAATGGGCTTTGATCAAGGCCGCAAGGCGTCTGAGATCCTCACCGGCATAGATGGGCTGCGGATTGAAGTAGCTGAGTTCGGCCAGAGTGGTCCAGCCGCCGCTGAGGGCCGCCCTGGTGATCCGGGCCAGAGTCTTGGCGGGGTCACTTTCGGCGATGATGTGGCTGTGCGCGTCAACACCGCCGGGCAGAAGCATTTTTCCGCCCAGATCGATCACTTCCGCGATGTCTTCGCTGACGATCGTATCGGTTGTGATTTTAACGATCTGTTCATCAAACAGGACATTGACCCGTTTGCAGGCGGCGGAGGCGGTGGGCAGGGCGGCGTTGGCGATCAGTTTCATGTCGGCAGGCTGGTCAGAGCGCCCCAACTACATGCGCGCCAAAGGGGATTGGCATGGCAGGCAGAGGCCTGTTTTCGTGGTTTTGCACTCTAAACTTCGCTTCTCATAAATTAGTTTTTCCCAAACTGCTAGTATAATTTTCACACTCTCAAAATCTGTCAAGCTTTAACTCACGAAAGAACTGGAGATTTCCGGATTTCTGTGTGTAGATCGCCCTCGCAATGCTGATTGCGGCCAAAGCCCTGTCCCGTGGTTCAGCCACGGCCCCAAACCCCAAAAACACCGAAAGTCCGCAAGCGGACTTTCGACGGGTCGGAAATGATCTTGGTCTTACAGTATTTACTTGAGGATAAGGGTTTTTTTGATGGAGGTGTAGCGCGTGTCGAAATTGACCACCAGTACATAGTTGCCGCTGGGTACGGTGGTACCGTTGTCGGCAAGGCGGTCCCAGCCGAACTGGATCTGACCCTCGGCCTGGCCCCAATACAGGGTTTTGATCACGGTGCCGGTTTCGGTCTCCACATTCACGCCGATACTGGCGGGCTGGTTGAGGATGATCGTGATGGTGGTGTATTTTTCCATGGGGTTGGGATTGATCTCAATCTGATTCACAACTCCCGTGCTCCGGGCGTTAAGGGCGAAACTCGCCAAAGCCATGAGGCTGAGCAGCGTAATAAGCAGCATTATCTTTTGCATTTTGAACACTCCTGACAAGTGATGCTTTTACTTATGCAAGTTTCATTCCGTTTTGGTACCCAGAAATTGGGAAGCCAGGATGATTGCGCCCCAGACTCCCGCCCTGTTGCCGATTTGAGCCGCTTCCAGGGAAAACCTCCCACGGTTGTGCTGAGGCAAATGATCCTCCACCAAACGGCGCAATTCCTCCAAATCGTACAAACCCGCATCCATGGCGCCGCCGCCGAGAATGACACGGTCCGGATCAAGCAGCACCACGAGATCGACAATTACCCGGGCCAAAGCGTTCCGCCCGTCCCGGATGATGTCCGTGAGAGGCGGAGACTGCTCCTGACGTTGCAGGATGTCCTTCAGTTCGGGCGTCTGATCTGCCGGCCACAACCCAAGTTCGCTGGTCCGCCGGCGCAGTCCTTCCACAGCCGCGTAGGCCTCCAGACAGCCGAGGCGGCCGCAGGAACAGGGTACGCCGCCGGGAACGCTGGTCAAATGACCGATCTCCAAAGCCCAGCCATGCGCGCCGCGGAAGATCCTGCCATCCATGACCAATCCGCCGCCGATACCGCTGCCGATGGCAATGCCGATATTGAGGCCCTGTAAACCACGCAGCCAACTCTCGCCCAAACACATCAGATTGCCGTCGTTATCGCAGGCGATGGGGACGGACCAGTCGGCGGGGATCAAATCTCGGGGCGAATGACCGCTCCAGAAGGGAAGATTGGGATTGACGCCCACGAGTTCGCCGCTGCTTGTTTCCAGCATCCCCGGCGTACCGATGCCGATGGCGTCGATATGACCGCGGCCCGGAATGCGTTCACACTCCCGCAGGATGGCAGCCACACAGTCATGCAGGCAGTCCAGACTGCGTGTCGGGATCGGGTGAATGGCAAAGTGCTGTAAACCCTGTTGACAGTTGCCGTAGCCATATTTGATACTGCTGGCTCCGATGTCCAGGCCAAGTTGGTATTTCATGCTTTGATCCATAGCAAAAAGAAGTGGGGTGGGTGATGGGAGTTGAACCCACAACGCCCGGAACCACAATCCGGTGCTCTGCCATTGAACTACACCCACCACAAACTGGCTGGCATATAAGCTATAACGCGGGAATGCGTGGCACGCCAGAAGGGACTCGAACCCCCGACCCGCAGCTTAGAAGGCTGCTGCTCTATCCGGCTGAGCTACTGGCGCAGAAGGATACTGGTAGCGGCGCAGGGATTTGAACCCCGGACCTGCGGATTATGATTCCGACGCTCTAACCAGCTGAGCTACACCGCCACCTTCTGAATATGGTAAAAAATCCGGCTCTCAGGCCGGCTTAAAAATGGTAGCGAGGGAAGGACTCGAACCTTCGACCTTCGGGTTATGAGCCCGACGAGCTACCAACTGCTCCACCTCGCGTCTGTGTTCTGCCATAAATTTTACACCCCGGTTTATGTCAAGTCGTTTTTTCCGCAGGCTCATGCTCAGGCGTAATGAAAGGGCAAGGCAGCAATAGGGTGGCCTTCGTTAAAACAACCTGGCCCCGGTTATCACTGCGGACTCATTGCGGACTCATTACGGACAAAGTCCGCAGTGAGTCCGCAATGAGTCCGCAGTGATAATGGGAGACCGGCTGGGTGGGATTCCCCTTCCCGAGTCCGTGACCGGGGCTTGCAGCAAAGGAAAAAACGTGGTCAAAGCCCTCCGTAAAACAATACGGCACCCCAGCCTGAGCCGAAGTGCCGCAATAATGTCTGAAAGAACGCTTATTCGCTTTTGGTGACGATCAGCTTGTTGCCGTCGATGTCCTGGACGGCGATCCGGGTGTTGATTTCCAGCGTGGAGCCGTCCGCGCTCACGGCCGACCATTCCTCACCGCCGATCTTGACGTAGCCCTTGCACTCCGGGCAAATGGTGCGCGTGACCAGGCCGGTTTTGCCCTTGAGGGCGTAGACATTGGTCTCGCTGCCGGGATGGCGCAGCACCTTTTTGGCGATCTTGCGGGTGAAGAGGAAGGCGACGAAGCTGAGCAGTGCGAAGATAATGATCTGCAAAGCGATGCTGCCGTCGACAAAAGGAAACAGGCTGAGTAGGCCGGTGATGATCGCGCCGATGGCCAGGGCGATGAAAAAGAAAGCCGGATCGAGAATCTCGATGATAACGAACAGGATCCCCAAAAAGATCCAGACATGCCAGGGTTGGATGAAACTCATGGTTCCTCCCCAGATTTACTTTTTATCCGGCTCCGGTGGGCTTTGCTCGCCGGGCGGCGGAGTGGTGGGCTGGCCTTTGTAGATGCGTTTGACCTTGCGTTTGCCGCTGCCGTAGCCATAGCGGTTGTAGTATCGGTTGGCGTAATTGCCGTAGCCGTAGGTGGAGCCGCCCAAACCGGAGGTGGGCAGGCCTTTGACGCCCATCAGGGTGAGCAGGTAAATAAGCAGGCGGGTGCCATAATACAGGATGATGATAGCCACGAACATGGCTGCCAGGGCAATCAGGAACCTGATGGCCAGGCGGTTGATGTAGGACGTGGTTTTGCTGGCCACGGGCAAAAGCTGCAGATAGAGCAAGGTGGTGTCGGACTGGCGCAGGATGTCCACCGTGTTTTCCAGCCGGCGGATATCCTCGTAGAGCCGGTTGCGGTGGGCGGAGATATCACCGTAATTGGAGGGGGTGCTGCTCAACGAGGCCAGTTCGGCCTGCTTGCTGGCCAGGATCGCTTCTTCGGTGCTCAGTTTCCTCACTACCAAAGCGGTGTCCACGGTCTCCTTGAATTCCTCGATGGTGCCCAGCTGGCCCAATTTCTCTTGCAGGTCGCCGAGTTGGGACTGCCAGACTCTGAAGATATAAACGCCATAATTCGACTGCGTGGAACGCATCACAGGCTGCTGTCCCGCGACGCCGTACTCGTTGACGAGCGACAGGCCTTGGCTCAGGGCTTGGGTGATGTTCCCGCTGCGCAGCATGATACGGGCTTTGTTAACTGAGCCGGTGTCGCGCCAGCGGACGTCCGGCTCGCGCATGATCTGGTTGAAATTGATGGTGGCATCGGTGTGGCGTTCCGTAGTCAGCGCCGCCCAGGCAAGCGCGACGAAGACCACGAAAATCGCGATCCCCCTGACCCTCGATCTTGGTATTCTGGCCATTCTAACCTCATGTTTTATATTTACTTATCAGTTCTGCAGCGTGTTGCAGCGAGATCTCAGACACATCGCCGGCCAGCATGCGGGCCAGTTCCTCCAGCCTGTGGCGGGGATCCAGTTCCAGCATGCGGATCTCGCTCTTGCGTTTGCCGGCTTCCTTGTGCAGCGCGATCTGCTGGTGCGCGATGGCGGCGATCTGCGCCAGATGCGTGACGCACAGGATGCGGTGGCGTTGCGCCAGGCGGAAGATAAATTGCGCCACATATTCGGCCGTTTTGCCGCCGATCCCGGCGTCGATCTCGTCCAAAATGATCAGTTTTTCCTCGATGCGCTCGGAAAGCACCATCTTGATGGCCAGCAGAATCCGCGAAAGTTCTCCGCCGGAAGCCACAGCCGCCAGGGGCTTCAGTGCGCTGCCTTTGTTCGCGCTGAAGAAAAACTGGCAAGTATCCTGACCCCTCTGGTTACACGAATCAAGATATTCTGGAAGTAAGATTTTATCAGGGGTAATCTTGTCAATGATAATCTTGAATCCGGCGTCCGGGAGAGAGAGCATGCTGATGCTCTGTTGCAGTTCGGCGGACAGTTTGGTGGCGGCGCGTTCCCGGGAGCGGGTGAGTTTTTCGCCCAGCTCCTGCAGGATGAAGAAATCCGCCTTCAGTTCCTGCTGCAATTGCGTAATCGCGTTTTGGAGGTCGGCGAAGGCGTTGATCTGGCGTTCGCGCTCGCGGAACAATTCCAGCAATTCTTCGATGCTCTGGACCTTGTGCTTATGCAATAGGGTGTTGATCAGATCCAGGCGTTCGCGCACGACTTCGAGGCGTTCGGGATCGGCGCTGAGATCCTGGCTGAGGTCGTTGAGGCCGGAAGCGGTGTCGGCAAGGATGGATTGGCATTCGCCCAAAGCCTGGCTGAATTGGCCAAGACGGTCATTGATGCCGGCATAACGGGCCAGACTGGCGATGGCGCGGCTGACCTGGCTGTGCAGGCTGTCCTCGCGCTCATAGAGATCGAAAGCCAGGACGCCGGCAGTTTCGTTGATCTCCTGAGCGTGGCTGAGCAGTTCGAATTCCTGCTGCAGTTCCTTGTCCTCGCCGGCATGCAGGCGCGCTTGTTCCAACTCCTCGTATTGGTATTGATGTAGTTCGCTCAGAGCGCGTTGGTCGGCTTCCTGCCGCTGCAATGCTTCCAACTGCCTGAGGCGTTCGCGCAGGCTGTAATAGTGGCCGGTAAAGGCCTCACGCGCATCCTGGTTCTGCGCGTACAGATCCAGCAAGGTGAGTTGGTAGGAATTGGAGAGCAGGCGTTGCTGGTCACGCTGGTGGTGAAAGTCGATCATCAGAGGCTTGAGTTCTTTGAGCAGGCCCCCGGAGATCTTGCGCCCGTCCAGAAAATAACTTGATTTGCCGCCCGCACCGAACTCCCGGGCCAAGCTCAGTTCACCTTCCAAAGCGTAGCCCTGGGCGACGAGGAATTCCTGCACTTCGGAGTTGCGGGAGATGTCGAAACTGGCTTCCAGATAAACAGGTTGGCCGGGCGTGAAGGCTTCCAGCGCGGGGGGCGGATCGCCGAAGATGAGCGAGATCGCGCCGACCAGGATGGATTTACCGGCACCGGTTTCGCCGCTGAGCACAGTCATGCCGGGGCCGAAACTCAAGCGCTGTTCGCGGACGAGCAGATAGTTGCGGATGTAGATCTCGGTGAGCATCTACTTGCCCAGGTGCATCTTACGGCGCAGGACCTGATAGAAGGTGCGGTTGGAAAGTTTGATGAATTGAACCTGCTGTCGGGCCGCGCTGATCAATACCTCGTCATTCTCGATCAAATGGGAGCAATTGACGCCGTCCAGTTGCAGCGAGGCTGGCTGCGTCAAGCCGTGCACGCGCATGAGTATGCGGTCCCGTGCCGGAAAGACCAGCGGCCGGATGGTGAGCAGGTGGGGATTGATGGGATTAACCACGATCGCCTGCATCTCCGGCGCCAGCAGGGGTCCGCCCGCAGACAGTGAATATGCCGTGGAGCCGGTCGGAGTGCTGGCGATAACGCCGTCGCAGCGGGTGTCGAAGACAAAGCGACCGCCGTTGAAAATGCGCACATAGATCAGCCGGGGTGTGTCCGCCTTGTGGATCACGGCATCGTTGAGAGCCAGTCCGCGGTAAAGGATGTTTTTACCTCGCCGGTGCTGGCAATTGATCAGCATCCGGGACAGCAAGCGGTATTTACCCTGGAGCAGGTTGCGCAGTGAGGCTTTGAGCTCTTGCAGCGTGGTTTCGGAAAGAAATCCCAAATAGCCCAGGTTGATGCCCAGCAGCGGGGCGCCGGTCCGCAGTGCGATCTCTTTGGCGCGCAGGATGGTGCCGTCGCCGCCGAAGACGAGGACGCAATCGATCCGCTGGCGCGGACTGTCCTCCAGATCGCAGAAACCGATCTCGGGAGTCATGATCTCAGATTGTTCCTGCAGGCCATAGAAATTGACCCCGTACTCCCGGGACAGTGTCTGCAGCAGGCTGTAGATGGCATCCTTGTCCGAGAAGGCGGGATTGGTGTAAATGGCAAAGTTCTTCATGGTCACAGCGACTCCAGGATGCGCAGATAAGATTCGTAGCGTTCCAGCGGCAGGCGTCCTTGTTCCAGTGCTTCCAGCACGGCGCAGTTTGCCTCGTGGCAGTGGCTGCAGTCGCGGAAACGGCAGTTGGGCGACCAGAGCTTGAAGCCGGGAAAGATACGCGGGATTTCGGCTCTGGCATCGCGGTGCAGGTTGACTGTCTTGATGCCCGGCGTATCCAACAAATGTCCGCCAAAGCTCCAGGGAATGAGGAGAGACTGGGTGGTGGTGTGTTTCCCTTTTTCGTTATAGTCGCTCACCTCTGCCGTGGGCAGGTTCAGCGAGGGTTCCAGCCAGTTGATCAGGGTACTTTTGCCCGTGCCGGACTGGCCGGTGAACACGCTGTCCTTGCCTTGCAGCGCAGCTTTCAGATCTGCCATACCTTCTCCGTTAACGGCTGAGGTGGCCAGCACTGTGAAACCGGATTCGCGATAATAGGCCGTCTCCTGTTCCAACTCTGCACGGTCCTGGCAGAGATCGGCTTTATTGATCACGATGATCGGGGTCAGCCCTTCCAGTTCAGCGATACACAGGTAGCGGTCGATCAGGCCGAACTTGATCAGCGGCAACCGCCAGGAGGCGATGATCAGCACCTGGTCGATATTGGCGGCCAGGATGATCTCCTTCTGGAAACTGCCTCCGGCATAACGGGACAGTGTGGTGCGGCGGGGCAGGATGTTCTCGATTCGGTAATCCGGGGCGTTTGCCGTATCCAGTTCCACGATATCGCCCACAGCGGAAAGCGCCTGGCTGGAATAGGAAAACTGTTTGAGCCGCCCGGATAGGGAAGCCCTGTGGTATTCTCCGCCGACTTCGACCACATAGCGGTAGTTGCTGGTGATCTCCGCGATGCGGCCACGGACCAATTCCAGATTCTCTTTGTATACATCGTGTTGCTTGTGAGCGGAGCGGAGTGTCTTGTAGGTGGTCTGTTCACGCGTTTCGTCCAAGGCGTCGAGATCCGGCAATCTGACTCCCGCCAATCGTTCCGGCTTTTCCCAGTGCTTCTTTTTGTCCCGCTGTTTCATGACCTCATTCGAATACCGGGGTCAGGCGGTCAAAGAGTTGGGAAGCCTCACGCAACTTGGCTTCGTTGCCGAAGACACAGTAGTGGCGCTTGCTCAGAATGGCATCGATCATATCCGCATAGGCGCGGATGTCCTCCACATGGGTGGATAGCACCTCATCGCGGATCTGCTGCCGGTCATCCTGTGTGAAGCCGGTGATGTAGTCTTCATCCGCCTGGGCGCCCATCCCTTCAGGGGTTTTGGGGTAATCCAAACTGGAGATGTCGCCGATGATGTATTTCTCGAAGTCCCGCTTGCCGCATTCAAAGCCGCGTAAAAACGCGGGCACACGGTCGTAGATGTCCAGGGTCTCCCTGAGATTGGGATCCCGGTAGGAACAGAAATACATGTTGCCGGCCAGGGAGAAATTCGAGAAAGCGCCGTAAGCGCCGCCCTTTTCCCTGATCTCGCGGTGCAGGAAGTCGTTGGAGAGCACATTGTTCAGCACCCGCAGATGCCCGGAATAGGAGTACCCCTTGCGGAAAAAGTTGCCGCCTTTGGCGCAATACTGCACCTGAACCGGCGCCAATATCCCTTCGTTCAGGTCCGTGGGATGGTAGTGCAGTTCGACAGGCTCGTAGGCCACGTTCGAAACATCTGCCGTCAGCGCCTGAAGCTGCGGTTTTGCCTGCCTGATGACATCCGCGTCGGCGGTCAGGCTGAGCAACATTTTGTTGCTGGTGAAGAAAGTGTCGCGCACCCATTCCAGATCGGCGACAATTCCCTGTGCGTCCTTTTCCAGCCTTTTTTCCAGTTCCAGCAGGAAGTGGTAATAACCCAGGCCCTGCGTGAGATCGATGAAGTGATGAATCTGGCTGAAGGGGGCAAACATCCGGTTGATGGCGACGATGTGCCCCAAGTAAAGCAAATGCGACTCCAGCTTGGCCCGGGCTTCCCGAATCAGCATGCCCAGGCGCCTGGTATCCTGGAACACGGGGCGCAGCGCCATCTCCGCAGCAAGTTCCAGCAGCTCGCCGGTTTTGACTTGCACCGCTTTGCCGATGAGAACGAACTTGGGCAGGATCTGATCCGGATCCTGGTAACTGGTGCGCAGGCTGAGCTGCAGGTCGATGCCCCCGGTGTTGATGTCGATCTCATTGGCCAGATCAGCGTAACCATAGTTCTTGCTGTCCAGCTGACCTATGAGGCTGGAGTAAAGGGAAAGCCAGGGCAGATCTTCCTCGGCGGCGTGGCCAAGGTCAAAATAGGCCTTCAGGTAGAGGATGCCGTTGGTGTTCAGCGGGTGCTTGAGCAGGGTGGCAGTCTGCCATTTTTCGGTTTCCAGTGGATAGGATGCGGACTTGGTATTGATGTCGCTGAGGCTGAGCATGGGAATCCTGGCCAGATCTTCCGGACTGACCTCCTCGTTCTGCCAATCACTGAACTGACGGTTGAATTCCACCAATCCAGCAACATCTTTCTTGCTCATTTTCTTTTTTGCGGCGGCCAGTTCAGCGCGCAACTGTTCATCCTGTCGGTTCATCAAACCCGGTACGGGCACGAAAGTGATGATGCTGGCATGCTTGTTCTTCAGCAAAGCCTTGTCCATAAGCTGCTCAAAATACGGTTCGCTCAATCCCCGGCGCAGTTCCTTGAGCATGGATTCAAAGCCCAGGGCGTCCAGCGGATTGCCGCCGTGCATCCAGTAGGGAGTGGCTTTGAACGCGTAATACAGACCCTTGGGCGCCCAGCTCAGCTGTCCTTCGCGCAGGAAGAACTCGCGCTGGTTGACCACGCCCTCGATCAGTTTCTTGTCTATCCCTTCTTTGACCAAGCGTTTCAACTCGGCCTGGATCAAAGAGGTCAGTGCGGGAATATCCTCTTTTTTGACATACTTGCAGATGATGCTATAGCTGGGCTGCAACAAACCTTCGCTGATACTGAAGCTGGTGTCGCGGGCCAGACCGGACTTGAGGATCGCCTGCTTGAGCGGTGAGGCCGGTTTCCACATCAGAATGCTGATCAGGGTGTTCATGGCTTGGACGGTGACCAGATCCGGATGTTTGCCCCAAGTATAGTTCAGGCTCAGGTGATACTGGTCGTTGATGTCCTTGCCCTCTTCGACGGGGTATTCCTGTTCCAGCTTCTTCACTTTGGTGAAGGGCTTCTGCAGTGGGATCTCCACGCTTTCGGCAGACCGCTTGAAGTGCGAGAGATAGTCCCGGTCCATCAGTTCCAGCACCTGCTCGATATCGGCATCGCCGTAGAGGAAGCTGTAGGAGTTGGAAGGATGGTAAAACTTCTTGTGGAAGGCGAGGAACTGCTCGTAACTGAGCGCCGGGATCGCCCGCGGGTCGCCGCCGGATTCGAAGCCATAGGGCGTGTCCGGAAACTGGGCCTGTTGGCTGTAGCGGCCAATGATGCTGTCCGGAGAGGACAAAGCGCCTTTCATCTCGTTGTAGACCACCCCCCTGATCTTGAGTTCGGCCTCCGCCTCGGGCAATTCGTAGTGCCAGCCTTCCTGATGCAGGATGTTCGGCTGCTCGTAGATCTTGGGAAAAAACACCGCATCCAGATAAACCCGGGTCAGGTTCAGAAAGTCCTGATCGTTGGTGCTGGCCACCGGATAGATGGTGTTGTCGGATTCGGTCATGGCGTTGATGAAGGTGTGCAGCGAGCCTTTTATCAGTTCCTGGAAAGTGGATTTGCCGGGAAAGTTCCGCGAGCCGTTGAGAACTGAATGCTCCAGGATGTGCGGGCAGCCGGTGTCGTCTTCCGGGACAGTCTTGAAGGCGATGGAGAAGACCTTGTTGTTGTCCTCACAAACCAGATGCACGAGTTGCGCGCCGCTCTTGACGTGCTCGTAAAGGTGGGCGGTGGCTTTCAACTCGGCTATCTCGCGTGTCTCCCTGAGCGCAAAGCCGTGTACAACAGCCTGCTTTATCATTTATAACTCCCTATAATCAGATTAAATCGTAGTCTTTGAGCACGCCGCGTAGCAACTCGCGGTTGGCAGGCTGCAGCGGGCACATCGGCAGGCGGAATTCCAGCTCTATCTTGCCCATCATGTGCAAAGCCTCTTTGACGGGTATGGGGCTGGTCTCGATGAACAGGGTCTGATTGATCCGCATCAGCTGCTGATGCTGTTTTAGGGCGGCGGTGTAATCGCCCTTGAGGCAAGTCTGGATATGCTCGTGCATCATCCGCGGGAGGATGTTTCCCGTCACGCTGATCGTGCCCTTGAATCCGCAAGCCATCAACGGCATGTTGATGCCGTCCTCCCCGCTCAGGCAGACAAATCCATCCGGCGCGTCGCGCACGATCTCGCCCGCCTGCACGATCAGGTTGGAAGCCTCTTTGATGGCCACGATCCGCTGGCAGTCACGGGCGATGCGCACCGTGGTGGCAGCCGTCATATTGACCCCGGCGCGGCCCTGGATGTTGTACATGATGATCGGAATTTCCGTTTTGGCCTCGACATCGCGAAAAAACTCATACATGCCCTGCTGGGTCGGCTTGATGTAATAGGGCACCAGCACGAGGGCATAATCTGCCCCCAACTCCCGCGCCCGGTTGGTCATGGCGATCGTGTGCGAGAGGTTGTTGGTGCCGGAACCCACCACCACCGGCACCCGGCGGTTGATCCGCTGGATGGCGAAACGCAGCAGAGTGTCACGTTCGTCGGAGGCGATGGCGGCGCTTTCTCCGGTCGTGCCCAATAGCACCAGTCCGTCCGTGCCGTTGGCGATCTGCCATTCGATCAGGCCTTCCAAAGCCGTGTAGTCCACACTCCCGTTCTTGAAGGGAGTAACCAGCGCCACATATGAACCTTGCAGCATCGTACTTGCTCCTTTGCTGAGACCGCCCCCGTCCTCCAGCAGCGGGAATTACCCCCCCACCGCCCGGAAGGCAGCGGAATCTGTATTGTGTTCCCTTTTGCCGCGGCAAGCCAAATCCGTCAATACAAATGTGCCGCAAGCGGGAAATCGGAACTGCGCGGAAAATACTTGCCGATGTGGCACAAATCTTGTATACTAATGAGAGATGGCTTTGCCTGAAAGGGATTTTGTGCCCTGGCGAAGCGCCGGTTTTTTCGTTTAACTCAGTATTATATAGAGGAATCATGCGACACACAAAACTAACAGCCCTGCTTTTGGCCTGCCTGCTCATCGCCGGCCTGGCCGCAGCGCCTTTGACCAATACCCCGGTGCGCGTCACCCAGCCCGACGGCCGCAGCCTGGAGATCTATGCCAGCGGCGATGAGTTTCACAACTGGCTGCACGATGCCGATCAATTCACCATCGTGCAGGACGACGCCGGATACTATGTCTACGCCAGATCAGAAGGCGAGGGCGTGGCTCCCACCGAGCTGGTCGTGGGCCGGGACGATCCCCGCCAGCGCGGATTGCAACCCGGAATCAATCTGTCCTCCCGCCTGATCGCCCAAAAATACGGGCGCTATGCCGGGATGCGCGATTACAGCGATGCCAAATCCCCCCACACCGGCCAGTTCAACAACATCGTCATCTTTATCAAGTTCTCCGACGACCCCGATTTCACCACCCCCATCACCCTCTACGACGATATGTTCAACAACCCCGACGGCAACTCCATGCGGCGTTATTTCACCGAAGCCTCCTACAACCAGCTAAACGTGGAGTCCAGTTTCTACCCCCCGCCCGACGGCACCAACATCCTCTGCTACACGGACATCCATCCCCGCGGCTACTTCCGGATCTACAGCCCCGCCAATCCCAACGGCTATACCAGCGACAGCGACCGCACCCAGCGCGAACACCAATTGCTGCTGCGGGCCGTCAACGCCGTGGGTCCGACCGTACCCAGCGATCTGATCATCGACGGCGACAATGACGGCTATGTGGACAACACCTGCTTCATCATCAAAGGTTCGCCGGACGGCTGGGCCGAGCTGCTCTGGCCCCACCGCTGGGTGCTCTACACAGTTAATGCCCAGATCCACGGCAAACGTGTCTGGGATTTCAATTTCCAACTCGAGACCTCGACCCTCGGCGACGGCGCCAGCGTCCTGGCCCACGAAATGTTCCACAGCCTGGGCGCCCCGGATCTCTATCGTTATGAAGACACGAGCATTACACCCGTCGGCAGCTGGGACCTCATGGCCAGCAACACCAACCCGCCCCAGCACATGAGCGCCTGGATGAAATACAACTACGGCGAGTGGATCAACACCGTCCCGAACATCACCGTCTCCGGCAGCTACACCCTTTCACCGGTCGCCACCAGCGCCACCAACAACATCTGGCGCATTGCCAGCTGGCGCACCAACGAGTATTACCTCCTGGAATACCGACGTCCCTCGGCCAACTACGATCACACCCTGCCGGGACAGGGATTGCTGGTTTACCGCCTCAACACCCAGGAGAGCGGCAACGCCCAGGGCCCGCCTGACGAACTGTATATCTACCGACCCTACGGCACTAACAACTCCACCAACGGCTCCCTCAGCATGGCCGCCTTCTCCGCCCAGAACGAGCGCACCGAACTCAGCGAAGCCACCAGCCCCAACGGCTTTCTGAGCAACAACGCCCCCGGCGGACTCAACCTCTATGACATCGGCGTCGCCGGCGAGACCATCAGCTTCAAGGTCAAGGTCTCGGAGATCCAGCTCACCTACCCCCACGGCGGCGAAACCTGGTTCTCCGGCAGCAATAAAACCCTGACCTGGAAAGCCAAAAACCTGACCGGCACCCTGAGCATCCATTACAGCACGGACGGAGGCGATACCTGGATCCTGCTTTCCAATTCCGCCCCCAACAACGGCAATTACTTCTGGACCAACGTCCCCGTCCTCAACTCCGGCCAGATGCACATCCGCCTCACCCAGAATTCCAACGGTCAGTTTGACAGCAACGCCTACCCCTTCACCATCATCAGCGAAATGGCCATCCCCGAAGGAACCTATCCTGCCGACGGCGCGGTCAACGTTCCCACCAATCCGCTGCTGACCTGGACCGCCGTCCCCGGCGTGACCGGATACGAACTGCAGGTCTCCACCGATCCCAATTTCGCCAGCTATGTGGTCAATGAACTCAACTACCCCGGCAATTCCTACCAACTCTCTTCCCTGACGCCGTTCCAGACCCACTACTGGCGCCTGTGCAGCATCTCCGAGATCGGCATCGGACCCTATTGCCAGACCATGAGCTTCACCACCGGCAACATCACCGAGATCCCCACCGCCCCCATTCTTGTTCATCCGCCCCACATGGCCACCGGACTGCCGTGGGACATTATGTTCCAGTGGACCCCTGTAACCTTGGCATCCTGCTACAATCTCCAGATCGACCAGGATCCCTGGTTCACGGATCCCGATTTCAACTTAGCCAACCTGACCACCAACTCCGCGCTGGTGGAGGGGCTGCAACCCAACACCCAATACTACTGGCGGGTCTGTTCCTCCAACGTCGCGGGCTGCGGCACCTACTCGCAGATCAGCCGTTTCACCACCCTCCCCGCCACCGCTTCCGGGGATGAGGTCACACCTGTCACCCGGAACTTCCTCAGCCAAAACCGCCCCAATCCCTTCAACCCCAGCACAGCCATCTCCTTCGGGCTCAAGGATCCCGCGGCCGGCGTGACCCTGCAGATCTTCGACCTGCGCGGACGGCTGGTGCGGACACTGCTCAGGGGCTCTGCGCCCCAGGGCAAAATGGAACTGGTCTGGGACGGCAAAGACGAACAAGGCCGGCCTGTGGCCAGCGGAGTTTATTACTACCGGCTGCGCGCGGATGATTTCACCCAGACGCGCAAGATGCTCTTAATGAAATAACTTAACCATATAGATTCAGCCCCCCTGGCAGAGAATTAGCAGTCCATAACCTGGACTGCTAATTTTTTGCTTGCCTTTCTCCCACACCCGTTTATATTATGGGTAGAATCTAATCCTGAAAGGAGGATAAAATGAAGATCATACCTTACAACAAGTCACAGGAACTGAGGCCTATGGGCACCATGCTCAGCATCTTTGACGACTTCTTCAACCGGGTCTTCCAGGAAGAGAACGGCGACGAGAACTTCCGCAGCATGGCGATGGACATCATCGAGCACGAAAAGGAATACGAGATCCTGGCCAACCTGCCCGGCTTCCGCAAGGAAAACGTGAAGATCTCCGTGCATGACAACCAGCTCCTGATCGAGGCCAAATGCGCCGAAAACAAGGAAGAGCACAAAGGCACCATGTATCGCTGCGAGCGCTACAGCGGCAGCTACCGGCGCAACCTGCTCCTGCCGGAAAACGGCGAGGTGACCAGGATCAACGCCAAAATGGAAGACGGCGTACTGCGCCTGACCATTCCCAAGAAGGAACCCAGTCCCCAAAAAGAAATCGTGATCCAATAAACAGCCCATAGCCCGGACAAGGCGCTGGCCCCAAGGCCGGCGCCTTTTT
>CAYXEF010000037.1:0-21235 GCA_964463825.1 uncultured Candidatus Cloacimonadota bacterium | reverse complement strand
ATCAGTTCTTTCAGCCAGGCGGAATCCGCTCCCGGCACCGCCCAAAATCAAAGTCGGGGCAATTTGTAAGGCTCCAGCCGAGAGGCTGGTAAAACTGGCATTAACGCCGCACACCAAGCGGAAACAGGGTTAGGGCCATTCTGCACAACCACTTCCGCGCCAACGGAATCACAGAGGAGCGATTCTTATGTCCAAACGCAAGCAGCGGACCGCACCGGCGGTCCTACCCCGCAAACCCCAAATCAGGAGGAAATTCCTATGCAACAAGCACTGATGACAGAAGCCGGCGAGTTCCACGCCCACAACGGCCGGAACGAATCCAGCCTGGCCATTTTGCCCCTGTTTCGCCGCCATCCGGCGGGACACGAGTATTTGTCTTTGCATCAAGCCCTGCAACAACACAACGTCGAAATCAGCGAAATCAGCGAACACGGCAGCGTTCCCCAGCTCAAAGTCAATAACAAAGGCCAGCTTCCGGTGTTGATCCTGGACGGCGAGGAACTGATCGGCGCCAAGCAGAACCGGGTGCTCAACACCTCGGTCCTCGTGGCGGGCGGGACGGAGCTCGTCGTTCCCGTCAGTTGCACCGAGGCCGGCCGCTGGCACTATAGCAGCGGCAACATGTTCCGGGAGTCGGACCATGTGATGTCCCCCCGCATCCGTTCCGGCAAGGCGGAATCGGTGTCTCAAAACCTGCGCGGACATGGCGGATACCGCTCCGACCAGGGTAAGGTGTGGGACGATATCGACAAAATGCATGCCGAGCATGGCACCCATTCCCCCACTGGTGCGATGTCCGACGCCTACGCGGCGCGGGAGCGTGATCTGGAGCGCTTGCTTGGGGCTTTCCCGCTGCTTGAGGGGCAATGTGGGATCTATGTGCAGATCGGAGGCGCGTTTGCCGGCCTGGATCTGGTTTCCCTGCCTGTTGTCTGGCGGGACCTGCATGACAAGATCGTCCGCAGCTACATCATGGACGCTTTGCTCGAAAAGCGGCAGGCGGAGCCGGTGGATCCGGAGCGCTTCGAGAGCTGGCAAGCCGGTTTGGGCAGCTTCGCGGTGGAGTCCTTTCCGGGTGTCGGATTGGGAACCGAACTGCGCCTGGAAGCGGAGGGGAGCATCGGCTCCGCGCTGCTCTGGGAGGACGCTCTGACCCATCTGGCCGTCTACCCCAGACAGCAGCATCCGGCTCGTTATCCCCGCTATCACAATCCGCGCCGGCATGATAATTGAAGTACTGGCGACAGCATAGGCTGATCGCTGGGTAAACCGCCCACTACTACGCGCCGGGACTCATCCTCCCGGCGTTTTGTTAATGCAAAAAAAGAGCCCGGGGGATCCGGGCAGAATGAAGATTGCCTTGACCGTTTGCGCTGCGCGAATAATGTGGTGTCATAGCCGACATTATTACACTGTGCAAAGAGGTTTACCATGGAAATGAACTCCAGATTCAATACCAAACTGATCCACGCCGGGCACAAACCGGAACCGAGTCATGCTGTTATAACTCCCATCTATCAGACGTCCACCTTCGCTTTCGAATCAGCTGAGCATGGCGCAGATTGCTTCTCGGGGACTTGTGGTGATTATATTTATACTCGGCTGGGCAATCCTACCAACCGTGCCTTGGAGGACGCGGTTGCCAGCTTGGAAGGCGGTGCGGGCGGTATTGCATTGGCCAGCGGAATGGCGGCTGTCACCACTATCTATATGGGGTATCTGGGAGCAGGCAGCCATATCGTATCCTCCGCCGCGGTTTACGGGCCATCGCGGGGTGTTCTGGAGAAGCATTTCGCCCGCTTTGGCGTGGAATCGACATTTGTCGACACTTCGGATATCAACTTGGTCAAAGCGGCCATCAAGGCTAATACGAAACTTCTTTACATAGAGACTCCGGCAAATCCCACCATCTCGATCACCGACATCGCAGCTTGCGCCAGGATTGCGCATGAGCGCGGCATCCTGTTGGTGGTCGACAACACTTTCTGCTCGCCCTATCTGCAGCGTCCCCTGGAACTGGGAGCAGATGTAGTCTTGCATTCCATCACCAAGTTCATCAACGGTCATGCCGACGTTGTAGGCGGAGTCATAGTCACCAAAACAGCGGAAGCGCACCAATACCTGTTTGGAGTAATGACCAACATGGGCGGCAACATGGATCCCCACCAGGCGTTTCTGGTCAGTCGGGGTTTGAAGACTCTTGCCTTGCGCATGGAAAGAGCCCAGGAGAATGCCCGGCAAATCGCTGAGTTCCTGCAACAGCATGCCAAGGTCGCCTGGGTGCTGTATCCCGGGTTGCCATCTCATCCCCAGTATGAACTGGCAAAAAGACAACAAGATGGGCCGGGAGCGATGATCTCTTTCGGTTTGCAAGGTGGTTTGGAAGCGGGTAGGACTCTGATGAACAGCGTAGAACTGGCTACCCTGGCCGTGTCTTTGGGTGGAGTGGAAACCCTGATACAGCATCCTGCTTCCATGACCCACTCCAAATTATCCCAGGCAGATAAACAGAAAGCTGGGATTACCGACGATTTGGTGCGACTCTCTGTGGGTATCGAGGACTACTCAGACCTGGTCAGTGATCTCAAACAAGCGCTGGAGCGGGTTTAGCCGGCTCAGTAGAATCTGGTGTTAAAAGGGGTGACAAAAAAAGAGCCCGGGGAATCCGGGCTCCTGAAATGAATGGCCTGAGCCGAATTACATCTTCTTCAGCGCATCCATGCGGGCGTTGAGGTCCTTGATGATGGCGGCCTGGGCTTCGGTGGCCTTGGCTTCCAGATCCAGAGAGGCGGCGCGTTCCATGAGGGGCTTGGTTTCGGCGGCGAACTCTTCGATCTCTGCCATGGTCAGTTTGGCAGTGGCGGTCTTGGCTTCCCACTTCTCAACGACGACTTTGACATCGGCGGACCATTGGTCGATGGGATCCATCTGGACTTCTTCGGTCTCGACCATCATGGTGTCGGCCGGGGCTTCCTCAGCCTTTTGTTTGCAGGCAAAGGCCAGCATGGCCACCAGGGCCAGGATCACTAACATAAGTTTGCTTACTTTCATGATATTCTCCTTAAGTAGAACTCTTTGAGTGCCAACTTTGAGAAGGGCGCAATTTTGTCAATGGCAATCTTTCCGACAGCCCTTTATCGCTGGTTGCAGTTGCGCATCCTGAGAATAGTACGGCATAGATTGTTTCTAGCCCTGGCTGGCGCCGTCTGCGCCTGATCCGAATTATTACTTGACAGCAGCAGGCTGTAAGAAGAATCACAAACAAGAGAAAAAACTGAATTTGGCTTGGTTGGATGTGCAGACCAAGCCCCTGGAGTTGCCATGAAGACAAGAATACCGCTGTTGCTGCTGCTGGCGCTGGGCACACATTTGGCCGCCGGGCAGAGGATCGTCGGGATCCCGAGGCTTGATCTGCAGTCAGCGATGCCGGAACTTGCGCGGGAGGATCAAGCGCGCACCATCGCCAGGTTGGGTTACGGAGTCCTGTATTACGACCACAGCCAGCTGATCGCCATCGAGCCCGCCCTCCCGGATCCGATGATCCCCGCGTCCGCAGTGGCGGATTATCCTCCCGACACACGGCTCTATCTGGTGGCTGCCAGATCCGACGCAGAACGGGAATTGGGGCAGGCGGGGTCGGTCTTGCTGGAACTGGATTCCGGCTGCCTGATCGCCAGCGAGTGGGACGAGACCGAACTGGCCGAATTGATCCGCTATCCCTTCTCTCCACTGAATCTGGAGCCCCTGCGCTTGGTCGGATCCAGGTCGGCTCTGGCTCTGCCGGTTGACTCGCGCAATGTTGTAACCGATCTGGTGAACGCTGTCAGCATAGATTCCGTGTTGGTCAAACTTCAGTATCTGCAAGACTTCCAGACCCGCTACGCGCTGGCGGAGAACCGCTTGCAGGTGGCGGAGGGCATCCGGCAGCTCTTTCTGAATTATGGCCTCGCGGACGCGCAGCTGCAGCCCTTCAGTTACAACAACACCACGCAGTACAATGTGATCGCCACGCTGCCCGGGACGGAGTATCCGAACGAGTATGTGATCGTGGGCGGACACCACGATTCCCGCTCCAATGACGGCAATCAATATCTCTTTGCGCCCGGGGCGGATGATAATGCCAGCGGTACCGTCGCCACGCTGGAAATGGCGCGGGTGCTTACCCAGAGCGGCTTTCAGCCGAAGGCTTCGATCCGCTTCGTGACCTTCGCCGCCGAGGAGGTGGGTCTCAAGGGCTCGACTCATTACGCGCAGAACGCCATTGCCACAGGCCAAAACATCAGGCTGATGATCAATCACGACATGATCGCCAATCAGGATTCGCTGCCGGACTGGCAGGTGCGCTTGATGCCCTACGACGGATGCCTGCAACAGAGCGCCTTCGCGGCCGGGCTCACATCCCAGTTTACGGCTCTGGAAACATACTACGGCTACTCCAACAGCCCCTACAGCGATAGCTATCCCTTTTGGTCGCGCGGATATCCCGCCATCTACTTCTTCGAAGACCAGTTTTCGCCCTACTATCATAGCACGCAGGACCTCGTCGCCAATCTGCATCCAAGCTATTGCGCCGAAGTGATCAGAGCCTCCCTGGCTTGCGCGGTGGCCTTTGCGGACCAGCCCGCGGTGCCCGCGACGCCGGAGGATCTGAGCATCACCCGAGCTGGCCCAGACTTCCAGCTCACCTGGTCAGCGGTCACGGAATCGACACTCGGTGTACCGCTTACTGCCAGCGCTTACAATGTGTACTTCTCCGCCTTGCCGGATGCAGGCTTCGTTCTGCTGGGCACCACCCCGGATCTTGTCTACATCTGCACTCCGCCGGTTCCGGAACCGGATAGCATGTTCTTCAAAGTGCAGGCAGTGGTCGAGTAAGGGGAGACCGATGCAGAATCCGATTCCTTTTCCTGAACTGTACGATGTACTGAAAACGCTGGTTGACGGGATTCACCGGGAATTGGGGCAGAAGCTGACAGGAGCCTATTTACAGGGCTCATTCGCTTTGGGCGGATACGATGAGCACAGCGACGCGGACTTTATCGTCGTGATCCGGGAGGAATTGAGCGCGGATGAAGTCGAGAGGTTGCAAAACCTGCATCAGGCTGTCTTTCGGTTGCCGCACAGCTGGGCGCAGCACTTGGAGGGTTCGTATTTCCCGGAGGGGCGACTCAGGGATCTTACGCAAAGCGGAAAGCCTCTCTGGTATTTGGACAACGGCTCGAACTGCCTTTGCCGGTC
Source organism: uncultured Candidatus Cloacimonadota bacterium (assembly GCA_964463825.1). Classification (GTDB taxonomy): domain Bacteria; phylum Cloacimonadota; class Cloacimonadia; order Cloacimonadales; family Cloacimonadaceae; genus Syntrophosphaera. The sequence goes on along the minus strand of CAYXEF010000037.1, from coordinate 15,997 downwards.
CGGGCATTGCAATACGCTTCTGGTACGCTGGATCTTGCGGGAAAAGGGGTTGACACTCTGCGGTCCCGCGCCAGACACGTTTATACCCAGGGTTCCGACAGCTGATCTGAGACGGGAGATGCTGGATGTCCTCTTCAACTGGGGCAATGAGATCCTGTCTGATCCCGGGCAATACAACAACCGGTTCTATCAAGGCTTTATCGTCTTGAGTTACTGCCGCATGCTGCACGATTATCTTAATGGCTTTCCCGGTTCCAAGATCTCCGGAGCAGCTTGGGCCAGCCAGAACCTCGATCCTGTCTGGACGGGGCTGATAAAACGCAGCTGGGCTACACGGCCACAGCCGGAGCTCAGAATCCGGGAAAAAGCTGATCCTGAAGACTTTGCAGCCACTTTGTCATTTGTGCGTTACGTGATGCGGGAAGCCGGCCAATACCTATCCGATCCGAAAGCCGAGATTATCAACGACGCCATATAACTGTGGCTTTGTATCTTGGGGGCGAGGATCGTGTCATACTTGGGGGAAGGATAAAAGACTTGACCTCAACAGGCCTTGTAAAGAATGGCACGTAAACAGCCTTGGAGTATAAAAAGATGAAATACCGTGTTACGGTGCTCCAGTTTGCACCGAAGCTATTGGACCTGCAAGAGAACCTGGCTCGCCTGGAGTTGTATGTAAAGGACCTAGAGACTGATTTGGTCGTGCTGCCGGAACTGTGCACCAGCGGTTATCTGTTCTCCAGCGCGGAAGAAGTGGCTTCGGTCAGCGAGGAATTTCCCGCCGGGCTGTCCTGCGAGCTGTTTGGCGGTCTGGCCCGCGAGCGAGGCTGCAGCATCGTCTACGGCTTTCCGGAACGGGCCGGGGATGTCTTTTACAACTCCTGTGCGCTGGTCAATCCGGACGGCAGCCGGCATTTGTATCGCAAGGCCCATCTCTTTAACCGGGAGATGCTTTTCTTCGCGCCGGGGGATACGGGATTGCGGGTGTTTCCGGCCAAAAACGGAGTCCGGGTGGGGTTGATGATCTGTTTTGACTGGCAGTTTCCGGAAGCCGCACGCACACTTGCTTTGCGGGGGGCGCAAATCATCTGCCATCCGGCCAATCTGGTGTTGCCCTGGTGCCAGCAGGCCATGCTCACCCGCTCGCTGGAAAACCGCGTCTTTTCGCTCACCGCCAACCGCACCGGCACTGAATGCAGCTGCGGCGTGAGCCTGTCCTTTACCGGGCAGAGCCAGATCATCGGCACCAGGGGCGAGATCCTGGTCCGTATGGAGGATAGCGAAACCGGCCTGCGTACCTGCGCGATAGATCCCGATCTGGCCAAAGACAAGACTGTCACCGAGCGCAACGATGCTTTCCGGGACCGCCGCCCGGAGCAATATGAACTATGAATATTGAGAAGAAACAAGAGATAGCGCGCCTGCGGGCGGAGATCGAGCGCCACAATCAGCTCTATTACAAGAAAGCCGATCCCGCCATCTCCGACTATGAATATGACATGTTGGTCCGGCGCCTGCGCGAGCTGGAAGCCCAGCTGGGTGAGGAGGAAGGCCTGGAATCGCCGCTGCAGCAAATCGGCAGCGACCTCAGCCCCGGATCGGACACCATCGCGCACAAAGCCCGCATGTACTCTCTGGACAATGTCTATACGCCTGAGGAACTGCAGGCCTGGAGCACCAAACTGGCCGAGGATTTGGGCTGGTTGCCTCCGCTCTGCGCGGAACTCAAGATCGACGGCTTCTCCATCAGCCTCTACTACGAACAGGGACAGCTGAGATACGCGACCACGCGCGGAGACGGTCAGACGGGAGAAGTGGTGACCTCAAATGTCCGGGTCCTGCCCTCCATCCCCGGCTCCATCCCGCATCCGCATCCGGTCGAGATCCGCGGGGAGATCTATATCGCCGCCCAGGACTTTCTCCGCCTCAATGAAGAGCGCCAGGCCAATGAAGAACGGCCCTTCGCCAATCCTCGCAACGCCGCCGCCGGTTCGATCAAACTCAAAGACGCGGAGTTGGTAAAGCAGCGACGGTTGCAGGCCATTTTCTACACCGTGGGTTATCAGGAACAGCTGCCTCCGGCCACGCAGACGGAGCTATTGGCCTGGCTGGATCGGCAGGGCTTTCCCACCGACAGGCAGTATCGCCTGTGCGAGTCCTACCAAGATCTGCAGGAATTCTGCGACACTTGGGAGAAACAGCGCTACAGCCTGCCTTACGAGATCGACGGGGTGGTGGTCAAAGTCAACGAGCTGCAGCTCCAGAGAAGGCTGGGCTATACGGCCAAAAGCCCCAAGTGGGCTGTCGCCTATAAGTTCAAGCCGGAGGAAAAGGAAACTCGCCTGCTCGAGGTGCAATACCAGGTGGGACGCACAGGAGCGGTGACCCCGGTGGCGATCCTGGAGCCGGTTTTTATCTCCGGCAGCACGGTCTCCCGCGCCACTTTGCACAATGAGGACGAGATCCGCCGGCTGGACCTGCATGAGGGCGATATGGTGCGCTTGATCAAGTCCGGCGAGATCATACCCAAGATCCTGAGGGTTAATCTCGAACTCCGCCAGCCCGGAGCCGCTCCCATCGGCTTTGTCTCCGGCTGTCCCGGCTGCGGCAGTCAGTTGGAGCGCGACGAAGAGGGGGCCATACGCTATTGCTCAAACAGCCAATGCCCGGCTCAGGTACAACGCCGGATCGAGCATTTCGCCTCGCGAGACGCCATGGACATAAGCGGTCTGGGCGAAAGCCTGGTAGCCAGATTGCTGGAACAAGGACTGATCCACGGCATTGCCGACATCTACACCCTGGACTACGATCGGCTGGCGCAGCTGGACCGCTTCGGCGTTAAATCAGCCCAGAACCTGAAACAGGCTATCGAAACCTCGAAAAGCAGGAACTTCGACCGTGTGCTCTTTGCGCTGGGGATCCGCTATGTGGGCAATGTCACGGCACGCCACCTGGCGGAGTTTTATGGAGATGTGAGCGCCCTGATCGCAGCCCCGGAAGAAAGCCTCTTACAGGTCAAAGAGGTGGGCGGCAAGATTGCCAGGGCGATAAAAGCCTATTTACAGATCCCGGCCAATCTGGCTCTGATCGGACGGCTGCGGGACCTGGGAGTCAATTTCACTTTTTTCAGCGAGCAGCTATCCCAAACTTTGGCAGACCAATGCTTTCTCATCACTGGAACGCTGGCTGGTTATTCGCGCCAGGAACTGGAAAAACTGATCCAGAACCATGGCGGCAGGATCGTCAGCGGAGTGAGCGCCAGCCTGGATTACCTGGTCGTGGGGGAGAAGCCGGGTTCCAAACTGGAGAAGGCGCACAAGTTCCCCAATATCCGGATCATCGGCCTGAGTGAGCTCTTGGGTATGCTGGGACAGGAATGACCAAGATTCTCCCCCGCTATATCCTGAAAGAACACGTGGTGCCATTTTTGCTCTCGCTGTTGGTGGTGACCTTCGTGCTGCTGATCGACCGGGTGATCGACCTCCTGAACATGATCATAGAAAAGAAGCTGGATGCCGGCACGGTCCTGCAGCTGTTTTCCCTCTCGCTGCCTTACATGCTGGCGCTGTCCATCCCCATGGCAGTGCTGGTGGCCACGATCCTGGCTTTTGGGCGGATGAGCGTGGACCGCGAGATCATCGCCATAAAATCCAGCGGCATAAATATCTACCGGATGTTTCTGCCGCTTGGCCTGGCCGCCATTCTGCTCACGGGACTAATGGTCTATTTCAACCATTATTTTTTACCTAATACCAATCACAAACTGAAGAATCTGACCGTCAAGATCGCCTATTTCCGGCCGATGACCATCATTAAACCTGGCGAGTATACGACCCTGATGGATTATACTGTGTTCGCCGGTGAGAATGTCAATAACGAACTCCGCGATGTCCTCATCTACGACCGCAGCCAGACCCGTTACCCGCGTGTGATCCTGGCCCGCAGCGGCGAATTGGTGCAATTGGACCAGGGCAACAGTCTGCAGATCATCCTCAAGGACGGCGAGATGCACGAACGCAACGAACGCGAACAAGGCAAATACAGTTTGCGCCAGTTTAAGCAGTTCAGCGTCTATATCCGAGACCTGGCCGTGGCCAGGGATTTCGGCGAGAGCACTTATCGCTCCGACCGGGAAATGACCTACCGGCAACTCATCCAGGGCATGCGGGACAAGCAGGCGGAGCTCGACACCAATCAACAACTGCTGGTCAATCTCGCCCAAAAACTGGAGCAGGCAGGCAAAAAGCCTTTGAGCTACGAAACTCAGGTGGAGCAGCGCCGTCTGGCCACCATGTTGCAATCCGCGACCGGACGCCAGACGGAGATAGGGGAGAGCCTGCGCGCCCTGGAAGTGGAATACCACAAGAAATTCGCGCTCTCCTTTGCCATAGTCATTTTCGTCCTGATCGGAGTGCCTCTGGGCCTGATGACGCGCACCAGCGGCATCGGCATGGCTTTTTCGGTCTCCTCGGTGATCTTTCTCATCTATTACGTGGCCCTCACAGGTGGCGAACAACTGGCCGACCGCGGTCTGATGAGTTCCTGGTTGGCCATGTGGCTCACCAACCTGATCTTTTTAGGGCTGGGGATCTACCTCGTCTGGGCCAGCATCCACGAAAAACAGCTGGTCAACCTCAACCTCCTCAGCTGGCGCCTCTCGCATCGAATGGGAAAAGGCCAACAAGCTCCGGACGAACTCATACACTGAGGCGGAAATGCGTATTCTGGACAAGTATCTGACCCGCGAATTTCTCAAGACCTTCGCCATCATCTTTTTCGCCTTCGCGGCTGTCATGATCGTCATCGACGTGATCGACAACCTGCCCCGCCTCCTGCGCAGCGGCGCTTCACTGGATCTCGGGCTATTCTATTATCTCTTACGCATACCCTACATTTTTGTGCTGACAAGTCCAGTGGGCGTGCTGATCACCGGGCTCTTTCTCATGAACGGCCTTTCCAAGCACAACGAAAGCGTAGCCATCCGCGCCGCCGGAGTGAGCATCAAACGCGCCATGCTGCCGCTGTTTGTCATCGGTTTCCTGCTCAGCATCGGGGTGGCATTGTTCGGCGAGTTTGTCCTGCCTTGGGCGGAGAAGACCCGTGCCCACGTGTATAATGTGCAGATCAAGGGCGAGCAGGAAGAGGACACCATGCTCAAAGCCCGCATCCATTACCAGGGCCGGCATGACGATTTCTACTACTTCGGATTCTTCGACGGCTACCAAAACAGCCTGCGCGTCATTGACCTCACCCAGCTGGATCCCCAGGACAAGGAGATCGCACAGCGCGTGACAGCCTCCTCAGCTATCTGGCAGGACGGCAAGTGGATCCTGCAGGATTGCGAGATCCGACGCTTCGATAAAGGCCTGCAGACTGCCTACGCATACTATCCCCGCACCGATCTGCCGCTGATCGACGTCAAACCGGAGGACTTCGTGCGCATCACCAAAAAGACCCTGTCTCTGAGTTTTATGGAACTCCGGGATTACATCGCCCGGCTCAAAAAGATGGGGGAGGACACCAACCGCGAGGTGGTTGACCTGCATATGAAGATCGCCTTTCCGCTCACCAACCTGATCGTGATCTTTTTCTTCCTGCCCATTGCCACTTCCAACACCCGTTCCCGCGGGCGGGGACTGGTTTTCTTGCTGGGGTTGGTCGTGTGTTTTCTCTACCTGATCATTGTGCGCATCATCCAGAGCCTTGGCTACAACGGCGTCATCCCGCCCATTCTGGCAGCCTGGCTGCCCAACGCGTTCTTCACCATCCTGGGTCTGGGCTTTCTCTACAAGGCCGAAGTATAAAAATCCCTTGCAGAAAAAGCGCCTCCCAAAATATTGGCTTTCTCAAACGCTTATCAGCATTAAAAGTGAGGAAATAAATGCTCGACAGCCTTAGAAAGAAACAAAAGGTCATCGTCTATGTGGTGGCTATCGCCTTTATCCTCGGTCTGGCCGGCACCGGAGGCTATTTCGGCATCCGCGGCCTGATCGAGGGCACCCTCTTCAGTGGCGCCTTTATGGGTAAGGTCAACGGCACCAAGATCACCCCGCAGATGTATAGCCAAAAGATCCAGGAGATCACACAGCGCTATCAGGATCAGGGGCAGCAGGTGGACGACCGCATGCGCTCCCAGATCGAGTATTCCGCCTGGGAAGAACTGGTCAATGAAGCCCTGTGGAACCAACAGGTCAAGAAAAACCGCATCAAGGTCAGTGAAGCCGAGATCAAGAACGCCATGGAAAACGACATCCCGCAGGACATCCTGCAGAACGAGAACCTGCAGACCAACGGCGTCTTCGACCGTAAGAAGTATTTCGAGGCCTTGAACAACATCCCCGAGTTCAAGGTCCAGCTCTACAACTACATGAAGGTCTACCTGCCCCGCAAGAAACTGCAGGACAAGATCAAGAGCCAGGCCGGTATCAACGCCGACAGCCTCAAAGCCGAATACGCCAAGGACAACGATACCGTCACCGGCAAGGCCATCTGGTTCGATTTCAACCAAGCCGATTCCGTCTATGTTTCCGATGCCGAGATCAAGAAATATTACGAAGATAATAAAGATAAGGAATTCCAAAAAGGCCCCGCCTCCCGCCTCAAATACATCTCCTTCGAGATTAAACCCTCGGATCAGGATTACAACGATATCAAACTGGACATCGACGACATCTACAACCGCCTGACCAAGAAGAACGAAAACTTCGCCGAACTGGCCCTGGAATATTCCGAGGATCCGGGTTCCGGCCAGCAGGGAGGCTCTCTGGGCACCTTCGGCAAAGGCCAGATGGTACCGGAGTTTGACGCCGTGGCCTTCGCACTCAAGGTCGGCGAGATCTCCAAGCCCTTCCAAACCCAGTTCGGATGGCATATCGTGAAGTGCGATTCCATCCTCTCCACCATCCCCGGTGAGGAAAAGATCGGCGCCAGCCACATCCTGTTCAGCGTCAAGACTTCCGAGCGCACCCGCAACCAGCTGCGGCAACAAGCGGAAGCCGCTGCCAAACTAATCAAGAAAAAGGGTATCGACGTTGCCGCCAAAGAACTCAAACTGGAAGTCACAACCTCGCCCTGGCTGGCCCACGACAAGGAAAGCATGGAAACCATCGGCCAACACGCTGGGCTCTATCAATTCATGAAGAACAAGAAGGCCGGCAGCGTCTCCGAAGCCTTCCTCGTCAACATGGGCGGTCAGGAAAAAATCGTAGTGGCGCAGGTAGACGCCAACGAGAAGACTTACTACGAGGACTTCGAGACCAAGAAACTGCAGATCAAGTATGACCTGGAGAAGAAGAAAAAAGTCGCTGATGTCAAAGCCAAGGCAGAGTCATTCGTCAGGCGCGTGCCCCAGTCGGACTGGCTACGCGTCGCCGAGGCCGAAGGCTGGAAGATCATCGACCTTGCCGGACACAAGATGAAAGCCTACATCCCCACGGTCAACGCCATCAACGAGGATTTCAGTAAAGCCGCTCTCGCTTTGAACAGCGGCGAGTACTCCCAGTTGATCACCACCAAGGAAGGCCCCTTCGTCATCTACGCGGAAACGCGCAACAAGCCGGACTTCAAGGCCTTCAACCAAGACAAGGCCAAGCAGGACGAACTGCGCAAGCGCCTGGAAGACGCAGCCTTTAACCGCTGGTGGCAGCAACTGCGCAAAGACTCCAAGATCATAGACAACAGGTATAAATACGGCTATTAACGCGCGATGAGCAAGTTAATGACCGGCGTCAGCGGGGTTCGGGGCGTCTTCGCGGACACCCTGAACCCCATGCTCGTTATGCGCTACGCGGCGCGTTTCGGGCTTTTCATCAGCTCGCGTACCCTCAATCCCGCGCCCCGCGACGCCAGACCCAAGATCGTAGTGGGCCGGGATTCCCGCACCACCGGCCCCGCCATGCTCAACGCCGTGGTCAGCGCTCTGCTCTCCGTGGGCTGCGACGTGGTGGATCTGGGCATTGTGGCCACCCCGACGGTGCTGCTCAACGTGCTCAAACACGCGGCGCAGGGCGGCATCAGCATCACCGCCTCCCACAATCCGCCCCAGTGGAATGCCATGAAGTTCGTCGATGGCGACGGCATGTTTCTGGCCGCCGACAAAGCCGCCGGGTTTCTGGCCTCGGTGGAGCAGGATATTCTCTGGCAGGACTGGCGTGGTATGGGAAGGCTGGAGGCAGACCCCGACGGCTCGCGGTATCACATCGATCGAATTCTTGCCATGCCTCTCCTGGATTCGGAAGCCATTCGCCGGCGGCGTTTCAAGGTTGTCCTAGATTCCGTCAATGGCGCCGGCGGGCTTGTTTCGCCCTTGCTTTTGGCTGAACTGGGCTGTGAGGTGATCGGCATCAATTCCGAGCCCAGCGGCGTCTTCGCCCATCCAGCCGAACCGCTCATCGAGAATCTCCGCCAGTTGGAAGAGGCCGTCAAAGAGCACCAGGCGGACTTGGGCTTCGCCACCGATCCCGACGTGGACAGGCTCTCCTGCGTGGACGATACCGGCGCCTGCATCGGCGAGGAATACTCGGTCGCCCTGGCCGAACTCTTTATTCTGCCAAAGAAACCGGGGCCAATCGTGGTCAATCTCTCTTCTTCCATGCTCTCGGACGTCATCGCCCGGCGCTTCGGCGTCAGCGTGCACCGCGCCAAAGTCGGGGAGATCAATGTGGGCAAACTCATGCAGCAGCTTGGATCACCGGTCGGCGGCGAAGGTAACGGCGGCATCATTTGCCCGGATATCAACTACACCCGAGACGCTATCACCGGTATGGCACTCATCCTCGGCTTGCTGGCCGAAAGCGGGCAAACGCTATCCCAAACTGTGGCCGGCCTGCCGCGTTTTTATATCGCCAAAGGCAAGGCCGAACTTCCTCCCGAGCGCATGGACACGGCTTTAGAGCAGATCAAGTCCCATCTCAAGGGTTATGAGCTGGATCTCCGCGACGGGGTCAAAGCCACGGCCTCCGATCATTGGATCCATATCCGTAAGAGTGGCACCGAACCCATCGTCCGTGTCTACACCGAGAGCGAATCCGAGCGGCGTTCGCAAGAGCTCTGCCAGGGCATTTTGGATCTGCTCCAATAAAAGATGTAACCGGGGGATGCCAATCCTCCGCAACGCTGATCCTCCTCTTATAGCGGAGCTTTGGCAATCTCCGACAACAGATCAAGCCGACGCTACGGCAACAGCCTCAACACATCCTTTTCCGGCATCCCCGGAACCAGACACAAGGGTAGAGCAGTTGAACAGGGGCGTGGAATTAGAGCAGAGAGCAGAGATGGCGTGGAAAGGTGGAAAAGACTGGATCCCGGGTCAAGCCCGGGATGACATTGGCGCGGCAAAAGGTGGAAACGTGGAAGCGTGACGGCAATGGAACACCAGATTTATCTGGTCGGACCGCCGGATTTATCCGGTGAAACCTGATCTGCAGCCCATGCCAGATGAATCTGGCACGACCTACCGGATGACCACCCCAATCCCCCACTCCGCGTGGCTTTGGGGACCCCGGAAACCGGTGTTCCATGTATCGGCGCACGCTGATCCGTCCGTCAGCCGCTGAGATTGAGTTTGCGCGAGCGGAAGCCGTAGCCGAGGACGTCATGGACATCGGTGACGATCATGAAGGCCTCGGGGTCGATGTCCTTGACGATGTCCGTGAGTTGGGGCACCTGGCGGCGGTTGAGCACGCAGAAGAGGACGTCGATCTCGGTCTTCTCATATCCCCCGTAGCCCTTGAAGAAGGTGACTCCGCGCTCCAGCTCGCTGTAGATCTCCTCCTTGATCTCATCCACCTGGGGCGAGATCACGTAAACCCCTTTGATGTAAGGCAGGCCTTCGGAGGCGAGGTCGGTGATCTTGGTGGTGATGAAGAGATTGATATAGCCCCAGATGAGTATCTTGGGATCCTTGAGCAGGATCGCCACGGCAAGGATAATGCCGGATTCCACGATGTAATAGCCGCTGCCGATGGAGAGGCCGGATTTCTGCTTGATCAGGGCCACGGGGATGTCCGTGCCGCCGGTGGAGCCGCGGGACTTGAAGATGATGCCCAGCCCCAGTCCGAGCATCACGCTGCCGGCGATCGCCGAGAGCAGCAGATCATCCGGGCCGAGATAGGCGTAGATGATGCGCCCTTGGAAGACATGAGTGTAATGGGCCAGATCCATCCAGCCCAGCGAATGCAGGGTGCGGATATGCAAAAGGTCGGTAAACAGGGAGGAGATGAGCATGCCGTAGACGGACTTGGCGCCGAAGGCTTTGCCGATAAAGATGAAACTGATCACAAAGAGCGGCAGGTTAAGCAGGATCATGGATACGCCGAGAGGTATGCGCAGGTAAAAATTGAGCACCTGGGCCAGGCCGCCCACGCCGCCCGGAGCCATGTTGTAGGGCATCAGGAACCAGGCGTAGCCGATGGCGACCAGAATCGCGCCGCCGGTGATCCCGGCCAGATATTTGGCCTCGCGGGCCACGAGTTTTTTTCCGGTGAGTTTTTTCATCTTCGCTCCTCAGTCTGCTTGCGGGTATGTGTTTCGCTTGACTTATCCCGCAGGCTTAAATTGTTGGTAATTTCCCGGCCGGTTACTCCGTGCGGGGACAATAAGTGCTAAGGAATCACGGCATGCGCATCGACCTGAGATTGGACGGCAAGCGACACAGCGAGATCGAACCTGACACGCCCCAGCCCCTGAAGACGCTGCTGCGCGGTACGGATATCGATCCGGAACTGGTGTTAGGCTACAAAATAGACCATGTGGAATATGTCAATGAAGATTATATACCCCAGCCCGGGACACTGGTGGATTGCGTCAGCTTCGGCCATCCTGAAGGCGCCCGCATCTATCAGGACACGGTGATCTTCCTGCTGGCCAAGGCGGTCTACAATCTGTTGGGCAATCTACACACGCTGGTGGTGGAGCATTCCATCGCCGACGGCGTTTTTTGCGAGGTTTTCAATACCCACACCTGGACCGAGTCCGATTGTGAAAAAGTGCTGGCCGAGATGCGCCGCATCGTCGACGCGGACATGCCCATCGAGAAACTGAGTGTCAGCGCAACCGAGGCGGTGGAGATCTTCCGCCAAATGGGACGCAAGGACGTGGTCCGCAATCTCCAGTACGGTTATCGGGAAGAGGTGTCGCTGTATCGCTGCGGCAAGTATTACGACATCTTCCTCCGTCCGCTGGCTGCCAGCAGCGGCCGGACACGGGAATTCGACATTGCCTGGCACGAGCCCGGCTTCATCCTGCGCTTCCCCACCGGGCACCAGGTCAAGGTCAGCAAGCCTTTCCGGCTGCCCCGCAAACTTTTTCAATTGCACCAGGAGCACGACAAATGGCTGGATATCCTGCGCGTGCACAACATCCTGGATGTCAATAAACTCACCGACAACTACGACATCTCGGAGTTCATCCTGGTCGAGGAGGCGCTGCATGAGCAGAAAATCGCCGAGATTGCCACGGACATAGCCAACCGGCGCCAGATCAAGCTTATCCTGATCGCCGGACCCTCCTCATCGGGCAAGACCACCTTCGCCAAACGCCTCTCCGTCCAACTCAAGGCCAGCAAAGCCAAACCCATAGTCATCGGGCTGGACGACTACTTCATCGACCGCGACAAAACCCTGCGCAAGGATGACGGAGATTTTGACTTCGAATCCATATACGCGCTGGATCTGGAGTTTCTAAACCTGCAACTCACCCAGCTGCTGTCCGGTGACGAAGTGGAACTTCCGCATTATGACTTCACCCGCGGCATTCGGCGCAAGAGCAATCACAGCATCCGTTTGGGCGAGAATGACGTGATCGTCATGGAAGGCATTCACGGGCTCAATGATCAACTCACCGCGGCCATTCCCGCCTCCCGTAAAGCCAAGATCTACGTCAGCGCGCTCAACCAGCTGAATATCGATTACCACAACCGCGTGGCCACCACCGACTGCCGCCTTTTGCGGCGCATCATCCGCGACCAGCGCTACCGCGGTTACACGGCCACCGAGACGCTGCTGCGCTGGCATCTGGTCCGCGAAGGCGAGGAAAAGAACATCTTTCCCTTTCAGGAAAACGCCGATTATATGTTCAACAGCAGCCTTACTTATGAACTGGGCATCCTGCGCAAACACGCCTGGAAACATCTGCTCTCGGTGCCCCGCAGCACCGCCGCCTATTTCGAGGCCCGGCGGCTCCTGGGCCTGCTCTCCTACGTCCGAGACATCCCGGACACTCTGGTGCCTTACAACTCCATCATCCGCGAGTTCATCAGCGGATCCATCTTCCGGTATTGAGCATGGGCAGGATCAAGGTTCTGGCTGAGGATGTGCGCAATAAGATCGCCGCGGGCGAGGTGATCGAACGGCCGGCTTCGGTGGTCAAAGAACTGGTGGAAAACGCTCTGGACGCTGGCGCCACCGCCGTTACGGTGGCAGTCGAAAGCGGCGGTCGGGATCTCATCCAAGTCAGCGACAACGGCAGCGGTATGAGCCCGGATGACGCTCTGCTGGCCCTGGAACGCCATGCCACCAGTAAGATCCGCACCGTGGAGGACATCGTGCATATTGGCAGCCTGGGCTTTCGCGGCGAGGCTTTGCCCAGCATCGCCAGCGTCAGCGATTTCAGCCTGATTACCCGCGCAGCGGGACAGGATGTCGCCACCCGCGTCGATGTCCGTTTCGGCCGGCTGGGACAGGTGGGACAAACATCCTCCAATCCGGGCACCAACATCACCGTTAAAAGCCTGTTCAAGGAACTTCCCGCCCGGCGTAAGTTTCTGCGCAGCGCGCCCACGGAACTGCGCCACATCATGCGTTATTTGCACCAGCAGGCCGTGCTCTATCCCGTTGTCGGTTTCAAACTCATCTCCGACGGCAACCTGAGACTCTCCTTCGTGGCCACCGATGTCCGCGAAGCCAGGCTGGGCGAGGTCTTTGGCTCCGGCTTCTTCGAGGACGACATTATCCCCGTCAATGCAGAGAGCGACGGCTATACACTATCCGGCTACATCTTCGGCCTCGAGGACCGTGGCGACAAACTCATCGACGTCCAGTACGTCTTCATCAACGGCCGCTTCATTACCGACCGCACCGTGCGGCATGCCATCAAGGCGGCCTACGAACCCTTCATTCTCAAGACCAGGATCTGGCAGAAAGGCAGCACCCCGCCCTACGTGCTGTTCCTTAATGTACCTCCGGAGCAGCTTGATGTCAATGTTCATCCCACCAAGCAGGAAGTCCGCTTCCGGGAGCAGCAGAAAGCGCACAGTTTTATCCTGCTCACGCTGACTGAAGCACTGCAGGGCTATGAGGAAGCCAAGTTCGCCTCCGCCCGCCAGAAGTTCAATCAGGCCGCGCAGGTAAGTAAAGCCAGCTCCGCAGAGCAGTCCATCTTCCGCAGCCGCGTGGAGGTGCCCCGTTTCGGCGAGTACCGGAAGGAATTTGGCCAGCTCTATCAGGATGAGGTCTTTCCGCCTGCTCCCCCGGCCCGGAGCAAGATCGAAGTGCCGCTCGTCGATGTTGATAAAAAGGACAGCGAGGCACAGCTGGAGATCGCTCCGGATCTGCCCAACGCGTCCTTCCAATACCGGCTGCTGCTCAAGAACGAAGAAGACTACATCAATCCCTGGCAACTGCACAACAGCTACATCTTCGTCCAGGTCGAGGACGGCCTGGTGGTGATCGACCAACACGCCGCGCACGAGCGCGTGATCTATGAAAAACTCCTGCAGCGCACCCAGGGCGCGCCAGCCGTGCGGCAAAAACTGATCATTCCACTGGTGCTGGACATTCCGCCCCTCATTGCGGCGGATATCCGCGACCGCGTGGAAGAGAATCTCGAGCTGCTGGAGAAGACTGGATTCGTGCTCAAGAAATTCAGCGGCGATTCTTTGGTGATCGAGGAGATTCCGGCCGAGCTGGACGATTGGCAGGGCGGCAAGGTCTTTATCGAGATCCTCAAGCAGCTGGAGGAAGAGCTGGAAGCGAACACGGATTTTCGCGACTCGCTGGCCAAATCCATCGCCTGCAAAGCGGCGATCAAAGCCGGCAAAAGACTTACCCGCAAGGAAATGCTCAACCTGATCAACCAGCTTTTCGCCTGCCAGATGCCTTGGTTTTGCCCCCACGGTCGTCCCGTCATCCTCAAACTTCAGCTGGTCGATTTCGAGAAAAAGTTTAAGCGTCAGCTATGATCCCGCTGGTCACCATCGAGGGACCCACCGCCTCCGGCAAATCCGCTCTGGCTCTTGCTCTGGCGCGGGAACTGGGCTCTCAGATCGTCTCCGCGGATTCCCGCCAGGTCTATCGCAAACTTGATATCGGCACCGCCAAACCCAAGGCAGCAGAACTTGAGGCCGTTCCGCATCATCTGATCGGCATCATCGACCCCAACGACAGCTACAATGCCGGCCGTTTCTGCGCCGCAGCCCAAGACATCATCAACAGACTGCAGATCAGTGGCGTTCTGCCCATTGTTTGCGGCGGCACGGGCCTCTATGTGGCCAGCCTGCTGCGCGGTTTGTTTCCCCAAGTGCCTGTTTCACAGGAAGTAAGGCAACATCTGGCCCAACGCCTTGCCGGGGAAGGGCTGGAATCGCTGTACCGGGAACTGAGCCAAGTGGATCCGGAATTTGCCGCCCGCGTCAGCGCCCGGGACAAACAACGCATCCTGCGCGGTCTGGAGATCTGGCAGACCACAGGGATCCCCATTAGCGAGCATTGGCGCCGGCAACGCCCCCAGGAGGACTACCGCGCTTTCCGCATTCTTCTTTTACCACCAAGGCCTTTGCTCTATGAACGCATCAATCAGCGCGTCCAGACAATGCTCGAAGCTGGTTGGCTGGATGAGATCCGAGAGATCCTGGCTGCCGGCTGGCATCCCGGCTGCCCCGGCCTCTCCAGCCTTGGCTACAAGGAACTTTTACCCCATATCCTCTCTGGCGCGACGCTGGCTGAATGCGCCGCCTTGGCCGCCCAACATACACGCAATTACGCCAAACGCCAATGCACCTGGTACCGCAAGTACAAGTTCGACTTGACATTGGATGCCCCGGTGAGTAATATATCAGATGTAGTCGGGCCTCTCAAGGCTTGGTTGCGCCTATAAAGAAAACATTGGCATGAGGTTAAGATGCATCTGGTCGCCACGGTCTTCGGGCTGGGCATTACGCGGGAAGAGGTGTTGGGTGAGAGTTCCAAACTCATCGGACAGGATAGTTCAGTGGCTCAGATCACTGCTCTCAACCGCCTCATCGACCGCCGTCTGCTTCTGCATCAGGCTTTGGCTTCCGGCTTGACTGTGACGGAAGAGGAGTTCGACAACGCCCTGCTGGAAACGCTGGAGGATCTGGATACCCCGCCCCAGGACGATATGCAGACCCACCAGATGGAACGTAACATCCGCAACCGCATCCTGATCCGCAAATATGTGCGCCAGGTCTGCCAACTCAAGGTCAATATCGGCGACGATCAATTACAGGCTTTTTACGACGATCAGCGCGAGGTCTTTTCCGCGCCTGACGCCGTCCGCGCCTCCCACATCCTGATCCGCAGGGATACGCCGGACGCGGAAGCCAAGGCCAGAGAACTAAGGGCGTCCATCCACAGCCCCGAAGACTTCCACAATGTCTGCGGCGAGCATTCTCAATGCCCCAGCGGCGTGCGTTGCGGAGATCTGGGCTGGTTCTACAAGGGCCAGCTGGTCCCGGAGATCGACGAAGTCGCCTTCCGGCTGCACCCGGGTGAGATCAGCCCTGTGTTCTCTTCCCGCCACGGATTTCACATCCTCATGGTCACCGAAGTCCGCCAACCGCAACAGGTCCGCTTCGAAGACATCAAGGACAGCCTCAAAGCCAGGCTGGTCCAATTGGAAAAGGAGTACTTCCTCATCCGCCACGTCAACGAACTGCGCAAGAGCTTCCAAGACCAGATACTGATCCTGGATAAGAACTACCACTCATAAGAGGCGAGACCAGAGCCCCAACCCCCAGCAGCACGCCTGATCACACCCATCT
>CAYXEF010000036.1:17065-21582 GCA_964463825.1 uncultured Candidatus Cloacimonadota bacterium | reverse complement strand
GGCCGAGTGTCCTAAAAACCTGAGTTTCATACCGGCAACTCCCATTGCATTATTCTTGATTCATCCCCATTTTCTTCATCGCCTGCGCAGTGGTCAAGCTGAATCTTGTCCCATCTGCCATCCGGGTACATCTGGCCTACTTTTAGGCTACTTTTAGGCTGACTCCCGGCAAGTCCCCCAGTGGTCTGGCTCCGGTTATCATTACGGACTCACTGCGGACTCATTACGGACAAAGTCCGCAGTGAGTCCGCAATGAGTCCGCAGTGATAATCAGGGCGGGCCGGTCCCGGATCCGGGATTTTGCGATGCTTGGGGGCAGGGCGCTTGACCCGGACGCGGATCGGGGCCAACTGGCAGGCGCTGTTTGTTTCCCTGACGCAGATTGAGCTTGACAGAAACCGGGGGTGCGGGAGCTTGGTACGAACGTGCGCCCTTAGCTCAATTGGATAGAGCATCTGACTACGGATCAGAAGGTTAGGGGTTCGACTCCCTTAGGGCGTGCCACAATTTTACTTGCCAGCAATCGCTGGCCTTTTTTTATGGCGCGGAGTTATGACAAGCAAAACAGGTAATGACAGACATTGGCGCGAGCTCATCCTGATCTACCGGATGATGTTCAAGCATTGGTCTGTGTTGGTGACGGGGCTGCTGGCCATGCTTGTCTACGCTTTTCTGAGCGGTGTGAGCATCACTCTGATCATCCCCCTCTTCGATTATGTATTCAATCCCAACAAACCGCCGGCCCTCTATTCGGACGGCGCGTCCTTCCTGCAAGCCCTGGGAGGACTGTTAAAGGATTTCTTTGCCTCCGGCGGTCTGTCCCTGAAAGCGGGTTTGAGTTCACTGGCGCCGCTCTGGTCCGATGTCAAAGAGCTGATGCTGCACACAGATTCGCTGGCGCTGCTTTATGTGATCTGTCTTTTCGTGCTTGTGGTGATCGTGCTCAAGAATATCTTCTACGTGGCGCAGCGGGTGCTCTTTGTCAAACTGCGGGGAAATACCATCCGCGACGTGCGCAATCTGATGTTCCGCCGCTACATGGACCAATCGCTGGAATTCTTCAATCAAAACCGCGTGGGCGATGCGATCGTGCGCATGGTCAATGACGTGGATATCGTCAGCGAGCAATTCATCCGTTCGTTGCTGGAAGGGATCAAGGATGTGGTCTCGATCCTGGTCTACATGCGCGTGGCGCTGCTTCTGAACCGGGAGCTGTTCATCTACAGCATCGTGGTCCTGCCGGCTTTTGCGCTGTCGATCGGAGTCCTGGGCAAGAAGATCAAGAAGTATTCGCGCCGCATCCAGGCCCGGATGTCCAGCATGTTTTCCGCGGTCGAGGAAGCCCTGAACAGCATGAAGATCGTCAAGGCCTTCCGCCGCGAGCAAAGCGAGTATGAGGATTTCAGCCGCATCAACCGGGCGCATCTGAAAATGTGGAAACGGGCGCAAAACTACGCCGCGCTGAATATGCCAATCTCCGAACTGACCTCGGTATTGACCGGGATCGTGGTCATCGTCATCGGCGGCAGGATGATCCTGAAACCCGGCTCCAGTTTCACTCTGGGCGATTTTACGGCCTTCCTCTTCGCCCTCTTTTCCATGTTGCATCCGCTGAAAGTGCTCAGCCAGATCTACACCGAGATCAGGAAGGCGATGGTCTCGCTGGGCCGGATCTCGCTGGTTTTAAACCAAGGTTCGGTGATTCGTGACGCCGAGGGAGCTGTCGAGAAGAAAGACTTCAATTCCGAGATCGTGTTTGAGAAGGTGGGATTTCACTACAAAGCCGACAAACCTGTGTTGCAGGACGTCAGCCTGCGCATCCGCAAAGGGGAGAAACTGGCCTTCGTGGGCGCCAGCGGAGGCGGTAAGACGACTTTGGCCAATCTCTTCAACCGCATGTATGACGTCAAATCTGGCAGCATCAAGATCGACGGCATCGATATCCGCGGGATCAAGCTGCTCGATCTGCGCCGGCTCTTTGGCGTGGTGACGCAGGACAGCATCCTGTTCACGCGCTCGGTGAGGGAAAACATCGCCTACGGCAGCCTGGAGCCCGTCTCGGACGAAGATCTGGCCCAGGCGGCCCGGATCGCCCACGCGGAGGAATTCATCAACGCCTTCCCCAATCGCTACGACGAAATCCTGCAGACCAAGGGCGCCAATCTCTCCGGCGGACAGCGGCAGCGGCTCTGCATCGCCCGCGCCATTGTCGGCGATCCTCCCATCCTGATCTTTGATGAAGCGACCAGCCAGCTGGACAGCGAAAGCGAGCAACTGGTCCAACAGGCGATCGATGACGCCACGCGCAACCGCACGGTGATCATGATCGCCCACCGTCTGTCCACGGTTCTGAAGGCTGACCAAATCGTGGTGCTCGAGCATGGCCGGGTCGTGGGGCAGGGCCGGCACGAGGAACTGCTGCAAAGTTGCCCGCGCTACCAGCAGCTTTACAATCTGCAATACAGGCAGGCCTGAAATGAAGATCAGCGGTTTTTCCTTCGTCCGCAATGGAGTGAAGCTTTACTATCCGGTCGTGCAGGCCGTGCTGTCGATCCTGCCGCTCTGCGACGAGTTTGTCATCGCCGTGGGGCAGGGTGACGCGGACGATACCACGCGCGCCGATCTGGCCGCTATCGGCGATCCCAAACTGCGGATCATCGACACTGTCTGGGAAGAGAAACACTTTCACAAAGGCATCGTCAATTCCATTCAGACCGATATCGCGATGCAGCACTGCAGCGGGGACTGGCTGTTTTATGTGCAGGCGGATGAGGTGGTGCATGAGGACGATCTGCCCAAGATCCGCCAGCGCTGCGAGGAACTGCAGGACCGGCCCGAGGTGGAAGGCCTGCTCTTTCGCTACACCCACTTCTGGGGTGATTACGACCACTATCAACCGGGCCACGGCTGGTATCCCCACGAGATCCGGATCGTGCGCAATCTCCCGCAGATCCATTCCTATCAAAGCGCGCAGTCCTTCCGCTGGTTCGATCACTACGACAATCCGCGGCAGGAAGAGGGAACGCGCAAGCTGCGGGTCGCGAGCGTCGATGCCCGGATCTTTCATTATGGATGGGTACGTCCGCCGCGCCTGATGCAAAACAAAAACCGGGCTCTGAATACAGTGCATTGGGGTAAAGCGCGGGCCAAGGAACATTACGACAAGCTGCCGCCCTACTTCGATTATGGTCCGCTGGACCGGCTGGCAGTCTTTCAGGGCACGCATCCCAAGGTGATGCGCGATATGATCGCGGCCTTGGACTGGAAGCCTCTTTTGCAATACCATGGTACGCCCAACCGGCATCGCGAGCGACATAAGCACGAACGCTTGCGGGTACGGACCTTGACCTGGATCGAACGAACCTTTTACGGGGGACGGCAATTGGGCACTTTTCACAATTACGAATTGCTCAAACACCTATGATGGTGAGGCTATGCCGCCTCTCTCGGTAGTACTGATAGTAAAAAATGAAGCCGCCAATATCCGCCGCTGCCTGGAAGCAGTCGCCTGGGCTGACGAGATAACTGTCCTGGATACCGGCTCCACTGACGCTACCGTAGAGATTTGCCGCGCTATGGGATGTCAGACCCATGTTCTGGAACGATGGGAGGGTTTCGGTCCAGCCAAGCAACGGGCCGTAGATCTTGCCACGCATGACTGGATCCTCTCGCTGGACGCCGACGAAATACTAAGTCCGGAGCTGGAGTCCGAAATCCAGGATCTGCAGAGACAGGATTTCCATGGATGCGCCTGGCGGCTGAAACGCCGTTCCTACTATCTGGGCTGCCCGATCCGCCACTGCGGCTGGCAGAATGACGCGCCGCTGAGGCTGTTCGACCGCCGGCAGGGCGGTTTTGAACCCAAACTGGTGCATGAGGGAGTCCGCAGCTCGCAGGAAATCAGGACCTGCAAAGGCTGGCTGCATCACTTCACCTATCCGACCCGGGAAGTGCATTTTTCCAGGATGCGTTTTTACGCCGAGCTGGCGGCGCGGCAGAAAAAAGAACAGGGTCGCCGCTCCCATCCTCTCGAGGCCGTGCTGCGCGCGGCAGGCAAGTTTCTCAGGATGTATGTGGCCCAACAGGGTTTCCTGGATGGCCGGGCCGGCTGGCAACTCTGCCGCGATTCGGCCTGGGGCGTCTGGTACAGGTATCATCTGCTATGGAAACTGAGCCGCTGAAAATCCTGCATCTGGATACCGAACGCCAGTGGCGCGGCGGTCAGCAACAGGTCTTGCTTCTGCACCTTGGATTGCTGCAAAGGGCAGTGAAAAGCTCCGTGGCTTGCTTGCCGGGTTCGGAATTGGCTCAGCGGCTGCAACAACTAAATCTTCCCTTTCACTGCCTGCCTTGGCGGGGTGAGGCAGATCTGCCGGCTGCCTGGCGCTTGGCCGGGTTGGCGCGCCGGGTGGGGGCCACAGTCATGCATCTGCACAGCGCGCACGCTCTCAGTTGGGGTCTGCTGGCCAGATTATTCTATCCGTCTGTCAAACTGTTAGTTACACGCCGGGTGGCCT
>CAYXEF010000036.1:0-16965 GCA_964463825.1 uncultured Candidatus Cloacimonadota bacterium | reverse complement strand
CTGGCCAGATTATTCTATCCGTCTGTCAAACTGTTAGTTACACGCCGGGTGGCCTTTATGATCCGCAACAATTTGCTGTCACGCGTCAAGTATAGGAGCCGGGCTATCGATCTCTTTGTGGCTGTTACCAACGAGATCGGCCATAAATTGCTGGAACAGGGTGTGCCGCCGGAGCGCGTGGCCGTGATCCCCAGCGGCATTGATATTCACAAGTTTGACGGTCTTGAGTTTGATGCCGACTGGCGGCAGCAGCATGGCATAGAGCGGGAGGCGGTTCTGGTGGGTACCGCAGCCGCCTTTACGGCTGAAAAAGACTATCCCACTTTCCTGCGCGCGGCTGCCCTGGCCCGGAAAGAGGATTCCAGTCTGCGATTCCTGGTCTTGGGCGAGGGGCCGCTGCTCGGTCCGATGCGGCAATTGGCGGCACAGCTGGGATTGGCGGACAAGATCGTGTTTGCCGGCTTCCAGCCTAAGGTGGGCCGGTTTCTCAAGGCTTGCGACATTTTTGTTCTGTCGTCCCGCCGTGAGGGCTTGAACAACGCGGTTTTGGATGCCATGTGCCTGGGCTTGCCGGTGGTCGCAACCGAGGTTGGCGGGCTAGCTGAACTGGTGGAGCCCAACGCCAATGGTATGCTGTTTGCGTCAGGCCGCGCGGAGAAACTGGCGCAGGCGATCCTGATTTTGGCGCGCGATCCCGCGCAGCGCGCCCGGATGGGCCAGGCATCGCGGGACAAGGTTCGCGCCTACGACCAGACGGTCATGGTGGAGCGTTACCTGCAACGCTATCAGGAACTATGAACGAACCGCGCCGCATTTTTCTCATCCAGACCGCCTACATCGGCGATGTCGTGCTCAGCACCCCGCTGCCGCATGCCCTCAGGGATGTCTATCCCACTGCAGAAATAGACATCTTGCTCATTCCTGAGACTGAGATCGTTTATCGCTACAGCCCCTACATCCACAAGATTCTGGTTTTCGACAAAAGAAAAGGCCTGCCGCGCAAGCTGTGGTCGTTCTTTCGGCTGGTCCACCACTTGCGGACCCGGCGCTATGATCTGGCTTTGTCCGTGCATGTTTCCTACACCTCGTCATTGATCATGCTGTTAAGCGGAGCCCGCATCAGGATCGGCTATCCACGGCAAAGATTCACCACCGTCAGCGTGCGCGCTCCGAGAGGCTTTCCTATGCACCAGCGCAGTCTGCAGTTGTTAAGGGCTTTAACGACCCGGCGCTTTGACCTCTCCACTGAAATGCACATTCCGCAACAGGCGGTGGAGAAAGTCGATGCATATACCGCGAGGATGGGACTGGATGTGGAAAGGTTGGTCTGCCTGGCTCCGGGTTCCGTTTGGGCCACCAAACGCTGGTTGCCGGAGTATTTCGCGGAACTGATCCGGATGCTGGTAACCGCTGGCTGGCAATGCGCGGTGTTGGGGGGGAAAGCTGATTTTACTTTGTGCTCCGGTATCGTCGGAGCTTCGCAAGTATCAGCAGTGAACGCAGCCGGTGAGTTTGACCTGCTGGGTTCCTCCGAATTGATCCGTCGCAGCCGGCTTCTGATCAGCAACGACAGCGGTCCCCTGCACATCGGTGATGCTGTCTACACCCCGGTCCTGGCACTCATGGGACCAACTTCCACGCCCGGATTTCTTCCCTGCCGCGAGCATGACCGCATTGCGGCAATTGATCTCTATTGCCGGCCCTGCGGGAAACACGGGCACCGTAAATGTCCCGAAGGCCATTGGCGCTGCATGCGCGATCTAAAACCCGAGGCTGTATTCTCCATAGCCTTGGAGATGTTGGAAACGAGGCAAAACAAGAAATGAAACAACTGCATTTATTGACAGGCTACGGCGGCTTTTTCGGCCAGTCCCGCAAACCCTGGGTCAGCCTGGATACCACGCGACTGATCCGTGAGTTGGAAGGTCTGGGCTGGCAGGTCCTGACCCATGAATTTCACGAGCTTGTCAACGGGAGTGTAGACATCCGCGACAGCAACATATTCTACACCTTCAGCCACCGGCCAAACCTGCAAGGCTACATCCGCGACTGCCTTATGGACTTGCAGGCCAGGGGAAACCGCCTTGTGCCTTCCTTCGAGCTGTTTTGCTGCCACGAAAACAAGGGCTGGCAGGAACTTCTGCGCCGGCAACTGGGGTTGCCGGGCTTGTGGAGCCGCTATTTCAGTTCCAAGCGTGAATTGCGGGATTACGACATCCCCTACCCAGTGGTGTTAAAGACCCTCACCGGTTCAAATTCCAAGGGCGTGTTTCTGGTGCAGGATGAAAAGCAGTTGCTGAGCCGGATCAGGAGCCTGGAACCCGCTCTGGGACTGGGGCAACGCCTGGATTTGCTGCGCCGGCGTTATCTGCGCAAGCCCCGCAGCTACCCCGGATTCCCTGATTATACCAACCTCACTGATTACAACCAATACCGCGATTACATCACAATGGAATTGCCCTTTATCCTGCAGGAATTCGTGCCGGCGCTCAATTTCGACTACCGCGTCGTGGGCTTGGGCGACAGATTCTATGCGAGCAAGCGCCTGACCCGCAAAGGCGATTTCCGGGCCAGCGGCGCCAAACGCTTTGATTTCGACTTCACCCCGCCCTCGCGAGTGCTGGATTACGCCTGCGAGCTCAAGCGGCTGATCCATGCGCCTTTTCTCTCCATCGATCTGGGAGAATGCGAGGACGGCCAATTGCAGCTCTTTGAGTTTCAGGCCCTGCATTTCGGTATCAACACCATCCTCCTCAGCCGCGGCTGGTACGAACGCGAGGGCGAAAACTGGATCTTCTGTGAAGGCAGAACCGAAATCGAAGCTGCTTTGGCCCGCGGTTTGGACCAGTTCTTAACAGAGTGAGATGGTTTTTTCGCAGTACCTTTTTCAGCCTCTTTACTCCTTGTGGTGGAGGATCCTGGATCTGGCCAGCCCCAGACGGGAAACGGTTTTCTATTGTCACACGCCGGTGGACATGGAGATCTGGCTGCCGGTCCAGAAGTATTTGAAACCTTTACGCCTGGTGTCAGACAAAACCCGGACGCGCTGCGTACTGGCCGCGCGGGGATACCAATGCGGCAGGCTGCCCGCCTGGCCCAAGGCGGTCATTATGTGCCGGGTTTCGGCGCATAAGTTTCCTTCGCCGAAGGTGATCAAGATCGGCATGAATCACGGCGCTTATCACTTCAAACGGTTGACCGGTGCCAGGAACTACGCCCCATTCAGTCTGTTTATGTTTTCCAGCGCCAGCGACCTGGCCACGGCCAAGTCAAAAGGGATCAGCTGCGGCAAGGCCATTGGTTATCCCAAGCTCGATCCCTATCTGGGACAGAAAACGGAGAAGCACCAGGGCAAGCCGTTGCTCGTCTTTTCCGCCACCTACGAACGCAGCGGCATGAGCGCAGTCCAGCTCTGGGCGCACCGGCTGGCGGAGCTTACAAAGCGCTACGAGATCCGCGTCACCCTGCATCCCTGGATCCACGAACGCTGGCGCCGCCTGATCAGGAACACCCCCGGTGTGAGCTTGATCGAGGGCGACAGCCCCCTGCCGCATATCATGGAGAGCGATGTCTGTATCTCCGACACCTCCTCCATCTGCGGCGATATCTGCGCGTTGGACAAGCCACTCATCACCTGGATCCTGCCCCCGGCACCCAGAACCGTGCCGGAGGTGATCAGTTTGCTGGAAAACTGCAGCGAACGCGTGCGCAGCTTTGAGGAACTGGTTCCGGCCATAAAGCGCTGCCTGGCCGCTCCAGAAAGCAGAAAAGAGGCCAGACACGAGGCTGCACGGATCTTTTGCGGAGAGTTGGACGGTCTGGCGGGCAAACGGGCAGCGGAGGAAATCCTGAAGATCCTGCGGGAGCTGAGACCATGAATCTTATCGACGGACATTGCCACCTGGCCAATCTGAACGTGCTGATGCCGGTGGAACCCTTGCTGGACGAGGCCCGTGAGGCCGGCATCACCGGCTGGCTCTCATCGGCCCTGACCAGGGACGAAGCGCGCTGGTATCAGGAGCATCCAAGACCGGATCTGCTTTTCAGCGCTGGCATCCACCCCAATTATGAGGATTGCGACCTGGATCTGGACACCATTGCCGGGCTTGCTGCGAAGCGCCAGATTTGGGCGGTGGGGGAGATTGGACTGGATCACGGCAATCCCGATTTCGATTGGCAAAGCACCAAGTTGCGTGAGCAGCTGGAAATCGCCGCGCGGCACCAGCTGCCCGTGGTTTTACATCTGATCGGCTATCAGCAACAGGCCCACGAGATCCTGAAGCAGTATCCGCTGAAGTATCTCGTACACAGCTACGCCGGCAGCGTGGAGGGTTTTCGTTTGCTTGGCCGGCTGGATTGTGCATTCACCATCAGCGTCCGCCTGCTCAAACCGGACAAACTGGCCTTGCTCCGGGAGATCGTGGCGCACGGCTCCTATCTCTTCGAGACGGATATCACGCGCCATTACGTACACGAATCCGAGCCCAACCCGCTTTTACGGCTGTTGGGCTGCTTCAGGCTGGCCGCGGAATTGCTGGGGATAGAAAGGGAGCGGCTACTGGAGGCTCAGAGCGCCACCTACCGGTACCTGACAGAGGGTGATGGTGTGTGATAACGCTTTCTGCCGCACGGAACTGCTTTTAGGCAACGAAGCCTTGCAGGCGCTGGCCGCGGCCAAGGTCTGTGTGGTCGGTTTGGGCGGTGTCGGATCTTATGCGGTCGAAGCTTTGGCCCGGGCTGGGATCGGAGGATTTTGCCTGATCGATTTCGACATGGTGGGGGAGACCAATCTCAACCGCCAGCTGCTCGCGCTGCGCGAAACGATCGGGCAGCCCAAGACAGCATTGATGCGCCAGAGGATTTTATCCATCAATCCCCAGGCCCAGGTGACCACGCATCAGGTCTTTCTGGATGATAACAACCGGCCCGCGCTGCTCCAGGGCTGCGACTATTACCTCGATGCCATCGACAGCCTCGGTCCCAAGATCGGATTGCTGGAATACGCGGCGCGGAACGGCCTGGAGATCATTTCCGTGATGGGCGCCGGCAATCGCCTCGATCCCGCGCAGGTGCATCTTACGCCTTTGCACAAAAGCCACAATTGCCCTCTGGCCCGGCGGGTGCGCAAGTTTCTGGGACGCAGAGGGATCAAGACCACGTTTTTCTGCGTATGGTCCTCGGAGTTACCCTTGCGGACCGAGGAGAGCTTCGAAGCGCCGGACGAACTGATTATCCAGCGGGGCCGGAAGCGCCAGCAAATCGGCTCGATCAGTTATTTGCCTGCGATCATGGGCATGACGGCGGCGTCCTGGATCATCCGCCAAATCGTGGATTCGAGCGGAAAAGAATCGTCTCAGTAGCTTAACAAAAACCCGGTGTAAGCGCCATTGGCGTCGTAGCCGGGATTGCGGTCGTCGCCCGCGATCCAGCCGGCGTTGGAGATGTGCGAGTGGCGGTATCCAGCCTGCCACCACAGGCCCGGCCGGACCCGATAAAGAACTCCCGCCCCGAAGGACGACATGAAGTTAAGTTTGGTGCCCCCCGCCGGAAAATCCCGCTGGGTGAGGCAGATCCCCACTCCGGAGTCGTAAAAACCCTTCCACTTGCCTTGTTGGGGAAACAGCAGCCGAAAACCCAGATCAAAGGCACCGCCGATAGTTTCGAATCCTCTGTCCTGCAGGCTGAGCAAATGCAGTTTCGCATGGCTTTCCAGCCAGGGCCTGAGCATTTTTCCGAGGCCCAGATTGACGCCGATCAGATCCTCCGTATTGCGTCCGCTGCCGAGCTGCAACTGGGTCTCGTAGAGGGCGAACACGTCGCTCTGGCCAAGTTCCACGCCCCGGCTCAGGGAATCCGGTTGAGTCAGGAGCAGGGCGGCTCCCAGGCCTGCGCCATGCAACACGACGATCCCAAACACGCGCAGGGGCACCTTATCCTCGATAAACCTGCTTTCGGCCCGCAGGGGAGTCAATCTGGCAAATATGAGCAGCAACACGCAGAGAGCGATCACACAGGCTTTGTTCATCGATAATTCCTTGGCCGGCCGAGACTGGAGCCGGCCGCATTGATCTGCTCAGGGCAATCTCCCGGCCGTACGGAATTGTCAAGCTAGTTTTTGTAACCGGTTTGGGAATGTGACCGGATTTGGCTTGTGATCCCAGTTCGCATGGTTTGAAGTAGTATCCGGTAATCTGTCATTGATGCGGGTGCCAGCGATCATACGCAGAGTAACCGGATCTGACAACCACCTTGCCCAGACTCCGGACTGACAGTCTCCGCTTGACGTTTTTTTTTCAGGCGCAGATACGTCCTGGCGCGTTGCTGATTCATTGCTGGCTATCCTCCTGCCTGACACCGCTGAGCAGCACAGGAAACAGCCAGGAGCTACAGCAGAGGCAAGCAGGAGACGCGCCGGCAGGAAACCAAAAGCGCGCCAAGGCGGAAAAATAAAAATAAACCTTGACTAAAATATCGGGAGATTAAAATAAGGCCAGCAAGGCTATGAAACACAAGGGAGCTTATCATGATCAAGCTTGGCAAAGTACTGGCATGGGGCATAACGCTGGTGATCCTGTTTTCCTGTTCAGAACGGCATCCCACCCTGCCTTCTCCACCGCCGGGAACGGTGTTGTTCAGCGAGGACAAGATCCCCCTGGCTGAGGGCGAGTACCTTTACCGGCAAACGATCAGCCTGTGCCAGCCCGCGGACGATCTTTATTCCTGGCGCCTGACAACTTGGAACGGCGAATTGCCGGACGGCCTGGCAGCCAGTGACGATGGCTGGTTGTGGTTCAGAGCCCCCGGCGCAGATCCCTCCATCCCGCTCAACCAGCCCGGAGCCCACAGGACTCTCTGGACGAGTTCCAGCAGTCTCAGCTGCGATTTTCCCTCCCAGGCGGGCCAGATCCATAACTTCGTCACACGTGCCACGGCCCGGATCAAAACCAGCGACGGCAGCGTCACTGAGCATGTTGCGCCCTGCAAGACCGACCGTCTGATCAACAGCACGATCACGGTTCCCTTTGGCGATGGAGACACCACTTCCACGGGCATCGAATTCGGGCTCAACGAAGTTATCGGCGACATTTTCGTTGAGGGGCTTTTCGCCGATCACTTCATGTATCGTTTGAATATCATCGACGCCGATACCCAGGCCATCATCAGCTCCGGTCAGTGGCACAGCTCGCTATCCAGCCCGGATCTGCGCCGGGTGCGGCTAACCAGCAACACCGTCCCGGCCATCAATGTCAACAGCTCCGGCACTCTCACCCAGTTCGAATCCTACGTGGTGAGCCGGCAGGGAGTGGAGGAGGCCACGCATAACACGGTGTATTTCAACGCGCAGCAAGGATTCCGGCCCCGCGCTCTGATCTATCCGCAGTGTCTGGCCGCCCTGGGGCAATATCACTATAGCTGGATACACAGTGAATTGCCCTCCGAATTTTATGAACTGATCCCGCCGCAGCAGGGCAATTTCCTGCATCAGTTGTGGGAAACAGATACCGGATATCAGGCGGTCCACTCGGCGGATCTCAAGCTGCACCTGCAATGGGGTTATCACGGCCAATATGGCGTGCTGGCGGCTAACGGCCAAACGGTCATAACCAGCTATCCCTGGGACAAGGAACTGAACATGTGTCTGGACGACGCGACCGGCTCCAGCTACGGCAGTGCCGTCATCGCCTTCGATCTCAGGCTGAACAGCGCGCCCTTTCCCGCGCTGGATCAGTTTTTGGATCCGTCGGTTATTACGCACAGCGATGGCAGTCAGTGGCTCCGGGTGCAGAATCTCAACGCCCTCAGCCGTCATTGCGTGTTGGAGAACCTACCTCCGGGAGAGCTGCTGTTCGAAGCCTGCGCGGTCGACGTGCAGGGCACTTACAGCGATCCGGCCAGCGTTACGGTCAGTCTGGTGCCCTATATTCCGGAAGCCGGTCGCAGCGGGATCTTGATCGTGGATGACGACCGGGCCAATGTCTCAGTTTCGCCGGAACCATGGGTGTATGACTTTTATATCTCGACTGTGCCGATGAACTGGGGCGGTGTGAATACCGTCATGGCCTTCGATCCCGACACTTTTCAGCCGCTGCCTGTAAGCATGGCCACGCTGCAGAATTACAAGGCGGTCGTATGGCATATGGACAATCCCTCAGATCCGGGTCGTCTCTATTACAGTCTGGCGGCGCTGGAGATCTATCTGGCCCATCAGGGCAAGTTGGTCGTCAGCGGCACACACAATCTCGCTTCTGCGCTGAGCAACGCGGTCAACGAAGCTCCGGGCTTTAGTTCATCGCGCCTGGGCATCACTGGCGAATACCAATTCGGCATCCTGTCCTCCGCGCTGCAGACCAGGCCTTTTTTCGTTCAAGCGGAAGGACTTAACGGTTTGGACGATATCGACCTCAATCTCACCAGTGCTTTTAATCCTCTGGTAATGAATCGCCAGGGCCTGGCTACCGTTTCTTACTTCAATCCCGGCACGGGTCTGGATTTCCTGTATCAATTCGGCTGCAAGCCAGTTTCCGCCCCCGTCGCGCCACCCACGCAGGAGCAGTATGATCTCTACAGCAGCAAGTTTGTGGGCTGCCGACACGACCAAAACGGCGCGTCGGCGGTCTTGCTCGGATTTCCGCTTTCCTATATGGAACAGAACGACGTGCAGATTGCTTTGCAGGATCTATTGGGGGATATGTTGGGCGGGAGTCTGGCCCGGGGAGGTGGCAAATGAAACGCTGGCTCACACTTTGTGCGGCGCTTTTCTGCGCCGTGATTTACGCTTTGCCCGCGACTGGAGAACTTTCACAGGACAAGGCACTTGACATCGCTACCCACACCGCCGGCAGCATCCGCATCGACACATCCAACTATGGCTTTGCCAGGGATCTCATGTATCCCGCCCACAGCGGCGTCAGGCTGCTCTATCAAAGCGCCGGCTGGATCTCGGCCAAAAAACAACGGCGTGATGCTGTGGGCAGAAAACTATATTGGCTCATCTATCCGCCCACCGCGGACGCACACGCAGTCGTGGCGGAAAACGAACCGGGCTGGGAACCCTCGCTGCATCCGGTGATCGACACACTCACCAGCGTCGGTTTCGACGGAGACAGAGACCTCTATGAACTCCTTCCAGCCTACAATCCGCTGGCCTACGGCAATCCCCTCTATCCCCAGTACAACGCTTCTGACAATGTCCTGACCAGCATTCTGGGCTCTCCGGCGCCGCGTCCCTGGGCCTGGCCCGATCCCGAAGGCACTTATTGTTTCAGCGTACCCCAGACCGGAGCCTTTGCCACGCCCGGCTTCGAGACCCACTCTGCCTATTTCTACGACTTCTGTCCGCTGGGGACAGCGGGGGAGAGGGATCTGGGGGCCAGCCGGAGCACGAACAACCATGTCCCGCTCGGCCTGGCCATCCATCAGGAATCCTATACCTGGAACCTGCAAAACCACGACCGGATGGTCATTTTTAGAACCAGCATCACCAACACCAGCAGCACCCAAGACACGCTTTTCGACCTGGCCGTGGCTGATTTTGTGGATGCCGATATAGGGCCGCTCAGCTATGGTGGAGCCGCGGCTGCTGACGATTTAAGCGGGTATGTCAAAGGCGCGGGATATGAATTTGCCTACAGCCTGGATGCCGATGGCGACGGTGGGAGCAGCCCCCACTACCTCGCCAGCAAGATTATGCTGCCGGATACTGCCGTCAACCGCCACTGCTGGTACTGGAAAGTAGGCGACGGGCCCAATGACCATAATCCCCTGAGTTTTAACTTCGCCCCGCATCAAACCGCCAACGAAAAATACTGGTTGGTTACGGGCCGGAATCCCGATCAGACCAAGTACGCTCCTTTGCGCCCGGAGCAGCCTGATATCTGGGAATACCAACAACCCTCCCCCAATGACACCCGTTTCCTGAACGCGCTCTATGGAAATCTGCCCACGCCAGCAAATCCCGATCCCGCGGGCAGGCTGCATTTGGCGCCGGGCGCGACTCTGGCTTACTACAGCATCCTGTTTACCGGCAACAGCATCATCGACCTCAAAGCCCGTTCCCAGGCGATCGAAGCATTTATCAATGCCGGGCTGGACATCGGCTCCGTCCAAGGCCTGACCTGCATCCCATATCTGTATGGAATCGGTTTTCCGGGCAATGGCATCTTCCACCTCCGCTGGCATTCCTACACCGACCCGGACCACTTCCTCGTGCTCTCGAAACCCTATGACGCCCCTGCCTCGGAATGGGCGGCGATCACGGTCCCCGGAAACTCCCGTGGATATTTACTAGGCGGTCTGAACGCCGAAACCTGGTACCAGTTGAAGGTGGCATCTGTTTACAATCCCGGTCCATCAGAGGTCTATCTGGAAAGCGACACCCAACTCGCCAACCTTAGCTTTCCCAGCCAGATTGAAGATGACACGCCTGAACTGCCGGGCCGGCTGACCAATTATCCCAACCCCTTCAATCCCAGCACCAGCATTGCTTTCGAGACCAGCGGCCCGGGCCGTGTGTCGCTCCGCATCTACGACATCAAGGGCCGGTTGGTCCGCACTCTGTTGGATTCCGAATTGAGTGCGGGGGAACATATCACCACTTGGGATGGCAATGACGGGCAAGGCCGCAGTTGCGGCTCCGGAGTATATTTCCTGCGTCTGGATAACGACTCTGGCAGTCGCCTGCGCAAAATGCTCCTGCTCAAATAAACAGTGAAATAGGCAGTAAGACTGGCGCCTGAACGCTACGCTTTCAGGCGCCTCATTATCATATCGCTTCATCAAGGCTTCCTGCATACGCGGAAGCCCATGGTGTTGTCGGTTTCAGAGACTTGGTTGCTCCACCACAGGCGCTGCGAGGTCGCGCAATCAGGCGCGGGGCTGGAATAACATCCCCCGCGATAGACTTTGTTGAAGAGGCCGGTGGCCGGGCCGGTGGGATTGGTCTGCGGTCCGGAGGGATAGGCTCCGTAGAAATCCCAGCACCATTCGTTGGTGTTGCCGCTGAGGTCGTAAAGCCCCAGTTCGTTGGGTCCCTTGAAGCCCACGGGATGACCCACCGCGCCGCTGTTGCCAGCGTACCAGGCCACCGCGTCCACATTATTGCCGCCGCTGTATGTATAGCCTTGCGACAGGTTGCCGCCCCGGGCCGCAAACTCCCACTCCGTCTCGGTGGGCAGCCGGTAGCCAGTGGCGTTCCAATCGCACTGGACGGGGTTGAGATCGCCATAAGCCAGCGTCCCCCAGGAATTCGGCCAATCACTAGGATCGCTGCCGTAAGAGCCGTAACTGTAGCAGGGAGTGCGGCCTTCGGCGACCGAGCGCAGATTGCAATAGACAATCGCGTCGGCCCACGACACGTTCAGGATGGGGTGGTCGTCCTCCACACCGACGCCGCCGTAGCCGTAATAAGTGTTGTAGAATTCGTATTCGGACTGGGTGGTTTCGTAGTCATCCATGAGGAAAGAGGATACGGTGACGGGGGAAGTACCGTTGTTAAAAGTTCCGCCCTGCACCAGGGTGAAATGCTCCGGGGTGCGGCAGAGGCGGAATCCGTATGCGTTGTTTGGGTTTGGGGCTCCCGAGCCCCACCTGTAGTTGACGTAGCATTGATCCCCGTAGCTGCCGAAATGGCCACCCCGGTTGACGCGGTAGATGGAGTAGGAAGCGCAGCCGTGGGGATTGAACGTGGGAGAAGTGGGCAGGTCTCCCCAGCGATCCCACACCCACTCCCCGACGTTGCCGCACATGTCGTAAAAACCGAGTTCATTGGCCAGTTTCAGTCCCACTGGTTGGGCTTGGTTGTCCGAAGGGCCCCAATACCAGGCGACTGACGCGCCGTCATTGCTGCCGCTGTAGCTGTAGCCGTGGTTCTGGTTACCGCCACGGGCCGCGAACTCCCACTCTCCTTCCGAGGGCAAGCGGTAGCCGTTGGCGGACCAGTTGCATAAAAAGCTCAGATGCGAGTTGCTGTCGCTCTGCCAACCCGCCGGCCAGGTATCGGGATCCGTGCCCAGGAGGCCGTAGGAATAGCAGGGATTAAGCCCTTCCTGTAAGCTGCGCCGGTTGCAGTATTCGATGGCGTTGCTCCAGGAGATGTAATGGACCGGGCGGTTGGCCCCGACTCCGTGGCTGGAGGCGGGATTGAAGCCCATCACGGACTCAAACTCCGCCTGGGTGAGTTCATATTTGTCCAGCCAGAAAGAATTGACGGTGACGTCTCCGAAGCCGTTGTTGTAGGTGCCGCCGTCCACCCAGACGAAGCGGACGGGGTTTTCCACCCGGCGGCAGATCCGGAAGCCGATGTCGTTGCGGGTGAGGTCGGCAGCCGCGTTGCCCCGCGAGGCGGTGGTGCAAAGCATGGTCGCGGAAGCCCAGCCGCCGCCGCGCATGACGATGTTGACACCACTCTCCGGCCCCAGGGGATCGGTCTGCGCGGTGTAGGGATAATCTGCATAGTAATCCCAGACCAGTTCATAGACGTTGCCGCTCATGTCGAAAAGCCCAAGTTCGTTGGCCGCTTTTTGCGCCACCGGGTGGGAACTGCCGCCGGAATTGGCGCTGTACCAGCCCAGGACGGCCATGTCCTGCCCTCCGCTGAAAGTGTAGCCTTGGCTTTGGTCTCCGCCCCGGGAGGCGTACATCCATTCCATTTCCGTGGGCAGGCGGTAGCCGTTGGCAGACCAGTTTCCCCTGATCTGAGCCCGGTTTGCCGCGCTCGAGTTCCAACCAGCGGGCCATTCGTCCGGATCGCTGCCTTCACCGCCATAGTGGTAACAGGGCACCAGGCCTTCGCGCAAGCTCAGGCGGTTGCAATATTCGACCGCGTCGAACCAACTGACGTTGTAAACGGGGTAATTGCCACCCACGCCGTAGCCGGATGCGGGGTTGGAACCCATCACGGATTGGTAGTCGCCCTGGGTGACTTCGATCTTGCCGAGCCAGAACGAGGTAAGGGCGATGCTGCTGTAGCCATTGAAGAAGGTTCCGCCGGCCACGCGAACCAGTCCGCCCTGCGAGCGGCAGACGCGGAGACCCAGATCGACTCCGTTATACGTGGGTCCCACGCTCCCGCGGGACGTGATCGCGCAGGCTTCCGGCCAATTGACAAAACTGCCTCCCCTCTGTGTGCGGTGGGTGCCGTCGACTGGGCCGCGCGGATTGTACCAGTCGCCTTCATAGAGAGTACGCCAGTTGTCCCAAGCCAATTCCTTGACGTTTCCGCTCATATCATAAATGCCCAGTTCGTTGGGGGCTTTGGTGCCCACGGGATGGGAGGTCAAGCCGAAATCGTAGCTCCAGGCAACATCGAAGGGATTGTTGCTGCCGCTGTAGGTATAGCCCTGGCTGAGGGTGCCACCGCGGGCTGCGAACTCCCATTCTCCTTCGGTGGGCAGGCGATAGCCGTCGGCGTACCAGTTGCAGCTGAGGTTGAGGTGATTGGCGTCGCTGGAGTACCAGCCAGCCGGCCAATCCAGGATGTTGGTGCCGTAGGAACTATAGCTGTAACAAGGTTCCAGTTCTTCCAACAAACTGCGGCGGTTGCAGTACTCGACGGCCTGGTACCAATTGATCTGGTGGACCGGGTAATTGGGACCGACTCCGTAATTGTTGACGGGATTGTAGCCCATGACCGCTTCGAAGCCGGCCTGTGTCAGCTCGTATTTATCGAGGTAGAAGCTGGAAACGGTCACGTTGGCCGCGCCGTTGTTGTAGCTGCCTCCCTCCACCAGGATGATCTCGGAAGTGATGATCTCCTGCATCGAAGTGACATAATAAAAGCGTAACTGAGTGGGTAAAACAGCCTGCCAGACATCACCTACAAACGCGCCGCTGCTGTCCACTGTGAAGCCTGAATATGGATTTGCGGAGGAGTAGACCTTGTAATGAGTGGCGCCGCTGACGGGAGTCCAGGATAGGGTCAGCAGCCCGTCTGAGACGCTGAGGGCCACATCCTGCACAACGTCCAGGCGGTTGTTGGTGACCTGAGCGGCAGCCAGCTGAGCCTGTAACGCGGTTTGGGTGGTTGTTACCGGATTCGCGGCATCAGCCGCCGCCGGCAGGAAAGAAAAAAAACAAACGAGCAAGCAACACAAGATACCCTTAGTCATCTTACAAACTCCTTATCACCCCGGTCCGCGCCAGCTGCTGCTGGAAACATATACAGCAAGCTCGACTGCTGAGTCCGCGAGGATGCAAAACCCATACAAGGAAATGATTCTGAATGTCAAGTATTTTCTTTACTCCAAACCGGTCTCGGTGTTCAAGTCCCATGAGATGAGGACGTGACGGCACACAGCTGTCGGGTCACAGTTGGCGGTTGTTTTTCAGGCGATCTGGAAGAATACGTAGAGGGCATACAGCAGCACCATCAATCCGCCTTGCCAGCGCTGCAGCCGGTGTCTGGTGCCGATGAACATGAAGATGAACAGCACAGCCACGGAGGCGAACATCACCCCAAAATCCCGGTTGTAAGCCCGGGGATAGGGCAGGGGCTTAACCAGGGCCGTGGTTCCCAGAATGAACAGGATGTTAAAGATTCCCGAACCGACCACATTGCCCACCGCGATGTCGTGATGCTTTCTCAGCGCCGCGGTGAGTGTGGTGGCCAATTCCGGCAACGAGGTTCCAAATGCCACGACTGTCAAGCCGATAAACTTCTGGCTGATGCCAATGTGTTCAGCCAGCCTGACAGCTTGCACCACTGCCAGTTTGCCGCCCCAGATCAATCCGGCCAATCCGCCCAGGATCGCCAACAGCGTCACCGGCAACGGATAGGTCTTGACGTCGGAAACCTCGATCTTACCGTGTTGGGACAATCTCCAAGTGTAATGCAAAAACAGGGCGAACACAAACAGCAGCAGGACTCCGTCCATCCTGTTCAAGCCGGGCCGCTCGCGATGATAGAGCCAGATATTGTTGGCCAGCAACATCACGAGGCAGGAAGAGACCAGGATAAAGGGGATCTCTTTCCAGGTCGTGGACCGTTTAACGCTTAAAGGGCAGATCAGAGCCGTGAGGCCCAGTATCAAAAGGATGTTGACGGTGTTGCTGCCGATGGGGTTGCCGAAGCAGATATCGGTGGCGCCCTTGAGGTTGGAGACCAGGTTCACGGTCAATTCGGGAGTCGAGGTGCCGAACGCCACCACGGTGAGGCCAATGACCAGCTCAGGCACATGGTACATTTTTGCCAGCGAGCCAGCCCCCCGCACCAGCCACTCCGCTCCAGCCAGTAGCAGGGCGAATCCGCACAAGAGCAGGAACACGATCATCAGGGTCATACAACCGCCTGTTTCAAGTCTGAATTTGTGACTGCATCTGTCAACCGTGTCTAGCGGTCAAGCAAAAAGAACGCGGGCCTTGATCTCTCATAATATCCAACACAGCCAGGAAAAAAACCTTGACTAAATGGCTATTTGGCAAAATTGACAACCATCCCCTTGATCAAAGGAAATCGTATGCCTGAAAACGAGAACTACAAATACTTGGCCAGGATCATGAAGGCTTTGGCGCACCCCAGCCGGTTGCTGATCCTGGACCGGCTCAGGGAAAGAGAGCATTGCGTATGCGAGTTGCGCGATGCGATCGGAGCCGATATGTCCACAGTTTCGCGGCACCTGGCGGTGTTGCGTGAAGCCGGCATCATCGACAGCCGGAAACAGAACAATCAGGTATTCTACAGTTTGATCTTTTCCTGTGTGTTAGATGCCTGTAAATGCGTATTGGAGCATAAGGTTCCCCAAACCAGGAGCAGGAAATGAGCGACAAGTATAAAGAATTGAAGATTTTGGTGATCATGCTGGCATTGTTCGCGGCAGCATATTTGGTGCCTGTCGCGTCTCCGATATTTGTGAATGGCTTGCGTGAAGCATTTATGATGCTTCAGGAATACGCGCGGCTGCATGTGTTGCTTTGTCTGGTGCCGGCTTTGTTCATCGCCGGAGCTGTCAGCGTGTTTATCAGCAAGGACAGCGTGATCCGCTTCTTGGGCGCCAAGGCCAAGAAATGGTTGGCTTATTCGGTGGCAGCGGTTTCGGGAGCGATCCTGGCAGTTTGTTCCTGCACAATCTTACCGCTATTCAGCGGAATCTATAAACGGGGTGCCGGACTAGGTCCTGCCATCGCTTTCCTGTATTCGGGACCGGCCATCAACATCCTGGCGATCGTGATGACAGCCCGAATCCTGGGTTTGCAAATGGGCATCGCCAGAACTGTCGGTGCCATAAGCTTCAGCGTGGTGATCGGATTCATCATGCACCTGATCTTCAGGAAAGAAGAACAGGTCAGGCAGGACGGGTTGAATTTCGGCGAACCGGAAAAGGGACGTCCATTATGGCAAACGCTGATCCATTTTAGCCTGATGATCCTGATCCTAATCGTGCTTAACTGGGCCAAGCCGAATGCAGCCACTTCCGCACCTTTCATGAAATGGATGTTTGATTATAAATGGCTGCTAACAGGCTTAATTGCGTTGTTGTTTGGATTGTCATTAACCGCCTTTTACGGATTCAAGTTATGGAAAGTGATCATAACGGCAATAGCTGTCGGGCTGGTTGGTTTGGTGTTTCCTGCCCTACCATTGATCGCCTTTGTTGCAGCGGTAGTTCTATTCAGTGTGTGGCTCACACTGGATAAGGGAGAACTCCATGATTGGCTGGGTTCAACTTGGGATTTCGCTAAGCTAATAATTCCTCTTTTGTTCATGGGCGTTATGATCGCCGGAGCGCTCCTGGGAAGGCCGGGTCAGGAAGCATGGATACCTTCGCGTTGGGTGGAGGCAGCTGTGGGCGGAAACTCCATCTGGGCGAATTTCTTTGCCTCAATATCAGGAGCTTTCATGTATTTTGCGACCCTAACGGAGGTCCCAATATTGCAAGGACTCTTGGGCTCCGGCATGGGCAAAGGCCCCGCTTTAGCTCTGCTTTTAGCCGGACCGGCGCTATCGTTGCCCAGCATGTTGGTGATCAACAC
>CAYXEF010000035.1:4482-22318 GCA_964463825.1 uncultured Candidatus Cloacimonadota bacterium | reverse complement strand
CTTCGGCGAAGAGGACGTCAAAGTTGTAGATGCGGTAATGAGTCCAGGGAAAGATTCCGTCGTTCATCGGCGCCTGCCAATACAGCGTAAGGTGTTGTGGATCTTGCACATAGTGTTCCACGAAGTCCACGCAGAGCTGGGTGGGCTGGTAAACGGGGATATCGGGCAGATAGGTCCAGGTGTCCCCTTCCTGCAGGTTTCCGTTCCAGGTGCTGTTCACGATTTCGGAGCGGGCGAGAAAGCTGCCCTGATAGGTGTAGAGGCGGGTAAGGTCGTCAAAGATCAGGCGGGCGCTGAGCAATTCCTGCGAGGGGAATTCGTGCTGCAGGATGAGTCGGAAGAGCTGGCGGCCGGGCACGGGGGCGTCCTGGGTGACCACTTTGCAGCGCAGGACGCTGCTGCGCTGGGTGCCATTGTCGTCCAGGATCTCGGTGCGGGTCCAGGCATCGTTGTGTTCGATGTTGGCGACCTTGTCCCAGATCACGCCGTCGGCGAAATCGAAGTCGATGTTGGCGGCGTCGTTGTAGCGGGTGTGGCGTTTGAGGTAGAGGTAGTCGCCCTCCTGGTAGAGCCAGTTGATGTAGGCCCAATGATAGACGAAGAGGCGGTTGTAGACGGGATAGACGGTGTGCGCACCGATGGTTTCCGGCGCCCCAGTCACCTGGTAACGCGGCGGGGCGGTTTCCTCGATCACGATGTTGCCCAGGTCGATCGGATTGACAAGCCCCGGGTTGATGGCGATCGGCCACAGCAAAGATCCGGCGGTTCCGTAAAAACTCCGGCCCGTGTAGGGTTCGGTGGCTTGGGCGACCACATAGAACGGCTCGGTCAACGGCAGGGTATATGAGAATTGCTGGCCCAGGGCGCTTTCATATTCATAGAGGATTTCGCCCGAAGCCGCGTCCACAAACTGCAGCCGCGGTGCTATCAGCA
The DNA here is from genome assembly GCA_964463825.1 of uncultured Candidatus Cloacimonadota bacterium. Classification (GTDB taxonomy): domain Bacteria; phylum Cloacimonadota; class Cloacimonadia; order Cloacimonadales; family Cloacimonadaceae; genus Syntrophosphaera. The sequence continues at coordinate 21,385 of CAYXEF010000035.1, read as the reverse complement.
GGAATGTGCCGTAGTATTGGATCGTGCCGGTGACGTCCACATCCTGCGATTCGACCATGATGGGGTCGAAATCCACGGTGGGCAAGGCCGGATCGTCGTTGTGGTCGTTGATCCCGACGGCGATCTGCAGGGGATCTTCGGTGCCCCAGTAGTTGTTTTCCGCCTTGATCACGATGCTTGGGTTGGTGTAGGAATAGGTGTAGACGCTGTGCAGCAGGTTCGATTCGTCGATATTGTCATAGATTTCATTTTCGCCCTGAGCCCAGGCATGGTATATCGACAGGTCGCCCAAACAAGGCTGCGCGTTCGTTCCAATATAGAAGCCGGTGAAGTTTCCGTAAATCTCGTTGCGTTCGAAGTAGGGCTGGCTGGTGGCTCCGGCGACCATGACGCCCGCTCCTGAATTGGCGTCCCCGGCGATGAAGTTGTGGCGGATGATATTGTCGAACACATAGCCCGAGGCGTTGAGCAGATAGATGCCGGTGAGGTTGTATTCGATGAGGTTGTCGTGGATTTGGGGATTGATGGCGCTGGCTCCCACGATGTCCCAGGCGGTGATGCCCTGCTTGAAGTTGTGGTGGATCCAGTTGGTGGAGATCTCGGGGCTGTTGGAGCCGCCGGCGGACTGGTTGGAGAGTTGGATGGCGGCCATGTACTGCGTTCCCGTGCCGTTGAAGCGGAGTTCGTTGGCCAGGATCACGGCGTTGGAGTTCTGGGCGACGAGGATGCCGTTCTGGATGCTGCGCTCGATGATGTTGGTCGAGACGATCACCTCGGCGGGATCGGCGGCTCCGATGCCGTAGAGTTGCATGCCCTTCTGGTTCAGATTGAACCGGCAGTGGTGGATCAGGGCGGGGGAATTGATGGAATTGACGCCGTATTCGGCTTTTTCGATGTAGCAAAACCCGAGGTGGGAGCCCTGCGTGGTACTCTCCAGCCGGATGCCTTTCCAGAGGGCGTTGGGATCGGCCTGGCCGCTCATGAAGCGGATGCTGTCCGCCTCAGTTCCCAGGGCATAGATAAAGCCCTGGGCGGAGATGCGATAATCGCCCATGGCGAAGACCTGCACTCCGGGCTCGATGTTCAGGCTGCTTCCGGCAGGGACGGTGATGTCGCCGATGATGTTGTAGGGGGAGTTCGCCAGATCCCAGAGACCGGATTGGTTGCCGCTCACGTCGGTGGCGGCGAGGGTGCCGCAACACATCGTTGCGGCCAGAAAAAGGACCAGCGTTTTCATGATCGCCTCCTTGGTGTGGGGTAAGTGGTCGGGAACAAAAAACGCGGAACAGGGCTCTGCCCTCTTCCGCGGTGTAATGGTTGATCCAGGCTTATTCTGAAATGGCTTGCACGGGGCAGGTGCCGATGCAGGCGCCGCAGTCAATGCAGGTGGCTTCGTCGCACTTGGCTTTGCCGTCCTCCATGGACAGCGCGCCCACCGGGCAGACGTCCACGCAGGCGCCGCAGCCGATGCAGGTTTCTTTATCGATCTTGACAGCCATGGTATTCTCCCTTGGTTGATTTTTGCCAAAGTTCTGGCTTTGGGTACATGCGTCAAGTAAAATATGCTACCTGGCCTTGCCCTGGTTGGCAACGGCGCTTTGGGCGGCGGCCAGTTCCTCGTCGCTGGCCAGATAATAGCGGCGCTGGACCTTGAGGTCGTCGGCAAATTCATAGATGAGCGGGATGCCGGTGGGAATGTTCAGGCTCACGATGTCCGCGTCGCTGATACCGTCCAGCGATTTGACGATGGCCCGCAGACTGTTGCCGTGGGCGGAAACGATCATGCGGCGTCCGGCCACCAGGCGGGGCACGATCACCTCGTTCCAGAAGGGCAGGGTGCGCTGGCAGGTGTCCTTGAGGCTCTCGCAGAGCGGCAGTTGTTCCGGCGCCAGATGGGCGTAGCGGGGATCCCGGCCGGGATGGCGGGGGTCGGAAAGTTCCAGCGCGGGGGGCGGGACGTCGTAGCTGCGGCGCCAGAGTTTGACCTGCTCCTCGCCGTATTGGGCGGCGGTTTCGGCCTTGTTCAGGCCCTGCAGGGCGCCGTAATGGCGTTCGTTGAGGCGCCAGTCGTGGTGGATCGGCAGATACATGAGATCCATTTCGTCGAGCACGATCCACAGGGTGCGGATGGCGCGCTTGAGTACGGAGGTCCAGGCCTCGTCGAAGCCGAATCCGGCCTCCAGCAGGCGTTGGCCGGCGGTGTGGGCTTCCTGCGTCCCTTTCTCTGAGAGGTCGACATCGGTCCAGCCGGTGAAGAGGTTTTCCTTGTTCCAGACGCTTTCGCCGTGGCGAACGAGCACTATCTTATACATGGTCTGTCTCCTTGTTCAATGGGGTGAGTCGGGTTTATGCTTGTAGCGGATGGCGCCGGCTGCTGCCTCCAGGCCGCGGGCGAGGATGAACAAGAGATCCGAAAGCCGGTTGACATAGGCCAGCAGTTCCGGGGCCACGGTCTCCGCCCGGGCCAGGCGCACCACCAGGCGTTCGGCGCGGCGGGCCACCGTGCGGCAGAGATCCAGCTTGGCGCTGGCGGGCAGCGATCCGGGCAGCACGAAGCCCTGCAAGGGCACGCGGGCTTCCCAGTCGGCGATGATCCGTGTCAGGTCCGCCACGTCGCTATCTGTGATCGGATAGGGATAAGGCGCGCCTGGAGTGGCCAATTGGCCCATCACGCGGTAGAGGGTCTCCTGCACGGCAAGCATGATCTGGCTTGCGGCGGGATCCTGCACTTGATGACGGGCGTCGCCGAGGTGGGCGTCGAGTTCGTCCAGACTGCCGTAGGCATCCACGCGCAGATCGTCCTTCCAGACCTGTTCGCCGCTGTAGAGCGAGGTTTGGCCTCCGTCTCCGGCTTTGGTGGTGATACTCACTCTCACCTCAACGCGATGACCGAGATCTCGATCTGGCCGTCCTTGGGCAGGCGGGCTACTTCCACCGTTTCGCGCGCGGGGCAGGGAGCGTTGAAATGGCGGGCATAGATCTCGTTGAGGGCGGCGAAGTTGTTGAAGTCCTTGAGAAAGACGCTGACCTTGACGACATGGGCAAAGCCAAATCCGGCGGCCTCGAGAATGGCCTGGAGGTTGGCAAAGACAAGGGCGGCCTGGCTGGCAAAATCGGGAGCCAGTTCGCCGCTGAGGGGATCGATGCCCAGCTGCCCGGAAACGAACAGCATGTTGTCGTGCAGCACGGCCTGGGAATAGGGGCCCAAAGCGGCGGGGGCGCGATCGGTGTGAATGGCTTGCATAGTGGATTCCTTACTTGTAGGTGGTTTTTTGGGCGATACGCACTGATTCTGTGACGCGGTTGAGCGGGATGTAAGCGGAATCATCGCGGGCGAGGTTGTGCAATAGAAGTTTGCCTTCACGCACATTGTCCTCGCGGATGACGATCAGGATGTCGCAATGGTGCTGCCGGGCCTTGGCCAGTTCGGCATCGGTGCTTTGGATCTCGGTTCCAAGGACGGTTTTGACGCCGTCGGCATGAAGTTCCTGGGCGATCTGCAGCATCATCATCTCCATGTCCGGGGATTGGGCGCAGATATAAGCAGTAAAGGCCTTGGGCAGCGGTGGAAAGAGCCGGCGGGCGTCCAGCAGGCGAAAAATCTCGTCCAGATCGAGGAAAAAGCCCACAGCCGGGATCTGGCGGCCGGTGATGCGGGCGGAAAGGTAGTCGTAGCGCCCGCCGCCGCCCACGGTCAGTTCCTTATCCCCGTCGCTGACAACGAAGTCGAAGACGGTCTCGTTGTAGTAGGCGAAGTTCTTGTAGAGATGCGAATCGACCTTGTAGGGATGGCCGAGATTGGCCTGGACCTTTTTGATGTGGTTAAAGTTGTCGCGGCATTTCTGGCAGAGATGGCGGGAAATGCTGAGCTCTTCCGGCAGGCGCTGGCGGCAGCGTTCGTCCTCGCAGTTCAGTTCGGCAAAGGGATTGGCGCGCAGTTCTTTAAGGCAGGCGGGGCAATAATCCGCGGTGTGCTGATCCAGGATCTGGCAGACCTGAGCGAAGAATTTACGGCGGCAGTTTTCACAACCGAAGCTGTTGAGTTTGAGGCTGGCTTCGCGGAATCCCAACTCCCGCAAGAGATTCATGCCCAGACTGATGATTTCGTTTTCCGAAAGCAGGCTGTCGCTGCCTAAAAGTTCCACGCCCAGCTGGTAGAACTCCAATGCTTGACCCTGTTTATCCTTGCGGAACATGGGTCCATGGTAGTAGTAGCGGAAGATGTCGCCGTTACGGGCTTGGCGGGCAGTGTGGTGCAAGACGCTGATGGTGCCCTCGGGACGCAGGCTGAGCAGGCTGAGTTCGCCCTCGGGTTGGCAGAGGTTGATGGTGCGCGCCGCTACTTGCTCCGCCTCGCGGCCCTGCATGAGTGCGGTGATGCCTTTGTGCAGCACCTCGTGATCCTGCAGCACGGAGAGGCGGATCTCCTGATAATCGTAAAGGTTCAGCACATGGTCGAATTTGGTTTCCAGGGCCTTCCACTTCCACACTGCCTCCGGCATGAACTCGTGGAACGATCTCTTTTTTTTCACGCGTTAACTCCTTATCCAGTACTCTCACCAATTCCAGCGGAGTTCTTTTTGTCAATCGAAAATCTGCCGGCCTGTTGCAGGACGAACTTTTCTATTGCCATAAAAGCGGACTTGCCGAAATTGGATTCCTGACCAAACATCATCTGAAAGGAGGTGGCCATGATCCAGTATTTCAAGATCGCCGGCCAGCGGTTCACGCCCGCGTTGGCCCATGACGAGGCGTTCTGGATACATCTGGAGAATCCGACGCCGGAAGAGTCCAAGGCTCTGATCGAGCGCTTCGACCTGCCGGAAGACTTCATCAGCGACCTCCAGGACGCGGACGAAAACAGCCGCATGGAATACGACGAAGGCGCGGTCCTCGTGATCATGCGCATCCCTCTTTATTACAGGCACCGCTCCGCCAATCTTTCTTTCACCACGGCGCCTTTGGGCGTGATCGCCGTGCAGGACAAGATCATCACGGTCTCCTTCTTCGACAATGAAGTCCTCACCGTCTATATTGACTGCAAGCACCGCCCTTTCCAGATCACGCAACAGAGTTTCCTGCTGCAGATCGCGCTGCGCGCCTCGCTTTACTTTCTCAAGTTCCTCAAGGAGATCAACCGCCGCACCGCACGCATCGAAAACGACCTTAACCAGAGCATGCGCAACAAGGAACTCTTCCGCCTCCTACGCATGGAAAAGAGCCTGGTCTACTTTTCCACCTCGCTCAAATCCAACGAGATCATCCTGGAGCGGATGCAGCGTTCGCGCTGGCTGAATCAGGATCCCGAGGCGGAGGACATGGTCGAGGACGTGATCATCGAAAACAAGCAGGCGATCGAAATGGCGAACATCCATTCCAGCATTTTGAGTGGGATGATGGACGCTTTTGCCTCTATCATTTCCAACAACCTGAACGTGGTGATGAAATTCCTCACCTCGGTCACGATCATCCTGGCCGTGCCCACACTGATCGCCAGCATCTACGGCATGAACATCCGGCTGCCCTTTGCCGGCCACGCTCAGGCTTTCGGCATCGTGCTGGGAGTTTCGCTGCTGATCACGCTGATGCTGGTCTTCATTTTTATCCGCAAACGCTATTTCTGAGGAGGAGGCAGCTTTGTTCAAACTCAGCGTCACCGACATTTTCAGCGCCGCCCACCGCCTCTGCGGCTACCAGGGAGCCTGCAGCGAGTTACATGGCCACAACTGGACCGTGCGCGTGGGAGTGCGGGCCTCCGAGACCGACGAGATCGGTCTGGCCTTGGACTTTGGTGTGATCAAGGCCAAACTGCGCGAGGTCCTGGCCGAATTCGACCACACATATCTGAACGACCATCCCGCCTTTGTTGCCGGCAACCCCAGCTCGGAAAACCTGGCCCGTTACATCTTTGAACGGCTGGCAGCCGCTCTGGACAATAACCGCGCCTCGGTCTGCGAGGTGGAAGTCTGCGAGTCCGGCATCTCCGGCGTAGTCTACACCAATGCTTAGATTTGTGCAATCCTTCTATGTAAAAAGCGCTGTCGAGCCGGCAGACTACCCCGCCAGCGCCTATCCCGAGTTTGCCGTCGCCGGACGCAGCAACGTGGGCAAATCAACCCTGATCAATCTACTCACCGATCACCATCAATTGGCCAAAACCAGTTCCACGCCAGGAAAAACGCGGCTGCTCAATTTTTTCCTGGTCCGTTGGAAGGACGACTCTGCCGGGACGGAAGGCCGTCTGCAACTCACCGACCTGCCCGGCTACGGCTACGCCGAGGTCGCCATGACCGAACAGGAAAAGTGGCGCAAGATGCTCAACCGCTATTTCGATCAACGCGACCGATTGCGCGGTGTAATCCTGCTGGTGGACATCCGCCACGAGGCGGACCCCAAAGACCGCCTGATGCTGGAAATGCTGCGCAAGCGCGGGATCTGGTATTGCGTGGTGGCAACCAAAGCGGACAAGGTGCCCAAGACCAAACAAGCCAAGAAATTGCAACTCCTGGGCAAGGGACTCGGGCTGGAGGGTCAGGGGCTGTTTGCCGTCTCCGCGCTTAAGAACAGCGGGCTGGACCCCCTCTACGCCTGGATCGGGGAGCGTCTGCACTGATACTGTAATGCGCTACGACTATGATGTGATCGTGGTGGGGGGCGGCCATGCCGGGATCGAAGCCGCCCTGGCCGCAGCCCGCCGGGGAGCCAGCACGGCGCTTTTTGTGCTCAAACTGGAATCTTTGGGCCGCATGAGCTGCAATCCCTCCATCGGCGGCCCCGCCAAAGGCCACCTCGCCCGCGAGATCGACGCCCTGGGCGGAGAACTGGGCTACAACGCCGACCGCAGCGGCATTCACTTTCGCATGCTCAACCGCAGCAAGGGGCCCGCCGTGTGGGCACCACGCGCGCAAAACGACCGCCAGCTCTACAGCCTGCTCATGCGCCAAAGCGTTGAGGACCAAGATGATCTTAGCCTGATCGAGGCCGCCGTCTGCGAACTCGTCGTCGAGGGTGGAGCCGTGTCGGGTGTACGCACCCTGATCGGAAAAGAGTACCGCGCGCCGCGCGTGATCCTGGCCACCGGCACCTTTCTACGCGGTCTCATCCATATAGGGGAGATCAGCATTCCCGGCGGCCGGGGAGGCGAAGCATCAGCCGACGAACTGAGCCACAAGCTGCGGCAGCTGGGCTTTCCCTTGCTGCGTTTCAAGACCGGCACCCCGCCCCGGGTGGATCTGCGCAGCCTGGATTACTCTCAGTTGGAAGAGCAGCCCGGGGATCCTGATCCGCATGGCTTTTCTCACTATCGGGACGTCACGATCGCCAACCGTGTTTCCTGTTTTCTTACCCGCACCACGCAGGCCACGCACGACATCATCCGCGCCAACCTCCACCGTTCCGCGCTTTATGGCGGCGTCATCCAGGGCATCGGGCCTCGCTATTGCCCTTCCATCGAGGACAAGGTGGTCAAATTCCCCCAGCGGGACAGCCACCAGGTCTTCATCGAACCGGAAGGCCTGACCACCCACGAGGGCTATGTAAACGGCATTTCGACCTCATTGCCCCCGGACATACAGGAGGCCATGGTACACAGCATTCCCGGCCTGGAACACGCCCGCATCATGCGCCACGCCTATGCCATCGAATACGACTTCGTCGATCCCTCCGACATCGACACCACCCTGGCCAGCCGGCGCCTGCGCGGTCTCTATCTGGCAGGGCAGATCAACGGTACCTCGGGCTACGAAGAAGCCGCCGCCCAAGGCATCATGGCCGGTATAAACGCCACGCTCAGCCTGGACGGGCAGAACAGCATCGTGCTCAACCGCGCCCAGGCCTATATCGGGGTCCTCATCGACGACTTGGTCACCTGCGGCACCAACGAGCCCTACCGCATGTTCACATCGCGTGCCGAACACCGTCTGCTCCTGCGCCAGGACAATTGCGACGAGCGTCTGCTCCCTTTGGGGCACAGCCTGGGATTGGTCCCCGAAACCCGCTGGCAACGCTTCCAGGCCATGCTCCTGAGCAAACAACGCGAGCTGGAACGCCTGCACTCGGAAAAGAGCCAGCCGCATCCCGAACAGAAAGAGCGGACGCGCTTTGCCCAACTGCTCAAACGCCCGGACATCACGATCTGGCGACTGCGGGATTTCGGTTACCAGCCTTCGCCGGGACTGACTCAGGACGTGGCCCGCCGCTGCGAGTTGGAGATCAAGTACGAAGGCTATCTGGAGCGCGCCCGCGAAGAACTGCGCCGTCACCAGGCGGCCGAGGAACTGGATTTGGCCGAGGATATCGACTATCACAGCATCGGAACCCTCGCTTGGGAAGCACGCGAAAAACTTACCCGCGTCCGGCCCCGCAACCTGGGCCAGGCCATGCGCATCCCCGGCGTCAACTACGCGGATACCGCCGCACTGCTGATCTGGCTGCGCAAACAGCGACAGACCGCCCGGGACGCCCAATGACCGCAGCTGCGATCATCCCCGCCCGTTACGCCAGCACCCGCTTTCCGGGCAAACCGCTGGCCGACCTGGCCGGTAAACCGCTCATCCAATGGGTTTGGGAGGCGGCGACTGGCAGCGGTCTTTTTATTGAGGTCGCTGTGGCCACAGATTCCCCGCTGATCTACGAGACGGTCGAAGCCTTTGGCGGCCGTGCCATCATGACCTGCAGCAACCATCCCAGCGGTACTGACCGCGTGGCGGAAGCGGCGGCTGAACTGGAAGCGGACATCATCGTCAACGTGCAGGGCGACGAACCACTGATTGAGACCAGCGCCCTGGCGGCTTTGTTAGAGGCCTTCTCCGAACCCGCCACCCGCATCGCCTCGCTGATGGCACCGCTGGAAGATCCTGTGCAATTGACCGATCCCAATGTGGTCAAAGTGGTGGTGGACGCCCGCGACAACGCCCTGTATTTTTCCCGCGCGGCTATTCCGCATCTCCGGGATGGCGGCTCACACGCCCGCTACTGGCGGCACATCGGTGTTTATGCCTATCGCCGGGCAGCCTTGCTGCATTTCGTTAGCCTGCCTCCGGGCGAACTGGAACAAGCGGAGAAACTGGAACAACTGCGCGCGCTGGAGCACGGCATCCCCATCCGCATGGTGCTTACGGACTATCAGGGTCTGGGAGTGGACACCCCGGCCGATCTGGAACGGGCGCAAGCTCTGCTCAGAGCGTTACGCTGACCTTCACGTAAGCAGTGGCCAAGTCCTTGCGGAAATGCCCCAGAGGATCGGGCCAGGAGGATGGCTCGATCTGGGTCTGGGCGGATTTGAAGCCCAGGAAGACAAACCACTGCGGCTTGAATTCATAGCGCAGATTGCCGTAATAGCTCAATTTGGCTGAGACGCCTTCGCTTTCATAACTGCTCAACCCGCTGCCCAAGGTAATCTTGAAGGATGCTTTGGGAGTATATTCCAATGCCGTGTTGACGATGATGTATTCGCTGTCCAGCTTCTGGATCTGGATGATTCCGTCGCCCAGGTCGATTTCGTTCTCCTCCGCGTAACCATAATGGGTCCATGATCCAACCAGGCTCAGGGAAAGGTTTTGCAGGGGATTGCACCATGAGTTGAGGCTGATCCTGTGCAGGGGATAGGTGTTCGAAAGGGCGTAGACCAGGCTCCGGCCATAGCTATAGCCAGCAAAGACGCGGACATTTCTCAGCTTTGCCCAGGTGCAGCCAAGCATGCCATTGTATGCATCATGCAGTTCGCCGTTCAGGTCTGGCCCCCGGGCCGCGGAGCAGTTGATGAGAAAGTTGAATTTCGAGGCCAGATTCAGGTTGGCTGTCAACCCAGATTCATAGCCATAATAGGGATCCAAACTCAGTTCCTTGTGATATCCGTAAGCCCAGGCACTAAACGAGGCGTAGCGAACCATTCTTTCCGCGTAGCTTTTATTCCAGCTGGCGCTCCCGCCCACATATTCGTAGTCTCTCTCATACAGGTAGCCTGAATCATAGGCCAGATCTTTGGACAGCCTCAAATATCCCAGGGAAACCTCGTAATCGCCAGGATCGGCCCGCAAACCGAAACCCGCTTTGTAACCCTGTTGAGGCTTGGGCAAGTCTTCGTCCTTCCTGTCCCGGATCGATAGATTCAGAACTGACGAAATATAAAGATGAGGCAGAAACTCCCATTTCGCCGATCCGCTGTAAACATGGTTGTAGTATCCCTCATTGACGCGGCTGACGATCCCATTGTACATTTGAAACCTCCGCCAATTGGGATTGATCGCCAGAGCCTGGAAATAGTCGTCGGGATTGATCAGGCTGCCCTCATCCCGGATCTCTTTGTCAAAGGCCCCCAAAGCCCCCCAGTTGAGGATTTTGGAGTTTCCGGTGGCCTTGAACGCGAGGCGCGGCTGGACTATGTTGCGGGTGTTCAGAACATCGTAATCGAGTCCGAACGCGTCGATATCCTCAGTGAAGAAGAAGCGGTTCTCGCCATAGTAAGGCGGGTATCTGCTGTTGTAATCGTCCTGCGCGTTATCCATGGGAACATCGGAAAAATCGGGATTCAGAGAGATCTTGATCCGCGCGCGCTGGCTGGGATTGAGAGCGATGTCCAGGCCCAGGTGTTCGGGGTCGTAACTGGCGGTGCGGGAGATCAGGTCATAACTCTTGACGAAATAGGGCCGTAACGTTAAGTCCAGCTTGTGTTTCACCGGGGTCTGCAGCACGATGTCCCGCGCCTTGAGGAAATAGTCTTTACCGTCCTTGGTGTTCGCGTAGGGCAGCGAGTAGAATTCCTCGCTCTGGTAGTGGTAACGGGTGAGGATGATCTTCCAATTGTAGGGAAGTTCCTGCTTGTAGCGCAATTCCGCCACGGGGATGCGCATGGTCACCGTCCAGATGTCTCCAGCAATGACGCTTACATAGGAATAATGGCTGTTCCAGGCGTAATCGACGTTCATGTTCGCGTCCCGCACACCGTCCATCAGGTTGCCCAGGGGATAGGCCACATAATAATAAGCGTAGTAAGCGTCCGGTATGGTGATAAGCTGCACCCGGAGATAGTCCGCGTTGGTGCCTTCGTCTTTGACGGATAAGGATCCCCGGTTGAGGGTGGAATCAATCTGTGCCTTGAATTGGATCACGAGATCGCCGCCATCCTGCCACAGCCAGGCTTTGGTGACCAGCGTCTCTGGTTTCTGGTCGTCCGGATCGACGCGCACGAAGCCGCTCAGCAGATTGTCGTCCGAGAGCACGGGCTGCCCGGAATCAGGCAAAGTAAGAGCTCTCCAGCCCAAAGCCGGAAGCAGGAAGGCCAATACCGAGAATACACATTGCAGACAGTTTTTCATGACGGGAACCTCATGGGCAAAGGCTGACTTTTTTCTTGGAAAATTCCTTTACCAAAATCGTTTTACTGGGGGGGGGATTTTGTCAACAGTTATTTTGGCTTCGCCTTGTTTCGGCCTCGGGCAGCCAGATTCACCATCAACCGCCGCATGATCTAGACTTTCTCTGCCTCGAACACTTTCAATGCTGGACTCTGGCATCTTACAGCCCAGATTTTCAATTTCAGCCCGCAGGAAAGGCCGTGATCCGCTGGAGTCCAATACTGCCTGGCTGACAGTACGAGCCTGGACCAACTATAGACATGCGGTGCAAAAGAGATAAACCTGCCATGATGCCGCCGGGCTCGGTGTTTTCACTTGACAGGAACATGCAGCGTTACAGGTATAGATTACAAGGAGATTGAATGAAAAAGACTGCTTGCATGATCGTTCTGGCTCTGACGGCGCTTGTTGCTCTGGGCGCGTTGCCCCTGAGGATCTTATACACCGGCGACAGCCACGGCGTTTACGCCGCCAAAGAGCTCAAGAGCGGCGAACTTTGGCAGGGCGGTTACCTGATCCTGGAGCGCTATCTGGAACTCGAGCGCGAGACCGCTCCACGCAGCATTTGGCTGGACAGCGGCGACCAGCAGACCGGCACTATGTTCTCCGCGTTGGTGGAGGACGGAATGCACGGCGGCGCCGTGATCGGTGTCTTCAACCAACTCGGCTTGGACGCCGCCACCTTGGGCAATCACGAGTTCGATTTCAGCTTCAATAACTCCCGCGACCTCGTCCGCCGGGCCGGTTACCCCTTCGTCAGCTCCAACCTGTTGGACAAAACCACCGGCCGCAGCTTCGGCCGCTCGCCCTATGTCATTTTGGAGCGCGACAGCCTCAGAATCGGCGTTATGGGCATCACGCTGGAGATTCTGCCGGAAAAGGTGAAGGCGGAGAACGTTTCCAGCCTGCGCATCCTGCCCCCGGCCGAGGCAGTGAAGCAATACCTGGACGAAGTGGACCGCGCCAGCGACCTCGTCGTGATCCTCACGCATCAGGGCTTCGAGGCGGACAGCCTGCTGGCCCTGAGCCTGGACGACCGCGTGGACCTGATCATCGGCGGACACGACCACATCGCGCTGGACACGCCGCGCCAAGTCAACGGCATTTACATCCTCCATTCCGGCTCGCATTTGCAGTTATTGGGCAGCGCCGATATCGAGGTGGCGGACGACCGCGTCATCTCGATCAGCAACACCCTTATCCCCTTGCTCAGCGACAACCAGGATTTCGACACCCCGCTGGCCCAATATCTGAACAGCCGCCTGGAGCAAGTCGCAGCCCAGATGTCCCGCCTCCTAGGCAACATCCCGGAAGACTGGCAGCCGGACAAATATGCCTCCACGCCGCTCTCGCGCTGGATCGCGGGCTCGTTGCTGGCTGAATACCGGGATATCTACCGCCCCGAACTCGCCATCATCAACAACGGCGGACTGCGCAAGTCTATCCCCGCCGGACCCGTCACCCTGGGCGACATGTATGAACTTTTGCCCTTCAACAACAGCGTGGTCGTCTTTTCCTGCTACGGACGGGATCTGCTGGTCCTGGACGAACTCAACGCACGCCACGCGATCGAACGGCCCCACGATATCTGCGAGATCGCCGGCCTGGAATACGACGCGACCATCATCAAAACCGACGATCTGCCCTGGCAAAACCGTTACCGGGTCAAGGGCGCCCGGCTCGAGCCCGACCGTGTCTACCGCGTAGTCTCGCACGACTACATCACCGGACAATGGGACAAGTATTTGGGATTCAAACCCTTCGACGTCTACGACACCGGCGAACCGCTGCTGGACGCCATGATCCGCCAGCTGGAATTGCAGTTTGCCCCGCCCGGCGAGGACGACTGGCATTGAGGCTCAAGCGTCCGAGAACGGGATCTGAGATCCTTTCATGCGCATGGCCAGATTGATCCTGCTGCTCCTGCTGGTCATCCTGGCGCTGCCATTATGCGCGGTGTCCTACAGCTTCGACCTGCAGGACCGCGCCCTGGCCGGGGACATCCAGGCCCAGTTCGAACTCGGCGTCTGCTATGATTTTGGCTTCGGTATCTACGAAAACGACGCCGAGGCGGCGATCTGGTACCGTTTGGCGGCGATGATGGGCCACGCCGAGGCGCAGTATTTTCTGGCCACCGCCTACGACGAGGGCAGGGGCGTGGAACACGATCCCAAACAGGCCTACACCTGGTATCAGCGCGCCGCGGAACAAAACCACGCTGCGGCACAATTCAACCTCGGTGTCGCCTACTTCAACGGAGATGGCGTCAAGCCAGATCAGCTGCAATCCTACGTCTGGCTGTTGATCGCCGCCACCAACGGAGATCCCGAGGCCGAAAGCTACCTGCCGGATGTGGGCGCGCGGCTGAGCGCCGTCGAAATCCGCGCCGCGCAGGAACAGGCCTCGCTCTGGCTGCGCGAGCGCGCTACCGCCGAGACCGGACAATCATCCACGGACAGGGACACGACCAGGGTCACAGGCAGCGGCGCCAACGGCATCCTGATCCTGCAATTTGCCGGCGCCTACGATTTTCCCCTCTCTGCGTCCGCGCTCCAGGCCCTGCACGCCGCCAGCCGCGTCCCCATCAGCGACGGCGCCCAACTGCTGACAGATCCCAACCAGATCAACCTCGGCCCGGAGATCCTCACCCGCATCTGCCTTAAGCGGGACGGCAGAGTCGCCGTCAATTACAGCGCGCCGGAAAAACTATCACACTCCAAACTGAAACGCCGTTTGCGCCAACTGCATCCGCGTGTGCCCAAAGCGCAATCAGCTGCCAAGGCTCAGCCCGCTCGCGGTTTCCTCATCGCCGCCGAGGACGAAACCCAGACCAAAGCCATCGCCAAACTGCTCAAACTGCTGCAAGGATTGGACGCGAAACAGATCATGGTCCGCCGCGCCGGGGCTGATCCCATCCAGCCGGAATAACCACTGTTCCAACTCTCGCGGCGCATAGAAACTTCAGCCCTCTCGGGCTTGCCGGGTGAGCCAGGCGCGGATTATCACTTCCATCTCTTCACGCTTTCCTGATGCGTCCCTGGCGGCGCTCTCGGGCGTCTCCGCCATGCCTCTCCTGTGTTGCCCCTGTATGACAGGGTCAGATCAGGGGAGGCAAGTCAGGATCTGTCAATTGCGGAACAAGGGACTGACGTCCACATTCCCTGAAACCGAGCCGCAAGAAAAACCCCGGGCGGTGACACCCGGGGTCGGTAATTGTCGCAGGAGTTGTTTTACTGCATCAGGACCAGTTTGATCTGCCCCTGGTATTGTCCGGCCCGCATGCGGCAGAGGTAGACTCCGCTGGACACGCTACGGCCATGCTCGTCGCGGCCGTTCCAGACTGCTTTGTAGTGGCCGCTGGCCAAGTCATCGTCGACCAGGGTGCGCACCAATTGTCCGCGGGAATTGTAGATCTCGAGGCGGACCTGGGAGGCATCCTTGACGCTGTAGCTGAGCGTGGTTTCCGGGTTGAAGGGGTTGGGCCAGGCACCGTTGAGGGCGGTGGCCACGACCGGGACGAGGGGATCGTCGCTGTCCACGCCATACATCACGAAGTTCACCGTGGTAGTCTGGTTTTGCGTCACAGTCACGCCGGTGATGGTCTGCGGGACGTAGTTGGCGGCGGTACAGGTAACGTCGTGGATGCCGACCGGCACGACCATGGTGTAGGCGCCCACGGAATTCGTGGTGGCGGACACTCCGGCCGCGGTGACGGTGGCTCCGACGATGGGGACGTTGTTGGTGCGGCGCACGACGCCCGCGATCATGCCGGTGACCACTTCCTTGACCAGGGTGTTGGAATAGGACGGCACGGAGAGGACGTTGTTGGTGTAGACGGCTTTCACCGCCCAGCGATAGCTTCCGTTGGGCAGGTTTTGCCAGCCGGCGTCCACCAGTTCGGTTGCGGTGATGGTTTCCGGAGTGAGCAGGGTCCAGGCGGATTCGTTGCCTTCCTGGCCCGGGGTGAGGCGCCAGACCCTGTAGCCGGTGAGGACGCGCTCAAGGCGCGGCGTATAACGCTGTTCGTGGGCGAAAGGCAGGCGCGGTTCGCTGCGCAGGCCGCCCAGTTCCGCGTGGCGGGAGGGATTGTCGCTGGTCTGGCCGGTGCTGAATCCGGTTTGGGGCTTGGAGGCTGAACGAACGGAGAGATCACCCGCGTCGAAGCGGATGACTGTGGCGGCGTTGCCGATGTAGATATCGTCAATGAACCAGACATACCAGAGTCCGTCGTTGTTGGGTCCGTCCACGGCGTTGAAGGCGAGTTTGATCTGCATGCCGCCGTAGCTGTCCAGGGGAACGGTGATCGGCGAGGCGTAGTAGTTCCAGCCGCCGGTCTGCGCGCTGGCATCCCAGAGCACGGTCCAGTTGTTGCCGTTGTCCGTGGTCACTTTGATATAGTAGTGGTCGGCGTTGGTGGAGCCGAGGAAGACATAGCTGTCGAAGCGCAGATAGGCTCCGGGCGGGCAATTGAAGTCCGGCGTGATCAGCCATTCGTCCTGATGGTTGTAATCCCACCAAAGTCCGGCCTGGTAAGATCCATCGGTGGGTGTGGCGGGTTGGCCGCTGATGGTGATGGCGCCAAAGCGGCACCAGGTGGGATACACACCGCTGGTGTTGGCAGGACCCGTGTTGGTGATCGTCTGTGTCCAGTCGGCAGGCGGGAAGGTGGTGCTTTCGAAGCTCTCGGTCACCTCGATGGCGTTGGCGTCCGGCGCCTGCCAGGTCAGGCTGACCTCGCTGTTGGTGCCGTTGGCGGCGGCCACCACGCTGTGCGGCGCGTAGGCGACCTCATTGAGGGTGATGGTGCCCATATTGAAGTTGGTGGAGCCGACAGCGATGTTGCCGACGGCGTTGGTGTAGCCGGGGCAGATGATGGTGTAAGCATAGCTATTGTTGGCATAGACCGAGGGGATGGTGAACGCGCCGGTGGCGGTGCTGTTGGCATCGTAATTGGCATAGCCGGCAAGGTGGATGGACGCGCCGGAAAGCCCGGCCTGCGTGTCGCTGGCGATGATGGTGCCGGTCACATTGACGGTGGCCATCGGGGTCATGGTGACGTTGAGGATCTCGGTCTCGTCCTCTTCCAGGATGAAGGTTTGGGTCATGGTATCGTAGCCGTAGTGGCTGAACTGGATGGTGTAATCATCCGGCAACACGTTTTGGATCTGGAACTGGCCCTGGGCGTTGGTCGTGGTGGAGTAGGTGGTGTTGAGAATCTGCACCGCCACACCCGACAGGGGCTGGCTGCCGGCTCCCAGCACCGTTCCCTGCACGTGGCCCACTCCGCCTGGGATGACGAAGAAGGTCGTCTTGGGGAACTGGCCGGTGGTCGTGGTCCCGGTGGGGGGATTGGCGGGATCGTAGGTGGTGCTGTCGCTGTAGATATTGAGGCTGCGCGTGCTTCCCACGGTCTGGCAGAGGAAGTAATCCGTGGAGCTGTAATAGACAGTGTCCATGGGGCGGTTGGCCATCAGGACCAGGTTTTCGCCGTTGAGATACATATAGGGTTGGGCGAAGGGGATGGTGATGATGTTTTGGCCGGCGGGATA
>CAYXEF010000035.1:2367-4382 GCA_964463825.1 uncultured Candidatus Cloacimonadota bacterium | reverse complement strand
GGATTGACCAGCAGGTTGATCTCCGGCGTCTGGTCGTTGGCGGGATTGGGATCGCCGGTCAAAAAGACCTTGCCGTAGATGCTCATCGGCCCGGCGGATTGCGGCGTCCACAAGACGGGCACCTGCACGGTCTGGCCGGGATTGACGGCCAGGCCGTTGGCGGTCGCCAATTCCACATCGTTGCCGTCGAAGAGTTTCACGGTGTATACGCTCTGGGGATTGGTCCCCCAGTTAAAGACGCCGATATTGTAGGTGTATTCGGTGCCGGCGGTGGGTGTGATATTGCCGGCGACCGCGGTGGCGCCGAGGTCGTTGGCGGCAATCACCTCCAGCGTGGCGTCGTCCACATAGATGGTCTGGCCAGTGCCTGTGAAGCCGTGCTTGATGGTCACGTATCTGCCGGTGCCGGTGTAGCCGTTAAAGGGGATGATGAATTCCGTCCAGGCGGTGGGGGTGGAAAAGTTCTGGACTTCGGTATAGGTGCTGGCATCCAGCGGATCGGTCAGCACGCCCACGGAGAGGGTATAGGTGGCGCCCACGCCCTTGACCCAGAGTTTGAGGCGGGTGGTGTTGATGGGAATGCTGGTGTTTAGCGGCGGCGCGATCAGCATCACATTGCTGCCGGTGGTGCTGCCATTGTAGATACGCACGCAATTGGGATCGCTGTGCGGCGCGGTGGCAATGGTGGCAACCACTGCCGTGCTGCTGGCGGGCTGGATCAGGCTGCTCCAGTCTACGGGCAGGATGGGCGCGGTGACGCCGTCGAAGTTCTGCGAGTAAGGCAGCGCGTTGACCGTCGTATCGATGCAAACGCCGGAGAGCGCGACAGTGTGGGGCAGACGGCCGGGATTGCTCTCGCGGCTGCCGAGGCTGTATTCGTAGCGCTGGCCGCGGTTGTCCGTGATGGTGATGGTGGCAGCGTGAGTGCCCGCCGCGGTGGGGTGGTAGCGTCCGACGAAAGAGACGCTCTGTCCGGTGGTCAGGCTGGCGGGCAAGGTGGGCAGGTTCTGCAATGTGAAGAAGGGGTTGCCATCGATGCTGATGCTGTTCACGCTCAGGGTGCCGCCGCCGACGTTCATTACTGTGAAACTCTGATTGTGCTGGGTGTCGATCAGCACGGTTCCGAAATTCTTGCTGGTGGGACTGACGCTGAAGATGGGATCCGGCCCCAAGGGTGTCATATGGAAGGAGGTCTTGGCGAACTGGCCGGTGACTGTGCCCACCGTTCCTGGATTGGCGGGGTCGTAGGTGGTGCCGTCGGAATAGACGTTGCGGGCGCGGTTGCTGCCCACGGTCTGGCCCTTGAAGAGATCCGAGGAACTGTAATAGGTGGTGTCCATGGGCCGGTTGAACATGACCACCAAATTACCGCCGGCGTAGTTGAACAAACTCTGCAGCGGGATGGTGATCGAGTTTTGACCGGAAGGATATGTCACAGTGCCGTCGAAGACCTGGGTTAGTTGGGTGGAGGGGATCCAGCCGGCGGAAAGATCCGTGAGGTCGGTGCTGCCCATCCAGATCTTGGTGGGCATGTTGTTCAGAGTGGTGGTCACAAACTGGTTATACAGGGTGATGGCGCTGATATTGCCATACATGCCCAGTTCGGTGGGAAAATACAGGGTCTCGTTGAGGCTGTTGCGGTAAAAGAAATCCAGGGGCATGCGCATCGTCTGGCTGCCGTCGCCGACGGTGACCACGATCATTCCAGCCGGCATCACAGTCACGTTGAGATTGGGGCTCTGATCGTTGCCGGGATTCAAATCCGTGGCCAGGAAAACTTTGGCATAGATCACGGTGGGGCCCTCCACGGCGGGAGTCCAAACCAGCGGGACCTGCACCGTCTGACCGGGAGCGCAGCTGACGCCGGGAGCCGTGGCCAGTTCCGTGTTGGCGGAGTCGAACAGCTTGACGGTGTAGGTGTCCTGGGTGTTGGTGCCCCAGTTGAAGATGGAGGCTGTGTAGGTGGTGGCGTTGCCTACAGACGGGGTGGTGTTGCCGGTTACGGAGTTGCAGGC
>CAYXEF010000035.1:0-2267 GCA_964463825.1 uncultured Candidatus Cloacimonadota bacterium | reverse complement strand
GCGCCCAGTGGCGGAGCGACCAGAAAGACCTGCGTGCCCGCGGTGGCGCCGTTGTACATGCGCACGCAGTTGGGCGCGGAGTGCGGCGCGGAGGCGTAGGTCACCACAACAGCCGTGGTTCCAGCGGGATCGATCAGGCTGCCCCAATCGATGGGCATGACAGGCGCGGTGACGCCGTCAAAGTTCTGCGTGTAAGGCAGAGACTGGATCGTGGTGTCGATGCAGGTTCCGGTCAGGTTCACCGTGTGGGTCAGGCGCTGGCCGCGGTTGTCCGTGATGGTGATGACTGCGGTGTGGGTGCCCGCGGCGGTGGGATTGTAGCGTCCCACGAAGGTGGTGGTCTGGCCGGTGGCCAGGCTGACAGGCAGATTCGGCAGGTTCTGCAATGTGAAGAAGGGGTTGCCGTCGAGGCTGATGCTGTTCACCGTGAGCGTGCCGCCGCCGGCATTGACGATGGTGAACGTCTGGTTGTGCGTGGTATTCAGCAGCACGGTGCCGAAGTCCTTGTTGGCGGGTGTGATGCTGAAGAAGGGATCCGGACTCAGCGGTGTCATATGCAGCGTGGTCTTGGCGAACTGGCCGGTGACCGTGCCCACCGCCCCGGGATTGGCGGGATCGTAGGTGGTGCCGTCGGAATAGACGTTGCGGGCGCGGTTGCTGCCCACAGTCTGGCCCTTGAAGTAGTCCAGGGAACTGTAATAAGTGGTGTCCATAGGCCGGTTGAACATGATCACCAGATTGCCCCCGGTGTAGGAATACATGGCTTGCAAGGGGATGATGATGGTGTTTTCCCCGGAGGGATAATTGACAGTCCCGTCATAGACCTGTGTCAGCTGGGTGGAGGGAATCCAGCCGGCGGAAAGATCCGCGAGGTCCGTGCTGCCCATCCAGATCTTGGTGGGCATGTTGGGCAGGTTGGTTTGGAAATTGGTGTAGAGCGTGATCGCGGTGATGTTGCCGAACATACCGATCTCGGGCGGAAAGTAGAGGGTCTCGTTGATGCTGTTGCGGTAAAAGAAATCCATGGGCATGCGGATGGTTTGGCTGCCGTCGCCGATGGTGACCACAATCATCCCGGCCGGCATCACCGTGATATTAAGCACCCCGGTAACGTCATTGGCGGGGTTCTCATCCCCGGTCAGCACCACCTTGCCACGCAGGGCGACGGGACCCTCGGCGGTGGGAGTCCAGGTTATCTGGGCCTGGGCAGTGGCGCCGGCGGCAATGGCAGGGCCGTTGACCGAGGCCAGCACCGTGTTCGCGGCGTCGATCAACTGCACTTGATAGGTGCTTTGGGCGTTGCTCCCGCGGTTATAGAGGTTGATTGTATAGACGGTGGGATTGTTGACGCTGGGTGTCACATTACCGCTGATACCGTTGGCGGCGAGGTCATTAGCTGCCGGGGGCAGGGGTGTGAAGGTATATTTGTTGCCGGTCAGGAAAGGTATGTGGGTGCCGTTGATCTGGGCAAATTCCGCCGTGCTCGAGACTGTGGCGGTGGGAGAGGCAGGGGTCACGCTCAGGAAATTACCGGCCACAGCTCCGGAGAGGCCGATCGAAGCCGAGGCCGAGGCCCCGGGCGCCGTGCCCATCGCGCCATAGATGAACTCGATATAGTTGCTGCCCTGATACAGTTTAATCTGGAAACTCACGATGTTGGTCGTACTGTAATACCAGCACATTTCGTGGTATTGCACGGTGAGTACCTGGTTGGGAGCGGATCCGGACAATTGGTAGGACACGCTGCCCGTGCCGGAATTTGTTTTCAGGTCGTCCCAGAGCGCGCCCAGGATCAGAATCTGGCTGCTGAGACTGTTGCTCAGTGAGGCGCTGGAGGCGGGATTCAGTGTGATGAATCCGTTGCTGTTGGCTTTGAAGGTGGAGTAAACCACCTCGTCATACATGAAGTCAAAGCCGATATTGATCACCGCGGACATGGCATCGTCGACCCCGGCGGCATGGATCTGGGTGGGGGCGGTCAACTGCGTGTAGGTGCCCGGACTCTGGGCAAAATTGTAGTCAGACAGGCTGGCCTGACCAAACACGCAGATCAACGCCAGCAGCACGGCTATAAGCGTTCTTTTCACAATAATCTCCTTTGTGGTTGCGATCTTGTCATCACTCCTGCGCGCCAGACAACATGCGCGCGGTCCGGGACCTGCACCCGCGGCTGGCCGCGGATCTCTCTCATATGTCTTATTTCACAAGCAAAAAGCCTGCCAAAACTGAACCAAATTTGGAATCGCTTCGGATCCGCGGCAGGGACT
>CAYXEF010000034.1:0-22503 GCA_964463825.1 uncultured Candidatus Cloacimonadota bacterium | reverse complement strand
TAAATGGTGTTCAAGTCATCGACCCGCAGGGGATTGCGAATGCCCAGGATCTTGACCCCGCCTTTGCCCAGGGCAATGAACAGGCGGTCATCTTTGACCTCCATGTCCTGAATGTCGTTGGAGAGGCGGAATTGATTGATCAGCTTGGGTTTGCTGAGATCCTCCGCGTTGATTGCCAGCAGGCGTTTACCGGCTCCGATCCAGATAATGCTGCCATTTTTGACCATATGGGTGGCATCGCTGATTTCGTAGTTAACACCCATGGAGAGGGGAAACTGCTGATCCGAGATATCCACGGTGACCAGCCCAAAATCGTTCAGGGCATAGAGATAGGGATACTGGGCTACGAAATCACGGATGCCCCATTTCTCGGAGAAAGTGCTTTTGATCTCCCGCAATCCACCCTTGCCGATGTCCATGATGTCGATGCCGCGAAAGCGGTCGGCAATATACAGGATCGAGCCTTCGCGGGTGACCTTGTCGCCGATGAGCAGGTTGGTGAAGTAAATCCGCCCGGGATAGGCCAGCGTGTCGACAGAGCTGACGACGTTGGCCGGTTCCTGGCTGCAGATGAAGATCTGGTTGTCGCCCAGCACGTTGATGTCCTCGATGCGGGCCGCAGAGAGAAACACTGCTTCCAGTTTTGGTTGCCAGGGATTAAACAGAGAATGTATCCAAAGGTAATTCTGGCTGCGCAGGATCACCTGCTCGTCCGAGCACTCCACATTGTAAGGCTGGATGTTTGTCAGGTGCGCCAATTGATACGGGATCTTGTTGTCGATGGCGCCCAAGGCAGCCAGCAGCAAGGCCAGTAACACGCTCGCGATCAAGTTCTTCATCCGACTCTCCTCGCTAAAGCCTTGACAGGCTTATGTCTAAAGTTATTACACGGCATCAGGCCGTATCCTGCATCAAGAGATCAATTCCCGGATAATGTCAGCGGAACGGATACCCTCAGCCTCGGCAGCAAACGAAACCAGCACCCGGTGCGATAACACAGGCAGGGCGACCGCGCGCACGTCCTCTTCCGAGGGCGTGAGACGACCATCCATTGCGGCGCGGGCTTTGGCGGCCAGGACCAGATACTGGCTGGCGCGGGGTCCGGCGCCCCAGTTGACCCATTGCTTGATCTTGGCTGTGGCCTCGGTATCGGCGGGACGGGTGCTGCGGGCCAGTTTAACCGCATATTCGAGCACATGGTCGCTCAGCGGCATGGTACGGATGGCAGTCTGAAACTCTATGATGCGGCCCGCGGAAAGCAGGGCTTGCGGTTCCTGGGCTTGGACACCGGTCGTGTTTTGGACGATGGCCAGTTCCTCCGCGTAGCTCGGATAGCCGATGTCGATGTAGAGCATGAAGCGGTCCAATTGCGCTTCCGGCAAGGGATAGGTGCCTTCCTGCTCGATTGGGTTCTGGGTCGCCATCACGATGAAGGGCAGATCCATTGGTCGGGTCATATTGCCGCTGCTGACCTGGTATTCCTGCATCGCCTGCAGCAGCGCGGCCTGAGTTTTGGGCGGGGTGCGGTTGATCTCGTCCGCCAGAATGATGTTGGCGAAGATCGGGCCCTTGATGTATTGAAACTCGCGCCGCTCTCCCCCGGCTCCGGAGACCAGGATGTCGCTGCCGGTGATATCCGAGGGCATCAGGTCGGGAGTGAACTGGATACGGCCGAAACTGAGATTCAGCGACTTGGCGATGGTAGAGATGAGCAGGGTTTTGGCCAGACCGGGAACTCCCTCGATCAGCATGTGGCCGTTGGCGAAAAGGCCGGTCAGCACTTTGTCCACGACGATATCCTGACCCACGATGACTTTATGGATCTCGGCCAACAACTGCTGTTTAACCGTCTTGAGTTCTTCGATGCGCTGGATCATGACTTCACTGTTCATATATCTTGTCTCCGTGAAAAATGTCTTTGAGTATCTGGCGTCCGCTGAGGATGATGGCCAGCAATCCCAGGCTCCCGATCAGGATCGCCGTCAGCACATGGGCGAAAGCCATGATCGCGGAGGCGTCCTGTCTTGTCAATGCAAATCCGATGGAAAAGATGATGATCATCATCCATTCGTTGCTGCCCAACTGCGCCGGAGGTTGGGGCAGTGCGTAGGAAAGATTGATCAGAGTGTAGCCGAAAAGCACTTTGATAAAGGGATACCCGATTCCAAAAGCGCGAAAGATCAGCCAGAAATACAGCCCGTCCAAACCAATGCCCAATGCAGTTAGAAGTACGGCATAAATCAACTGGGTCCAGTGATGTTCGAAGATGTTCAATCCCTGGATGAAAAGCTCGATGTAGCCATTGATCCTATTACGCGCCCGCTGTGGCAGCCAGGCAAAGAGCGATTGCAGGATTCTGACGACGCCTGATTTGCGACGCGCGGAAAGGACGATCACCGCCAGGGAAACCAGAAAAACCAAACCCAGCAAAGACAGCAGTACGCTTATTCCGGTCGACAGCCTTAATCCTAAAAGCGGCAGCATAACCAGCACGAACAGGATGCCCAGGGTGTCAAAAGTCTTGTCGATGAAGATCGAAGGCAGCACGTTGAGCATGGGCAGACCGTGATTCCGCTTGACGAACCAAGCTTTGACCACCTCTCCCAGACGTATCGGGATCAGGTAGTTGATCCAGTTGCCGCCCATGCTGTATAGCCAGGTGCGCAACAGCGGCAGACCTATTTGCCGGCGCAAGAGCAGATTCCAGCGCGCGCTGCGAATAAAATACGCGCTGAGATAGATCAGGGACGCGCCTACCACCAACATGACATCCACGCCGCGCATCCGGGCCAGTAACTCGTCCGGATCGATGAAGCGCAGCCACAACGCGATGAGGATGACTCCGATCGCCAGACCCAGAAGCACTGAGAGAATACGTTTATGAGACATCGATCAGATCCGATCTGCTAGCATATGTCAAAGGCTCAGCTGCATCCGCCACGGTCGAAAAGCATGAAAAAGTGATGCGCCCAGACGCGTTTGAAGCATTGAGGAGCAGCCTTTTCCAGCCACTGCAAACGCTGCATCCGGACCACGAATTCCGGATCCCCTCCAGAATAGTATTTCAGAATGCTTACCGGGCTGTTACGCCGTTTGTCAGTCCGTTTTGAGCAAGCGCAGGATGAGATCCAGGGCAGCCACTTACCCAGCAGTTCTTCTTTGGTCATGCCGATATCGGGCCAGGGCGGGCAATCGAAGTAGCCTGACCGACGCAGCGTCCAGCCTTGCTCAGTCAGGATCCGGCTCACCGAGGGCGTATCTATGTGACCAAGGCGCAATTGCGGATATCGCTCGGGGCTGTAATCCCGCAATTGCATTTTGTAGCCCAGACCATCGCGGTTGGGGACACTGAGGAAGATCGCCTTGTCGGTAACGCGGGACAAGGCGTTCAGCCAGAGCCTGAGTTCCGGTACAAACCACAAGGCGGAAAAGGAAAAGGCGAGATCAAAACAACGCTCCGGGTAATCCAGAGAGCGGAAATCCGGATTGTACACTGCCTTGAGAGGCCGTCCCAAATCCTGCCATAGCTTGGCAATCCGGTCCAAACGACCGCGCTCATTGTCCTCCAGGGTCACCTGCACATCTACATCTGCCAGCGCCAGCAGATTTATCCCGCTGAGTCCGGTAAAGCCGAAGGATGGGCTCTCGAGAGCTGTCTGTACTTGATATTGTGTGACGAGATCCAGCAGGAGTCCGTTCAGGACCACGCGTTCATAGGACGAGCCCAGGCCCTCATGCGGATCCTGGAAGTACTTCTCCCAATCGTTGATGATGGGGATGGCCATCATTGACTCCGGAAATCGTTGATGACGGTCTGGAACGAAGGGATGGTAAAGGTTTCCGGCAGTCCCATCAGTTCATAAGTATCGGCTACGTAGTAAAACCAGGAACGGGAGATCAATTGAAAGCGGCTGGTCCAGAGCTCGCTTCCTGCCAGCCGGGACAGGCTTTCTCCCCAGCGCAGAAAAATCTGGTCCACATGCAATATTGTTTTATAGTTCTGCTGGTGCAGTTGACGTGAGATGAAATTGACCAGATCCTGCAATTGCACCGGCTCCCGGTCGGCCACATTGAGAGCCAGACCCGGCTGAAACACATGCCGCAGCAACCAAATGAAGGCCCGGGTGATCGTATCCAGATGACAGAGATGGATCCAGACACGTTGGTTAACCAGGGGGAATAGACCTTTGCTGACCAGTTTGACGAGTTGAAATGGAAAACCGCGGTCTCCGGGACCGTAGGTGATCGAAGGACGCAGGATGGCCGCCTGCAGGCCCTTGAGTATGGCCTGATTGATGTATCTCTCGCTTTCGATCTTGGTGTAATGGTAGAGATTATCGGCGCACCGTTCGGTCTCGTTATTGGCCGGCAGTTCCTCGGGAATGGCGCCATAGACCCCGACAGAAGAGCAATAAAGCAGTTTGGCCTGGTGCGTCAGGCAATACTCCGCCAGCAACTGGGTGGAGGTCAGATTGGCGGCCAAAAACTCTCCCCGGCTGGATTTTCGGCCCCCACGCAGCGCTCCGATGTGCAGCACCACATCAAATTGGTGCTCATCCAACATAGCCTTCAAGCCGGCACTGTCAGCCAGATCCTGCCGCACCAGTTCCAGCTGGGTGCTGAAGGCGGCATAACGCTGGGGAACGGTCTCCGGACGGATGAGCGCCGTAACGTGAAAATCCAGCTGTTCCGCCAGGATCGCCTGCAGCACGGATCTGCCGATCAGGCCGGTAATCCCGGTGATCAAGAGTCTAGGCATCTATCCGAAAATGCTTTCCCAGAATCCCTTTTTACGGGAATGGCGGTGACTGTGGGCGGGCTGGATGTAAACGTATTTATAGGGTATGGGGCGATTTTGCAGTACCATGAGCGGAAACTCGGCCGTCAGCAGGCGCACCAGCTGGGCATCCAGATCCTCGCGTAACAGCTCAACTGCCGTAAAGTAAGATCCATAGGGCGCGCGGGCATGGTCGTCAGAGCCCAGTAAATGCGCCCAGCCATTACGCACCAGGATCCAGGCCGTTTGGCGCACTTTTTCGCCATAGAGCCCCACCAGGCTGCCGGAATTGATCTGCAGGTAGATATCCTGCTCGATCAGATGTTTGGCCTCGGAGGGCTTGTGCATGATGCTCACGTAGCGCTCCGCGTGTGCCAGAATGGGCTTGTAGCCCTTGCGCAGCAAGGGATAGACATCCGTGTAAAAGTCCGGCGGCAAACCGTTGAGGTCAGATTCGATCAGCACATAGCGGGATTTGCCCAAGGTCAGGTTGTGGCTGGCGATGTCTTCGCCAGTCCGGGGGTGCAGAAAGATCTCAAATCCCTGTTCCAGGCTGATGTCCAGGCCGTGCGACAAAGCCAGCCGCTTCAGCTGCTGGAGTTTTTCATCATATTCGCTGCGGTCGTAGTTGTAGACTCCACTGAGGTAGTGCGTTGTCAGAAAAGCGTGGGTGATGCCGCCGGAAACCATGCTGCGCAATTGCGCAAGGGATTGCTCCTCGGATTGGGACCCGTCGTCCAGAGCTGGCAGCAGGTGGCAATGAATATCGATCATGGTCAGGGCAAGCGTTCCTTGATCATCTCCAGGAATTCGACCAATACATCGTTGTGCTTGAAGGGTTTGATCAACCGCTCAGCCTCAATCAGAGTCTTGTCCACAGCCTGGCGGGCTTTGTCAAACCCTAACAGACCGGTGTAACTGTGCCGTGACGCGGGCACAAACTCGGCGTCAAAATCCAGATCCTCGCCACCGCGGCTGTAATCGGCTGCAATATCCTCAATCATGCGGTAGGCCATGCCCAGATTCAGGGCATATGTGTTCATGATCTGGCGCAAGTTTTCGTCAGCCCCGGCCAGCACACAGGACATATCAGCTGCAGCTTGCAGCAGGGAGCCCACCTTCTTCATATCGATATAGCGCAGGGTATTGATCTTCATCACTTTGCGCTGGGATTCCAGGGCCACCGCCTGTCCCCCGATGAGGCCGTAGGATTTGGTATAATTGGCAAGGATGCGGATGCAAGCCAGTGCGTGTTTGGGAGATTTAATCCGGCTCAAGACCTCGAAGGCCAAGGTATAAAGCGCGTCGCCAGCTAAAATTCCAATGGTGTTGCCGAATTTCGTGTGCACTGGTTGTCCGCTCCTGCGTTGCTGTGAATTCATGAGCATGGGCATATCGTCGTGCACCAGAGAGGCGTTGTGCGCCAGTTCCACGGCCGTGGCGGCAATGACCGCGGCTTCGAGGCCAGCTTTGTTTTTGCGCATCCCCGTCAGCATCTCATACATCGCGACCAGAAGCAAGGGACGCCACCGCTTGCCGCCGGAGAACACCGCATAATGCATGGCCTTTTTCAGATCCTTGGCTGGGGCGCTTTGGGAACCGAGGGATTGCTTTAAACCGGTCTCGATCAAATCCAATCTGGTCTCAAAATACTTCTGTAACAGCAAGTTATTCTCCTGACGGCAAATTTACCGGCTACTTGGCCAGTATGAATTTCCTTACTCTGCACTGTGGGATATTGTCAAGGTATTTATCCTACCCTCAGCTTCCGGAGCGAATCGGCAGAGGAACAATGCTATCCCGAGCCCTGAGTTTGGGGTCTTCACAAAACAGGAAAATGGGTCCGTAAATTGCATGGATCGAAATTGGGAGCAAACATGAAAATCTTCTTGGTTATATGTCTAAGCCTGCTGCCGCTGGCCTTCTTTGCGGCAAACTTTACAGATCTGCCTACGCCCGTGGTCCAGCCTGACGGCAGCGTGCTCGAGCTCTGGGCTTCGGGCGATGAGTTTGCCAACCGCTTGCATGACGCGGAAGGTTACACGGTCATGCAAAGCCCCACCGACGGCTACTACTATTACGCGTTGCGCCTGGAGGGCGAGCCCGCACCATCTGGCTGGCGGGCCGATTCCAGCGATCCCCGTGCCTTGGGTTTGGAGCCTGGAATCAACATTTCCCCGCAGCGTTACCGGGACAAAGTGCAGTTCATGCGGTCCCATGCCCGCAGCGATCAACGCGGACCGAACCTGGGAACGGTCAACAACCTGGTGGTTTTTATCCGTTTCAGTGACCAGACCGAGTTTGCCGATCCCCGCTCGGTCTATGACGCCAAGTTCAACGCTGACGACATCGAGGCTTATTCTTTACGCAACTACTTTCACCGGGTCAGTTACGATCAATTGAACTATGTCTCGCACCACTTTCCGACCTGCGCCCCAGAGACTAATCTCTCCTACCAGGACAGCCACCCCAGGGCTTATTACCTCCCCTACAACGCTGTTACCAATCCCCTTGGCTACCGGGATTACCAACGCACTGACAGGGAGCACGCCCTGTTGGCGAACGCCATAGACGCCATCGCCGGACAGGTGCCCGCCAGCCTGAACATCGATGCCGACAACGACGACTATGTGGACAATGTCTGCTTCATCATCCGCGGACCGCACTCGGCTTGGAACGATCTGCTCTGGGCTCACCGCTGGGCTCTCTACACCGAGGATGCCTACATCAACGGCAAACTGGTCTGGGACTTCACCTTCCAGCCTGAGAACCAGAACAGCGTGCGCACGCTTTGCCACGAGATGTTTCACAGTGTGGGAGCGCCGGATCTCTACCACTACAATTTCGACGGAATGACCCCCACCGGCTGCTGGGATATCATGGAAAGCGGCAACGGGCATATGGGCATGTACATGAAAACCCTGTACGGAGGCTGGATCGACACCATCCCGGTGATCGGACCCGGAACCTACACACTGCATCCTGTCACCGAGCAAAACAACAGCGCTTTCCGCGTCCCGCTTTCCGGCACGGAATACCTGGTATTGGAGTATCGCAGGCAGAACGCCGACATTTTCGAAGAGAGCCTGCCCGGCTCCGGGCTGCTCATCTATCGCATCAATCCTTCAGGCAGCGGCAATGCCCAAGGTCCGCCGGACGAAGTATACATCTACCGCCCGGATGGGACCCCCGACAGCAACGGCAGGATCGCCGAAGCCGCTTTCAGCGCACAGAATTTCCAAACGGAGTTTAACCAATTCACCGATCCCGCCTGCCACCTCACCTACGGCACGCCTTTCCCCGTAAACATCCATAGCATCGGGACAGCCGGCCATACCATCACTTTTACATTGGGTTCCGTGTCCGGAAATCTGCCGCCGGTGATCAGCGATCTTGATCCTGCCCAGGGAGAGGTCCTGACACCCGGCGATCATGCGTTCAGCGCGATGGTCTCAGCCCCTGGCGATGATCTGGACAGCGTGGAGTTCTGGATTGACGGCCAGATGATCGGCCAGACCTGGCTGCAGCCCTATACAACCACGATCCCGGACTACCTGCTGACGGTTGGCTATCACGATCTCGAAGTGCGCGCCACTACGACCGCCTCGATGTCCAGTGCCAAACAGGTTCGCATCCGCGTCGTCGATCCCCAGCAGCAGACCTGGTTTTCCTGGTTGAGCGACGAGCCTGTCTGGTCGGATTACGGGCGGGGCGCGGTGCCGATCAAGGCCGCGGTCATCTATGACTTGGGTACACAGGAATATGTGGTAAAAAAGATCCGCTTCCACGCAATCGCCGATCCCTGGGGCTTTCCCGCCGTGCCGGGCTTGGTCAATGCCAAGATCAACCGCTTCGCCGCAGCTGCGATCACCAATCAGACCTTGCTCCAAATTGGCGATATCATGTGCCCCCTGGATGGATGGTTCGAATATACCGTCAACAGCAACGTCCCCCTCACAGGCCAAATCGCCGTGATCCTCGACCTCTTTGAATACCAGAATATCATGTTCGACGCCAATGCCCCCTGCGGCTACAGTTGGCTCACAGAACCGAACCGGCCCTGGACAGACGCGCTGGGCCGTGGTATGGTGGGAGCCGCCGCGATCGAACTGCAACTGCAGGCGCCCAATGTCACGGTGGACGAAGATCTGTCACCTCAGGTCGTTTCCAGCTTCCGGATAAGCCCCAATCCCTTCCGGGAAGCCGCCTCCTTCAGCTTCAGCCTCAAATCCGCCCAGCCGGTGGAACTCAGCATCTACAACCTGCGCGGCCAGCAAGTGGCCCGGTTGCTGGCATCCAAACTCGGCGCCGGGGAACACCGGGTGGCCTGGGATGGTCTGGACAGTCACGGCAGCGACGTTGCCGGCGGCATTTACCTCTATCGGATGAAGGCTGGAAACAGCCTGCTGACCGGTAAACTGCTGCGCTTGCCCTGATCCCTTCCCGCCCTGGCTCCTGCCGCTTGAACCAGGTTTGGGAAAGGGCAGACCGGACCCAACCCGCATTTTTGCCTTTTGGCCCCGATCTGGTCCTGGCCAGCTCTCCCCCACACAGCCAGGCCGGCGCAGCCAGGTGATCGGCCGCGAGTACCCACTATCTCAGCGTTGGAAAGTGATCCGGGTTCCCAGCGCGTCCAGGATGAAACTCTTCTGCCGGTTGACCGTCTCATCGTAAAACAGATAACCTTCTTTTACCCCTCCGGGCAGGATATCGCCGAAACTGAAGTAATTGTTGACCAGTTCCAGGTACTGCTCACGGGCTTGTTGCAGATTGCCGGTTGCTGACTGGTTGGCTGAGGGATTGAAGGGATCGAACTCGAAGGGGTCGCTCAGATATTGGGTTGGAATGCCGCCCAGCACCACCGGAAGGGGAATATAGTCGTATTGGCGCTGTCCGGCGATGAGGCTGAAATTGCTGGCTGCCAGCGCAATAGGGCGTCCGGAGATGTTCCTGACGCGGAGATAAATGTTGAAGTAGTCGCTGCTGACCGGCTGCGCGTCTCCGCTGTAGACTTGAGGGCGCACCAGAATGATCAGGCTGTCCGTTTGCAGGATGGCGAAGCGGTTTTCCACGCTGTAGGCGGGATCAGGCGCCGGCAGCCAGGGCTTGAGCAGACAGCCTCCGTTCAGCAGCGCCAAGGATAACAAAAGCAGGCTCAGATATCTCATCATAAAATCCGATCCCCCTCTCCAGGCAGAAGAGGGGGATCATGGATCAGGTTTTATTCGTCTTCGTCGTTCGCTTCATCTACTTCGTCTTCTTCTTCATCAACGCTTTCCTCGTCCGTGTCTGCGAGGTCGGGATTGTATTCCGGCAGCGGCGGAGCAGATTTGATCTCTTCGGCCTGCTTGTCCAGTTCCTCTTCGTCCGGATCCTTCGGGATGACGGTGATGTCTCGCACCTTGTCGTTTTCGCGCAGATTGATCAAACGGACGCCCTGGGTGTTACGGCTGATGAGGGAAATGTTTGACACGCGCTGGCGGATGACCATGCCTTCCTGCGTGACGATCATCAGGTCAGTGTCGTCTTCCACGAGCATCAGCGCCGCCAGATGGCCGTTGCGGGCAGTGGTCTTGAGTGTGATCACGCCTTTGCTGCCGCGCCGCGTGGCCGTGTAAGCCGAGATCTGAGTGCGTTTGCCGTAACCGTTCTCGCTGATGGCGAGGATGGTTTTGCCGCTCGGAGTGCCGTTTTCGACGATATATTCCTGAGCGATGACGCCCAAGGAGATCACATAATCCTCGTCGCGCAGGCGGATGCCGCGCACGCCGCGGGTGAACCGGGCGGTCTGGCGGATGTCTTTCTCGCCGAAGCGGTTGCAGAAGCCATTCTTGGTCGCCAGGATGATGTCGTCGTTCCCTTCGGTGAGGCGGGCGTCGATCAATTCGTCCCCCGGCATCAGTTTGATGGCCAGGATGCCGCTGGAACGCGGACGGCTGAATGCAGACAGCGCGGTCTTTTTGACCGTACCGCCCTTGGTGCACATCAGCACGTTCTGCTGCGGATTGAAGTTCTTCAGAGTGACGAAGGCTTTGATCTTCTCGCGGTCCTGGAACTGGACCAGGTTCACGATCGCCTTGCCACGGGCGGTGCGTCCCGCTTCAGGGATCTCGAACACCTTGAGCCAGTAACATCTGCCGTGGTCGGTAAAAAGCAGGATGTAGGAATGGGTGGAGGCCACGAAGATATAGTGGATGATGTCCTCTTCCTTGAGGTTGGTGCCGCTCAGGCCCTTGCCGCCCCGGCCCTGGACCTTGTAGGTGTCGATGGGCAGGCGTTTGATGTAACCGTCGTGGGTGATGGTGACCACCATGAGTTCATCCGCGATCATGTCTTCGCGGCTGAGGATCCCGCTGTAATGCTCGAGAATCTTGGTGCGGCGGGGATCGTTGAACTTGTCGCGAATCTCCAGGATCTCTTTTTTAACGAGTTGCATGCGCAGCTCTCGCTTCTCCACCAGTTTGCGCAGGCGCGCGATAAGTTTGAGCAAGTCCTGATACTCGGATTCGATCTTCTCGCGTTCGAGGCCGGTCAAACGCTGCAGACGCATTTCCAGGATGGCTTTGGCCTGCAGTTCCGAGAGCCCGAACTTGGCCTGCAGTTGTTCGCTGGCCTCCGGCGGGGTCTGCGAAGCACGGATGGTGGCGATGACCTCGTCCAGATGGTCCAGCGCGATACGGTAGCCTTCCAGAATGTGCAGGCGTTCCTCGGCGTTCTTCAATTCAAACTGGGTGCGGCGCAACACTACATCGTGGCGGAACTGGATAAAGTTGTCCAGCATGTCCTTCATGTTCACGACCTGCGGCACGCCGTCGATCAGGCAGAGGTTGATCACGCCGAAGGTGTCCTGCAATGGTGTGAATTTATAGAGCTGGTTGAGCACGGCATTGCCGTCGGCGTTGCGCTTGATCTGGATCACCAGGCGCATGCCGTCGCGGCCGGATTCATCGCGGATATCGCTGATGCCCTCGATGCGCTTTTCCTTGACCAGATCCACGATCTTGTCGATCAGGGCGGTCTTGGTCAGTTGGTAAGGAATGGAACGGATAATGATCGATTCCTGGTCGTTGGCCCCGGTCTCGATCTCCGCCTCGCCGCGCATCAACACGCGGCCGCGACCGGTCTGAAAGTAGTCCTTGATGCCATCGCTGCCCAGAACATAGCCCCCGGTCGGGAAATCCGGCCCGGCGATGTAGCTGCGCAGATCCAGAGGCTCAAGTCCGGGATTGTCGATCAGGGCGATGACGGCATCGCAGACCTCGGCGATATTGTGCGGTGGCATGTTGGTGGCCATGCCCACTGCGATTCCGGAAGAGCCGTTGACCAACAGGTTCGGGATGCGGGTGGGGAAAATCTCTGGTTCCTTGCGGGTTTCATCATAGTTGGACTTAAAATCCACCGTATCCTTTTCCAATTCCTCCAGCATTTCCATGGTGATCTTCTGCATGCGGGCTTCGGTGTAACGCATCGCCGCGGGCGGATCGCCGTCAATGGAGCCGAAGTTACCCTGCCCGTCAATGAGCGGATAGCGCATGTTCCAGGGCTGGGCCAAACGCACCAGGGTCGGATACACGACCTGCTCGCCGTGGGGATGGTAGTTTCCTGAAGTGTCGCCGGCGATCTTGGCGCATTTGCGGAAGTGCCCGCCGGGCGAGAGATTCAGCTCGTGCATGGCGAAGATAATGCGCCGCTGCGAGGGTTTGAGCCCGTCGCGGATATCCGGCAGCGCGCGGCTGACGATCACGCTCATGGAGTAATCCAGATAGGCCTGGCGCAGCTGGTCTTCTATTTGTACATTGATCAGTTTGGTCTTATCGTCCATTTATACTCCGTGGTCTTTAAATATCGAGATTTTTGACATACTTGGCGTTGGCCTGGATAAACTCGCGTCTCGGCTCGACCTCGCCGCCCATGAGGATGGTGAACATGCGGTCGGCTTCGATTGCGTCATCCATTTTCACGGCGATCATGGTGCGTTTGGCCGGATCCAGCGTGGTTTCCCACAACTGCTCTGGATTCATTTCGCCCAAGCCTTTATAGCGCTGTACCACGACTCCTTTTTCCCCCAGATTCTTGATCGCCTTGTCGCGCTCCTCTTCGGTGAAAACATAGGTTTTTTGCTTGTTTTTGCGCACCAAAAAGAGCGGCGGCCGCGCGATGTAGATGTGGCCGTGCTCGATCAGGGGCCGCATGTAACGGTAGAAGAAGGTGAGCAGCAGCGTGCTGATATGGGCGCCGTCCACATCGGCGTCGGCCATGATGATGATCTTGCCGTAGCGGACTTTGGTCACATCAAAGTCCTGGCCGATCCCGGCGCCGATGGCCAGAATGATGGGCTGGATCTTGTCGTTGTTGAGCACCTTGTCCACACGGGCTTTTTCGGTGTTGAGCATCTTTCCCCAGAGCGGCAGAATGGCCTGGAAAGAGCGTTCCCGGCCTTGTTTGGCGCTGCCGCCGGCGGAATCGCCCTCCACCAGGAAGAGCTCCGTCCTGGCCGGGTCGCTGATCGTGCAGTCAGCCAGTTTGCCGGGCAGCGAACCGCTTTCCAGCACCGACTTGCGGCGCGTGAGATCGCGTGCCTTGCGGGCCGCCTCACGTGAACGGGCGGCCAGAATGCTCTTCAGGCAAATGGCTTTGGCTTCGGCCGGATGCTCCTCAAAATAGGTCATCAGCTTTTCATAGACCGCCGCGGCGACAAAACCCTCGACATCGCTGTTTTGCAGCTTGGTCTTGGTCTGTCCCTCGAACTGTGGATTGGTGAGTTTGACGCTGACCACCGCGGTCAGGCCTTCCCGGATATCGTCGCCGCTGGGGCTGACCTTCTCGTTCTTGAGCAGGTCCGCGCTTTTGATATAGGCATTGACGGCGCGGGTCAGCCCGCTTTTGAAACCGATCAGGTGTGTGCCGCCTTCGGTGGTGTTGATGTTGTTGGCGAAACTGAAGATGCTCTCTGAGTATCCTTCGTTGTATTGCAATGCCATTTCCAGTTCCAGTCCGTCCTTGGATTGTCTGGCGAAGATGGGTTTGCTGCCCAGGGGTTTCTTATTCTGGTTCAGATACTCGACAAAGCTGTTGATGCCGCCGTCGTATTTGAAATCATGCACGCGGCCGCTGCGTTCATCGTTGAGCAGGATGCGCACGCCACGGTTGAGAAAGGCCAGCTCGCGCAAGCGGGTGGTCAGGTAGTCGAAACTGAATTGATACTCTGAGCCGAAGATCTCTGGATCCGGCTTGAATTTGACGATCGTGCCCGTGCGCGTGGTGGCGCCGACTACTTCGACTTTGGTGACCGGAATGCCCCGTTCATAGCGTTGAAAGTGGATCTGCCCGTTCATGTGGACGCGCACCTCCAGATACTCGGATAGTGCGTTGACCACGGAAACGCCGACACCGTGCAGTCCACCGGCGATCTTGTAGGATTTGTCGTCGAATTTACCGCCGGCGTGCAGGACCGTCATCACCACCTGAACGGCCGGGACCTTCATCTCCGGATGAATGTCCACCGGGATGCCGCGGCCGTTGTCATCCACCTCCACCTCTTCCTGAGAAGTGATGTTGACCTTGATCAGGTCGCAGTAGCCGCCCATGGCCTCGTCGATGGAGTTGTCCACCACTTCGTAGACCAGATGGTGCAAACCGCGCTCGCTGGTGCCGCCGATATACATCGCCGGACGCTTGCGCACTGCTTCCAGGCCCTTAAGGACCTTGATTTGATCGGCATTGTAGTTGCTTTTGGTCATAATTTATTGTCTCCTGTTATGTTACACGTCTTTGCCAAGCCTCTTTCGAGTCGCCCCGCATAGCCTGCCTGGCTGATTTACCATATTTTATTGCAATAAAAACCGATAGGGGGTTTTTGTCAAGCACAAAAGAGATTTTTTTCGTTTTTTATCTGCTTGTTTTACAACGAGTTACCGAAGCCGATTTTATACGCTTGCCGATCTTCGTTTATAGAATGCCATTCAAACCCTGATTCGGCCCTTAATCCCAGCTGGCCAGATACTATACTACTTCCCGTCGAGTTCCCGCCAGATGTACGGGAACTCTAAGCGTTGTAATCGTGTAGTATACGGGAAAGGCGTCGGGGCGGAACAACCCTAATGCGATGTAATTGAAATGAATGAATGATGTCGGTGTCAGAGAGGAAGAGTATCTGTTACTTAACGACTTCGATCTCGACACGGCGGTTTTTGGGCAGTTCGTTGGGATCCACCGCGCCGTAGAGAGGTTGGTTTTTACCGTAACTTGACCAACTCAGGCGTTTCTTGTCGATACCCTTGGAGATCAGATAATCGACCACCACGCGGGCGCGGCGGTCCGAGAGATCCTGGTTATATTTGGCTGTGCCATTCTCGTAGGCGTGGCCAGAGACGCGGACGCGGACCTCGGGGTTGTTGAGCAAGGTCAGTACCACATCGTCGAGATTGTTCTTCTCAGTCTGTGAGAGCAGGGCGCTGTCCGAGGCAAAGAACACGCTGCCGAAAGCCAGGGCCTTTTTCTTCTCCAACTTGCGGAGGATGATGCTCAGATCGAGGCTGGCAGTTTGCGGATCCAGCCTGATCATGTCCGAATAAAGCAGATATCCGCCTTCATTGACCACCACGGAGTAGGCATCCGACCAGCGCAAGTCGCCGTCGAATGTGCCCAAACTGCTGGTGATCAGAATATTACGCGTGCGCATGCCCAGATATTCGCCAGCGATCTCCACATTGGCCAACACCGGATTGCCGTCCTGGTCGGTAACCATACCCTGAACCCTGACCAATTGGCCTACCGGGACAAATTGTGGGGATGGTTGATCAATAACTTCCTGCTGCGTGGACGTTCCAACATCAGGCTGCATGGGAGTGATTTCCCCAGAAGTCAAGACTGGCTCGGGTTCAGAAGGGATCTGGGTAAGCGGACGCAAGTCCGAACGCGGCAGGGTCACCTTTTCCGGTTCGGGCCTGGGAAGTGATTGCGCTTCTGGCTCGGGAATCCAATCAGGAACCGTCAAGGCCAGGATGATAGGTTCCGGCTCAATCTCCGGCACTGGTTCCGGCTCAGATGCAGACTCGGGCAAGGGTTCTGTTACATGTTCCGGCGCTGGCGAGATGATGGTTGCCAGATCCCTTGGCGGCGGCTGGGTGAGCGGCTGCAAACTGGAAGGAGGATAGATCACAACCTGCGGGCGAGGCGGGTCCAGAGCTTTGGGTGCGGAGTGCGAGATCCAGACTGGGTCCGATACCGCGACCCAAACCGGTTCTGTGAGCGGTGCCGGTTGAGGGGGCAGGGGCACCCACACTGCGTTGACGGGTTGCTCCAAGGACAAGTGGGATTTGTCCAACACCGGACTCGGTAGCGAGGCGATCCACAGGGGATCCGGCTCGACGATCTCCACCGGTCCGGGCTCGAACACGATTTCGGGAACAAGCTCGGTATCAGGCTCGGGTTCCGGAATAAGCTGCCAGGGCATTTGGAATTGCCTTACGATCAAATTGCCCGCTTCGTCCAGCACGATGTAGCTGGGCTGAGCGGGATACTCGAAGGTGAAGCGATAGATCTTTTCGAATCCGGAGACCTTGCGGTCGGAGCTGAGGAAACCCTCGTTGGTGGCGGGGATATGGTAGAAATAGCGGTCGTTGCGGGGAGAATTGAAGGGCAGGCCGAGGTTTTCCGGCAGAGACCAATCCTGCCAGCTGTCGCCGGTTTTGTAAGCCCGGAAGATGTCGTAACCGCCGAAGCCGGGATGTCCGCTGGAGGCGAAATACAGTGTCCTGCCGTCAAAATCCAGGAAGGGAGTCTGCTCGTTGGCGCTGGTGTTGATCAACGGGCCGAGGTTCTGCGGCGTGCTCCATTCACCCTCGAGCAGTTCGCTGACATAGAGGTCGGTACCGCCATATCCTCCCGTCCGGGCTGAGGAAAAAAACAGGTATCTATCAGCGAAGATCATGGGTTGAATATCCAACTGGGGAGAGTTTAGCGAACTCAGATTCCGCGGTTGGGACCAAGTGTCAGCATAATCGACCTGATATATGTCCCCATCGAGCTTGTTTTTCTCATAATTGCCGGAGATCCAGGCGGAACGCGAGTCCTCGGAAAAACTGCCGAAGGCTTCGTTCTTGTCGGTTGAGAGTTCCTGCACCAAATATGGTTTTCCATAACCGGATCGAAAGATCTCCGCCCGCCAGATGTTTTCCTTGTCTGGTCGGGTGGGACGCAGGGAAGTAAAATAGACGTGTTTGCCCTGGGGATCGGTGATCGCGCCATAATCCGAATTGCCGCTGTTGAAATAATCCGGCATCGGGCGCAGATAGGCTTTGGCAAATAACTTCGGCTGGCGCGCCAGGATACGGAAATGATCTTGAACGCTTTGCCGGTACAGCTCGTCTCCGGAGCTCAGGTACTTGCGAAACCAGGCGCCGGCGCCCAGGGAGTCGCCCACCGCGATATGCAGACGCCCCAACCAATAATGGTAGGTTGGCATCCTGCCTCCGGCTGCGGCATCGGCCAGGTTGTAGAGGCGGATGGCCTGATCGTAATCTCCTCGCTGGTAGTATTCGTAGCCGTCACGGGCATAACGCTCGCCTTGAAGTCCGATCTTCAGGGCATTCAGCGCTGCTCCCAGGATTACCAGGAACAGACAGACGGCAATTCTCAGCATAGATATAGCGGTAATGTCAGAAGCGCAGGATGAGCGAGAGGATGTGGTCGTCGTTGAAGATCTCGTGATTATTCAGGCGGAAGACATAGTCCAACTGGAAGTTACGGAAGCGGATCCCGGTCCCCGCTGACAGCCGGTTGTCACCGAATCCCAAGCGCAGACCAGTCTGGACATCGGCCAGGATGTCCGTCCAGGCATTCTCTTCACTCAGGGCTTCGGAGGCAAGCTGAGAACCGCCTTCGGGATCACGGCCTATGGCAGTCCAGTATTCGGCGCCCAAAGCGTAAGTGGGATTTTCATCCTGCTCCAGTTTGACATCCGCTGCCAGCGTCACACCCGCCAAGGGATAAACGGCCATGCCGGCTGCGATCTGATTGGGAAGCGTCACTTCCCCCAGTTTGCCGTAAAGATCGCGCGCCATCAAGCCGAGCTCCATATACTGGTTGAGATCATAACGGACGCCCAGATCCACGCCATAGCCGGTTTCGGTCTCTGCATCGATCTGGCTGAGATAGAACTTGGGGGACAATCCCAGACTTACCCGGTTCAGGTTGTAAGCATAACTGAGCGCGAAGCAATGCTCTTCGTCGCTGAAGATGCCGGTGGGCTGGCCGGATTCGTCGTATCCTTCGATGTTGGCCACTCCGGCATTGATCCAGGAAAAGGCCAGCGCACCAAAAGCATAGTTCTTGCCGATACCTATGTAGCTGTGGCTGCGATCCAGTCCCAGACTGAAGTTGTAGGTCGTGCCCAGTTCATAGTCCTTCATGTGCACCAACCCGGCGGGATTCCAATAGGAGGAGGCGACGTCCCGGGAAACCGTGGATCCGGCTTCGCCCATGGCGATGACGCGGGCACCCACGCCCATGCGCATGTATG
This sequence comes from uncultured Candidatus Cloacimonadota bacterium, assembly GCA_964463825.1. GTDB lineage: Bacteria > Cloacimonadota > Cloacimonadia > Cloacimonadales > Cloacimonadaceae > Syntrophosphaera. Next base: position 4,204 of record CAYXEF010000034.1, on the reverse strand, counting down.
CAGCCGCAGAGTTATTCACGTCCGCAGCTCTCAAAGAAGTCGCTATCAGAGCCATAAGCAGAATGGTCAGTGCAGTGCTGTAACAGTGTCGGTTTATCATGGCAGCCTCCTTATTTGACCGCGATCTTAATCACTTTTTCCGTCCGGCTGGAACCATCTGTGGCCACCACTCGGGCAAAGTAGGTTCCCCGGCCCAACTTGCTACCACTGGAGCTGGTCAGATCCCAGGCGATCTCATATGGTACGGCATTGATGACGGGGATATTGATGGTCCTGATTTTTTTGCCGACGAAATCGTAGATTGTGACAGCGACCTGGACTCCCTCCACCCGGTTGAGGAAGAGCTTGATCCTGGTTTGGTCATCCGCCGGATTGGGATAGGCGGAGGAACTTGCGCCGATCAGCAGCTGCTGGGATTGATAATACTCCACGGTGGAGGAACTGGGCGGGCTCTCGATCCCGTCATAGACAGCCGTGACATAGTACTCATAAGATTCACCGTCTGTGATGTCATAGTCGTCGAAGTAGTAACTGTCCTCGATCTGGGCATTGACCAAGGCGGTGTTGAGCTTGGCATACTGCGTCTGTGGCAAGGTGCGGCGATAAATATTGAAACCCTGCAACGCTCTGCCTGTGCCTGGAATATTCCACATCAGGCGGATGTAGCCGGAGTAGTTGAATCCCCGCACTTCGATGGGAGCGGATAACACATTGTAAACAGCCGATTCGGTGGAACTGGCGATCCAATCCGTCTTATAGGCTTTGGCCTTGATCTGCAGATTCTGGGTGAAATGTGGAACTGTGATCGGGGTAGTGTATACATCTGATGAAGCTGTCGGTTCGCTGCCGTCAGTGGTATAACGGATCTCGGCGCCTTCCGTTGCGCTGGTGATCGTTACCTGCACTGCCGTTCCATATGTCCCGCCGGGCGGCGAAAACACAGGCTCAGCCACTGTTCCAGTGATGGTGTAAGTGGCCGAGGCGGTCACGCTGGGCAGCCAATCAGTGGCAAAGGCTTTGACCTTGATCGTTGTGACGCTGTTCAGCGGCAGGGAGATCGGGCTTGAGTAAGCGGGCGATCCGGGTGTCGGATCACTGCCGTCAGTGGTGAAGCGCATAATGGCCCCTGCTGGCAGGATTGGCGGTGTTAAAATGACAGACTGAGCGCTGGTGTAGGACCCGGAAGGCGGTGAGAACAACTCATCGGCAAGCTGGACCTGCCCGGTGACATCATACACACCAACTCTGGGATCGCTGGGCAGCCAACCATCCAGAAAGGCACGGATCGTGATGGTAAAATCGCTTGTGTTCAATCCAATCTCTATCGGAGTTGCAAACTCAGGCGATTCCTCTGTGGGAGTCGATCCATCCGTGGTGTAGCGGATTATCGCACTGGAAGGACTGGCTCCGCCAACTGCCGAAACACTGATTGGCTCGGTGTAGATGCCTGGGGTCGGGCTCAAATAGGGCGGCAGCAGTTGCACCTGGCCGGTGATGTTATAGACAGATGAGTAGACCGGGCTGGGGATCCAATCATCCTTATAAGCGCGCACCTTGACGGTCCAGGTGCCCATGAGTAATTGGATTGGTTGAGTATAAGTCGGATAACTCTCATCGGGATCGATTCCGTCCAGAGAATAGCGCAACACGGCTCCGGCAGGTATGGTCTGGGTGTTCAACACCAGATATTGCTCCGAGCTGTAGGTGCCGGCAGGGGGTGAAAACACTGGATCGGGTATGGCCACTGTCCCGGTTATTGTGAAGTATCCCACATAAACAGGGCTGGGTATCCAATTGGTGGAAAAAGCCCTGGCTCTGATCTCATAGCTGTTGTTTAGCTGCAAAGGTATGGGTGTCGTATAAAGCGGGGAACTGACTGAGGGTTCACTGCCGTCCACTGTGTAGCGGATTTGAGCTCCGGCTGGTTGAGTTTGGGTATTGATGCTCAGCAATTGCTCCGTCTGGTAGACTCCTGGGGTCGGATCATAGACCGGTTCAGCGATTGTGGTTTGTCCAGTGATGGTGTAGGTGCCAGTATGCGTCAGGCTGGGAATCCAGTCCAGTTTGAAGGCTTTGACCTTGATTGTGGTGTTGGTATTGAGATTCAGAACCAAAGGAGTTGTGTATACTGGAGAACTGACACTTGGATCGCTGCCATCCAGAGTATAGTGGATGGTTGCATCAGAAGGTTGCGTGTCATTGACGGAAACCATCTGTGAAGTTGTATAGATTCCCGGTTCCGGTGAGAAGACCGGAGTCTGGAATGTGATCTGGCCTGTGATCACATAGGTCGCACTCACGGTCTCACTGGGTATCCAGTTTTGCAGGAAGGCCTTGACGCTGATGGTCGTGGTGCTGTTAAGAGGCAGGGATATGGGTGTGGTGTAGGCAGGTGAGGTTTCCGTGGGTTCCGAACCATCCAGTGTGTAGCGCAAGATCGCACCGGCTGGATTGGTGGAGGTGTTGACCGAGACTGTCTGTGCGGTCTGATAAGTTCCGGCAGGAGGATTGAATACCTGGACCGGGAGGATGATCTGACCAGTCACAGTATAGGTGGCTTCATACACCTGGCCGGTGGTCCAATCCGTGGCAAAGGCAGCGGCTTTGACTGTGATAGTGGTGTTCAAGGGAACCGGTATGGGATTATTGTAAACAGGGGAACTGGCTGTCGGATCGCTGCCGTCCGTGGTGTAGCGAATGATAGCGCCTGAGGGTATCGTGTTGGTGTTGATGGTAACGCTTTGCGCGGTTTGGTACACTCCTGCAACGGGTGTAAACACGGGCAGCTGAATCGCTGTCGTGCCTGTGATCAGATAGCTGGCGCTGTAGGTGGGACTGGGCTCCCAGTTGGCCAGGAACGCCTTCACCTTGATCGTGGTGCTGCTGTTCAGAGGCAAACTGATGCCGCTGCTGTACAGCGTGGAACCGGCCGTCGGTTCGCTGCCGTCGGTGGTGTAGCGCAGCGTCGCGCCCGGGGGCATGGTCAGAGTGTTGAGCGTCACCACCTGGGCCGTCTGATAAGTCCCCGCCGGGGGTGTGAACACCGGCTCCGTGATCGTCACCTGCCCGGTCACAGTATAAGTGCCGCTGTGGATGACGCTGGGCTGCCAGTTGGCGGCATAGGCCCGCACTTTGAGCGTCAGGGTCTGGTTGTTGTTGACTGCGATCGGCGTGGCGTAAACCGGAGAACTCTCGGTCGGATCGCTGCCGTCCGTGGTATAACGCAGGGTCGCGTTAGCCGGAATGGTGCTCGTGTTGATGGCCACCGATTGAGGCGTGGTATAGATCCCGGGAACAGGATTGAACACCGGCAACTCGATCGTGACCTCGCCCGTCGTCGTGTAACTGGCCGTGTAGACCGGGCTGGGGCTCCAGTTCTCTTTGAAGGCCCGCACCTTCAGCGTCAGGCTGCTGTTCAAAGGCAGGATGACGGGGGTTGTGTAAGCCGCAGAACTCTGAGTAGGATCGCTGCCGTCCGTCGTGTAGCGGATCACGGCATCTGCCGGAACAGGGCTGTTCACCGTGATCTGCTGTTCCGTGCTGTAGATGCCCGCCGGAGGTGTGAACACCGGGCTGGCGATGCTCACCTGGCCCGTGATCTGATAGGTCGCCGCGGAGGTCTGGCTGGGAATCCAGTCGCTGCGGAAGCCCTTGACCTTGACCGTGGTGGTGCTGTTCAGGGGCATAACAAGCGGCGTGGTGTAGGCGGGCGATGCCTGGCTGGGCTCCGTGCCGTCCAGGGTGTAACGCAAGGTGGCGTCTGCCGGCAACACCGGAGGATTCAGCGACACGCTTTGCGCCGTCTGGTAGATCCCGCCTGCGGGCACAAAAAGATCATCCGGCAACAGCACCTGGCCGGTGACAGTGTAACTGGCGCTGTAAACCGGGCTCGGGGTCCAGTCCGGCTTGAACGCCCGCACCTTGAGCGTCAGGCTCGTGTGCAGGGGAATGTTCAGGGGACCGGTATACAGCGCCGAACTCTCAGTCGGATCGCTGCCGTCGGTCGTATAGCGGATCACGGCGTCATTGGGCACAGCCTGGTTCACGCTCACCGTCTGCGCCGCCGTATAAGTGCCTCCAGCAGGCGTGAACACCGGACTGGCGATGCTCACCTGGCCCGTGATGATGTAACTGGCGCTGTAGGTCGGGCTGGGCTCCCAGTTGGCCAGGAACGCCTTCACCTTGATCGTGGTGCTGCTGTTCA
>CAYXEF010000033.1:0-22736 GCA_964463825.1 uncultured Candidatus Cloacimonadota bacterium | reverse complement strand
GTCCCAGTGGCCAACGGGAGCTTCGATCCGCCTCTGACGGTGACCATCACCTGCGCCGAGCCCGGAGCCGAGATCCGCTACACCACCGACGGCAGCCAGCCCACCCAGGCTTCGCTGCTCTACACCGTGCCCCTGCAATTGTATTACGACACCGGGCTCAAAGCCCGCGCCTACAAGGACAATTCCGACCCCAGCCCCGTCGCCTCGGCCTCCTACCTGCTCAATCCCGTTCTGGGCGAGCTGATCCTGATCGAGGGCGGCAGCTACGACAACGGCAGGGGATTGGTCACCCTGGACAGCTTCTATCTGGACAAGTTCGAAATGACCCAGGCCGGTTACGCAGCCTTGATGGGGGATAATCCCTCATTCTTTTCCGGGGTGACCAACGGCCCGGTGGACCGCGTGTCCTGGAATCATGCCATTGCCTATTGCAACCGCCGCAGCCTGGCAGAGAGCCTTACGCCCTGTTACAGCTACGGGATTTTCGGCTCCGATCCGGACAACTGGCCTCCGGGCTGGGACAACGACCCGCTGAACCACAAGGAGATCAGCTGCGCCTGGAACGCCAACGGCTATCGCCTGCCCACATCGGCGGAATGGGAGTTCGCCGCCCGCGGGGGCAATCTGGCCCAGGGCTTTATCTACAGCGGCAGCAACAACATCAACCAGGTGGCTTGGTATATGGGAAACGCTGGCCAAACCACGCATTCCGTCTCCTCCCTCAGCCCCAACGGACTGGGATTGTTCCACCTCAGCGGCAATCTCTTCGAATGGTGCTGGGACATCCACGAGCCGGAGCTGCCCCACGGGCCGCAACTCAACCCCCACGGCCCCGACGAGGGTGAAAGCCGCACCCGGCGCGGCGGTGCCTGGGATTCCCCGCCTGAATATTGCATGATCTCCCACCGCTTTGCCAACGCCGCCACCTACTCCGGCTACGAAGCCGGATTCCGCGTTTGCCGCCGCGTGCCCTGAAATTGCCGCGAGGCTTCTTCGGCCGCACTTTCAGCACTCTTCCCGCCGAGGCCTGGCCAGCCCAAGAACTTTCGACTTCGCACTGAGTTCCTGCCCGCCCGGCGGGTTATCAACGCGAACTTAGCCCAAACTATGCCAGCCAGGCGTTGGGGCCAAGACACGCCAGAATTTGCTTTGACAAAATCGCCCCGCCCAAAAAAGGGTTCCCCTAAAAAGACATTCCGGAGCACAGCATGCACCCTGATGTGATTCAATACTTTCTGGACCTCGTAGCCATCGACAGCGAGTCGAAAAACGAACGCTCCATGATCGACCGCCTCAAGGCAGACCTGCAAGCCCTCGGCGCAACGGTGGAAGAGGACTCCTGCCACCTGCAGACGGGCGGCAACGCCGGCAACCTCTACGCCTTTTTCCCCGGCCAGATCAACAAAGCCCCCATCCTGTTCTGCGCCCACGCGGACACCGTCAAGCCGGGCCAGGGCATCAGGGCCTCGATCACTGGAGGACGCATCCATAGCGACGGCAGCACGGTACTGGGCGGGGACGACAAATCCGGAGTCGCGGAGATCATCTTCGGCATCAAGGAAGTGCTGGCCGGTGGCGAGGAACACGCTCCGGTCGAGGTCTTGATCACCGTCAGCGAGGAGATCGGTCTCTTGGGCGCCAAGCATTTTGACCTCTCCAAATTGCGTTCCGGCTTCGGATACGCTCTGGACGCCCACCGGGTGGGCGATCTGGTGGTGGGAGCCCCGGCGCAGAACACTTTCCGCGTGACCATCACCGGCAAGGAAGCCCACGCCGGAGTGGAGCCCGAAAAGGGCGTCAACGCCATCCGTGTGGCCTCCGAAGCTATCGCCGCCATGCCTCTGGGCCGCATCGACCACGAAACCACCAGCAATGTGGGCATCATCGGCGGCGGCTCTGCCACCAACATCGTACCCAACCGCGTGGAGATCAAAGGCGAAGCCCGCAGCCACAATACCCTCAAGTTGGACCAGGTGACCCAAGACGTCCGCCACGCCGTGCAAAGCGCTGTACAGCGGCATCAGTTCGATTTCGCCTCCGCCGGCTTCGAATGGGAACTCAAAGCCGAATACCAATCCTTCCGGCTGGATGACGCGCATCCCGCGGTGCAACTGGCTTTGGACGCGCTAGCCGAACTGGATATCGCGGCCAGGGTCGAAGTTGGCGGCGGCGGCAGCGACGCCAACATCATCAACTCGGCCGGCCTGCCCACGCTGATCTGCGGCACCGGCATGAACAAGGTGCACACGGTGCAGGAAGACATCGAGGCGCAGGAATTGGTGCGGGGAGCGGCTTTCGTCGCCGCGCTCATCCGGCGTTACTCGCGTCAGTGAGGACTTTATGCTCAGCATTACTTTGATCGGCTACGGCAAAATGGGACACATGCTGGCCTCGATGGCCGAAGCGCACGGCTGCCGGATCCAGTCCATCGTCGACCCCACTCAGCCGGATTGCGCCGCCAGCGTCGCAGAGGCCGATCTGGGCGACGTTTGCCTGGAATTCAGCCAGCCGGATGCAGCTCTGGCCAACATCCGCCAGGTCGCGGCCGCCGGTAAGCATCTGGTGGTGGGCACCACGGGTTGGCAGCAGCAGCTGCCAGAAGTGGAGCATCTGGTCGCCAAACATAAGATCGGCCTGCTTTACGGGGCGAATTTCTCGATCGGCATGAACCTCTTCAATCGCATAGTGCGCTACGCCGCCGAGATCTGCGATAAATTCCCCTCCTACGACGTCGCCGGCTGGGAACTGCATCACAACCAAAAGGCGGACAGCCCCTCCGGCACCGCGCTGCAATTGGCCCGCACGCTGATCGAAGCCCAGGGTGCCAAGCAAAAGCCGGTCTACGACAAACTGGACCACCGCATCAGCCCCGAAGAGCTGCATTTCGCCAGCGTCCGGGTCGGCCATGTGCCCGGCACGCACACCGTCCTTTTCGACAGCGAGACCGACTCGCTGGAACTCACGCACAGAGTACGTTCCCGGGCCTGTTTCGCCGCCGGGGCGCTACAGGCGGCGCAGTGGATCTCGCTGCGCAAGGGCGTGTACACATTCAACCAGATGATGGAAGATCTGTTATGCTGATCCCCTTCCGCAAGATGCAGGCCCAGGGCAACGACTTCGTGATCCTGGAACTGCTTGAGAGCCCGGAAACACGTCTGCCGCTGGCTGAACTGGCCATTGATGTCTGCGGCCGCCGCAGGGGGGTGGGTGCGGACGGCTTGGTCGCGCTGTTGGCCGATCCCGGGGCCGACGCCCGCATGCTGATCCACAACAGCGATGGCAGCCGCGCCGCCATGTGCGGTTCCGCATTGCGCTGCTGCGCCTGGCTGCTGCATGAATTGTCGGGCAAGACCGAACTGCGCATGGCCACCGATTCCGGCTTCCGCAGTGCGGCCATTGAAGGCTCCGGCACAGAAAAACTTGTTTGCGTCAACCTGGGCCAGCCCGTCCTGCTTGAGTCCGAACTCGCGGTGGATGGCGTCAGCGGTAGTTTGGTCGATGTGGGCAACCTGCACTTTGTCACTTTCTGGGACGATCCCGAAGGGCGGGAACTGGCTTTGGGTCCGGTTTTTGAGCGGAGCGCGCGCTTTGAGGGGGGAGTCAATTCCGAGTTTGTGCGCGTCCAGGACCGCGGCCATATACTAATGCGCGTCTGGGAACGGGGCTGCGGCGCCACCCAGGCCTGCGGCAGCGGCGCGGTCGCCAGCGTCTTCGCGGGCATCCACCAAGGCTTGCTGGAGCGCGAGGTGGAGGTCGCCATGCCCGGCGGCCAGGTCCGCATCCAGGCCGGGGAAGATTACCTGCTGCGGGGCGCTGTGGCCGATGTTTTCACAGGAGTGTACCGATGGAGAGTTTAGGCGCCTACCTGCAAAAGATCCGCGAGGAAAAGGGCATCAGCAGTAAAAAAGTCTTCGCCGACATCTGTCTGCGCGAGGAGCAGCTGCGCCAGATCGAAGAGGACCGGCTGTCGGAGCTGGGCACCTTCGGCATCGCCCAGGCCATCGTCCGCAAATACGCACTCTACCTGCAGGCGGACGTGCCGGCGGTGATGAAGGAAATGGCGCTGCTCATCCCCGAGCACGACAAGCGCGAATTCAAGCCCAAGCAGCCGGTGCGGAACAAGAAAATCCTGCTTTCGCCCAATTTCTTCTGGCTGATCGGCATTATCCTGTTCATAGTGGCACTGGCTACCATCGTTTGGCACGCCCATCAGCAGGGCTGGCTGAAAACCCCGGAGATTTTCAAAAAAGCAGTTCCCGATTCCACTTTGGTGCAGAAAGCGGAGACCGAACCCGTGCAGCCGGACTCCCTGCGCGACAGGATGCGCCAGCTTTCCACCCGCGGCGCAGCAAATCCCGGGCGCAATTCCGCGGATACCGACGCGCAAACCCGTGCCCTGAGCGACAGTACGGACTATCTGGGCCGCATTCTCGGACCCTCGAAAGTGAATGTCCCTTTGCACTGAACTCGCCAGTGACACAAGCGCCTTGACATTTCCGCCACGGGGATTATCATTTTTAGCAAACAACAAGTACATAAGCAAGGAGTAAACATGCCTTCCTATTCCATCAACGAGATCATCGAAATGGCCGTGCAGATCGAGCGCAACGGCTACGCCTTCTACCACGAGGCCACCAAACGCAAGGACCTTGACGACAAGAGCCGTGAATTCCTCGCCTTTCTCCGCGATCAGGAACTTAACCACGAAAAGACTTTCCTCAAGCTGCGCGATGACGCAGACATGCAAAACCTGGAACTCACCCAGGATTGGGAAATGGTGGCCGCGTATCTCAAGAGCATCGTAGAGGGCCGCATCTTCAACGATACTGATTCCGCCATCAAGAAGGCCGCAGGCGCCACCGACCTCAAAGGAGTGCTGGACAACGCCATCGCCTTCGAAAAAGACACCCTGCTCTATTTCCATGCCATCAGTGACAGCATCAAAAACCCCAAGGCCCTGCTCGTCCTGCGCCGCATCATCAACGAAGAGATCTCCCATGTCCTGCGGCTGAACGACTATAAAAAAACACTCGTCTGAGCAAGTGCCCAAAAACCCGGCCCGCGGCAGAACCAAGCGGATCTTCTGGCTCCCCCTGGTTCTGCTTTTGCTTTTAGTGATCCTGGTCTACAACCCAGTCACGGTGCGGGTGATGACGGTAGGTGTGGCCGCCTGGTACGGTCTCGACGCCCGCGTCTTCTATCGCCTGATCCACACGGAGAGCCGCTTCCGGAGCTTTGCAGTTTCCCGCGCCTCTGCCATCGGGCTGGGCCAGGTCAAAGAATCCACCGCCCGCTATATCCATGTCAAACACAGGCGCGGCATGCTGTTTCTGCCCCTCTATAACCTGAGGATGTCCGCCCGCTACATCCGCTATCTGCAGGACCGTTTCGGAGACAACTGGAGCCTGGTACTGGCCGCCTACAACTGGGGCGAAAACAATGTGGAACGTCGCACCGGAGGCCTGCAGATCGAAGCCAAAGCCGATTACCGCCAGCTCTTTGCCGATGTTCCGGAAACCTACGCCTATATCGGGAAAATCCTGGGTCCGCCAAAAAAGCCTTGACGTAAATCAAGCACCGCCAAAAATAAGAAAACATTAAGCTTTCAGGAGTTACTCATGTTGCACGATCAAAGGGGAAACACGGTTTTCTGGGTGCTGAGCGTCATCCTCGCCCTGGCCCTGATCCTGATCCTGGCCTTGTCCGGCAAGTATAATCTCGACCCGGAGAAGAACACCGACGACTGCACCACCAACATGAAGAATATCTGGGTGGCCACCGCGGACTACATGGCCGACACCAATGCCGACTTCCAGGGCGACCTGGAGATACTGCGCAGAACCACGCGCCCCAACAGCAAAGCCCCCTACCTCGGCGAAGAGAAATACTGTCCCGAATCCCAGGGCCGCAAGGATGCCTACCAGGTTTTCGGCAAACACGCCACCGAGGTCATCGACGGCACCCTCCGCCACTACGTGGGCATCCTCATCCTTTGCCCGAATCTGCACCACTTTCCGCGCCACCTGCTGGACAAGACCTTCTACGACAACATGAGTATCTCCAAACTGCAAACCCTGATGGTCAACGACATCGTCAAGATCAACCAATTCACCAAGTCAAACGGCAAACTCAAGGCCCAGTACCTACAGAAGTATTTCGACCACTGGAAAAACACCCAGAGTTCCGAGTTTGAGGTTCTGATAGGAGATCCCGCTTACCGGACCCTGATCGCCGAAGTGACCGGCGTCCCCCTCGATACAGACACCGAAGACGAAGAAGAATAGGGTCAGCTTGCTGTCCCGGACAGTTTCCCGCCCCGCGCCAAGGCCGAAGCCCGACGCGGGGTTTTCTTTGCCCGGGCTCTGCGAGATAAGGTAGAACTAAATGCAATATCAGGAATTTCTGGATCTCATTTTCCAGCGCTATTCCGCCAATGTGAAGCTGGAATTGGACCGCATGCGCGGACTGCTGAAGGAATTGGGGCAGCCGCAGGACGCGTTGCGGGGTTTCCACATCGCCGGCACCAACGGAAAAGGCAGCGTCTGCGCGACCCTGGAAGCGCTGTGCCTGGCTCATGGACTGAGCACCGGGCTGAACACCTCGCCGCATCTGATCGATTACACCGAGCGCTTCCGCCTCAGGGGCTCCGAAGTGGACTTTCAGCGCATCCTGGGCCTCTTTGAGCGCCATCAGCCGGCCTTCGAGCGTTGGGAGGCGTCATTTTTCGAGATCAGCACCGCCATCGCCTTTCTGCTCCTGCGTGAGGAAGCGGTCCATACGGCCGTGATCGAGGTCGGGCTGGGCGGACGTCTGGACGCCACCAACCTCTTTCAGCCTGACGTCGCCGCCATCACCACCATCGGCCTGGACCACGTCAAAACCCTGGGCGGGACACTGGAACTGATCGCCGCCGAAAAAGCCGGCATCCTCAAACCCGGAATCCCGGTGGTCCTGGGACGTATCGAGCCCGGACCGCGGCGCGTGATTCTGGACAAAGCCCGCGCCGTGGGAGCCCCGGTCATGCAACTGGGAAAGGACTTCAAGGTTCGGATCACAGGGCGCAGCGTGAAGGGGCTCAGGTTCGACTACGCCTTTGGCCGGCACCGTTACAAAGGTCTGCGGTCCAATCTGTTGGGCGAACATCAGGCGGCAAATCTGGCCGTGGCGCTCACCTGTTTCTTCATCTACATGAAGATCCGCGGACTGAAGGCCGATCCCGCCAAACTGCGCCGGGGATTGACGCGGGTCAATTGGTCAGGCCGGATGCAGGTTTTGAGCGAAAGGCCGGCGATCATTCTGGACGGAGCCCACAACGTCCAGGGCGTCGAAGCCTTGCTGCGCACGCTGCGGCGGCTTTGGCCGCGGCGGCGTTTCCGGTTTCTGGTCTCTATCCTGGCGGACAAGAATTATGCGGAAATGCTGCGCCTGTTTTGCTCGCAGGCGGAAAGGATCTATGTGGCGCAAAACGCGTCCGACCGGGCGGCCACACTCGAGCAGCAACTTGCTGAGATCGAAAAGTGGGAGGTCCCGGCCTGCGGGGCGGAAGCGGTCGGCGCGGCCTTTCGCCAGGCCTTGACGGAATTGGGCGCGGACGATATCCTGATCTGCGGAGGTTCGCTCTACACCGTGGGGGAAGTACTCCAAGCCTGGAAGCAGGGGCAATCCATCCTCACTAACCCCAAGGTCTGAACGTCCGCCGTTTCCCCGCTGCCTGACGCTGTCCCTCTCCTTAGCCTCTGCTGAGCCGCCTCAGTTAAGCAGCAGCATCTTGCGGGAGGCAATGCGGCCACAGGCCTTGAACCGGCAAAGGTAAATCCCGGAAGCCACGCTCCGGCCCTGGTTGTCGCGTCCGTCCCATTGCGTCTGATGTTCTCCGCCTGCGCGTTTGCCCTGCTCCAAAGTCCTCACCAGCTGGCCTCTGAGGTTGTAGACCGCCAATTCGATTTCGGCCGGATCCTGGAGCGTGTAGCGCAAGTTGGTGCTTCCCGAAAAGGGATTGGGATGGTTGGGATGAAGCGTCGCTGGCAGGGCGGGGGCAAGCTGATCCTCCAGCGCCGTGGTCGGATTGCCGACCAGACGGACCCAGAGATTGCCGTGCTCGATCGGTTCGTCCTTGTAAGGGTGATAGGTCGAGCCGTCCATCCAGGTAAAAAGTGTCTGATTGCCGCGCGCCATCGCTTGCAGGGAGTGAATATGATGCGCGCCCACCGGAATGGAGTATTGCGGTTCTGTGCCATACAGAGCTCCGGCGGGAGACACATATACATACTCGATGCTGTGGTCTGACACCGTCTCCGGATCGTAAGGATTCTCAGCCCAGCCTACCAGGAAGGCGCCGTTGCTCAAGCGGGCCGGCCCGGTGAAATAATAGCTGTCGTTCTCGGGCAGGGCCACCGCGTCCCAGAGCGGCGCGGGAGCGTAGAGGAAACGCTGGAAGAAGGCTCCCTGGAAGCCGTTGTCGTATTGCATCCACAACACCGCGAAGTCCTCAGCTCCGCAATCGGTATAGATCGGATAGACGTATCCGGTGACATCCAAAACCAGTTCCCCGGTGGGCGCGAGCAGCATCGTCCCCTGCGGGCTGAGCAGCTGGGCCATGACGCAATTGCCCTGCTCGTTGGAGGCCTCGGAGTAGAGGGCGAAAATCCCTTCCGGCCTGGCTTGCAGCGCAAGTCCCAGCCTTGCGAACACATCGACTCCGCTGCCTTGGGAGATCTGGTTGCCGATATCGCCCCAGCCGGGCTCAGGCGTGCCGTCGGCGGCGCCAAATCGCTGGACATAGACATGGGTGTAGGCTCCCGAGGCTTGCAGGCGCCTGGAAAACAGGACATATCTGCCCTCGAGATCCGCCAGCCGGATATCCCCCAGCTCCGGATCCTGCAGCAGGCTGATGCCGCTTTCGCCCCACTGGGCCTGGCCGGCCGTGATTTTTTGCGCCTTCAGGCTACCGGCGTAGGAGCCGCCGGATTGGCTCATTTCGTTCCACACGATGTAGAAACTGCCATTTTCCTCGCTGGCCAGGACGCTGGAAATCCAGAAGTTGTCCGTCGCTGCCGACACCCTAACCCCCATCTCGTCCCAGAGCCGGTTGCCCTGCGCGTCCAGCAATTGGGTGTAAAGATCGTAATACCCGGTGCGCCGGTCATGCCAGACCACCAGGATGCGGTCGTCGGGCAGGACCATAGCCGTGGCCAGATACTGGCTGGCGCCCGTGAAGGCTGTCACCGGGATGCCGTTGGCCGGAAAATCCAGGGAGCCGTCGGGATTGACGGCCTGCAGATAGACCTGGCAGCGGTCGTCGTTGAAGCGGTCGTCGTTCCACAGAACGAGGTGGTCCCCGCTGCGTGCGAGCGTCATCTGGCCTTCGGTCCACATGCTTTTAAGCCCGCCGTAGACCAGCCTGCCACCCATTTCCAGCTGCGCGGTGCCGGACGCGTTCAACAGCTGGCAGCGCAGGCCGTAAACGTCGCGCTCACTCGCGGCCCAGACCACCCAGAGCCCGTTCTGGCTGCTATGCAGGCGAAAAACGGGCCGGGATCCCGGATCTGGATCCAACGCCACACCGCTTTGCCACAATGGCGTTCCCGATCCGGAGAGGCGCTGCGCGTAAGGATCGCCGCTCCAATACTGAGGATTTTCGCGCGACCAGGCCAGATAGCATCCGCCGCTGTCGTCCGGGATTATCTCCACGGATTCCGAGCCATAATAATCGGCGAAATCATACTCAACCGGTACGCCATCGCCCCAGAGCGCCTGGCCTGTGGGGGAGAATTTGCGCAGGTACAGGATAGCTTGGTTGCCCCCGGCGTTCAGGACATGCGGGAGGAACAAGCCGCCGTCGGAGGGGGAAAGCTCGAACAGTCGAGTTGTAATCCAATTCTGGCCACCGGGTGTGATATCCAACGGCTGAGCCCAGACCGGGTTTCCGTCCAGATCGTAAGAATGCAGGTATTGGATGGACTCCATTCCAGTATAATCGTTCCAGGTCAGGTACAACGAATTGCCGGAGCGCAGGAGCAAGCCGTTGCGGCAGGTGTCGACGCCGTTTCCGTGGCAGATCGGCGCGGTCCAGAGAGGGTTTCCGTCGGGTCCGATACGGTTGAGCCAGACGCAGGAATTGACGACATACTCGGAAGAAAAGGCGATCACGATGCCGTTCTGTCCGTCCGCTTGGACTGATGTGATGGTATAATACTCCTGATTGGTGAGGTTTATGCCTCCTTCCTGCCAGCGCCTGCTGCCGTCGGCGGCATAGCTCTGGGCCTGAGTGTGAAGATAGCCCTGCAGTTCGTCCGTCCAGCTGAGGATCACCCCGCCCAGCTGGTCCGGGATCAGGCGCAGATCGTATTTCCAGGCCTGGCTTTCCGTCACGGCGATGCCGCCGGCAGCCCACAGCAGTTGTCCCGCGGCGTCGATCTTCTGCAAACGGAGTTCTGGTACGGTACTGGCATACATGTCACGCCAGGCGATGAAGTAATGGCCGTCGGAACTGGCAGCCAGTGCAGGATCCATCTGAGCCCCCTGCTTGTTGTCCACCACGCGGGGCTCGGGCCATAGCGCTTCGCCCTGAGCGTCGATCCGCTGCGCGTAGATGTCGCGGTCGGTGGCATGGGCGTCCGACCAAACCAACAGCAGCCCGCCATCCGGCAGGGCCAGGCTGGCCTGTGTCCATTCCAGCGCCACGCTGCCGCGCAGCTTCAGATTTTCGGGCCAGAGCGGCTGCGCATATACCGCTACCGCTGCCAGGCACATCAAGGCAAAAAACAATCTCCGCATCGGGGCCTCCAGGGCCGGTTGCACGCCAGGTCTGGGCGACCGGCTTTATCTCTTGTCCCGGTTTGCCCGCGTGGCGCTCCCGGATTTTTCCTTTCGGGTTTGGGTAGCATAAAATATTCCAATTTGGTATCTTTATCGCCGATATCTGCGAATTGCGGCAAGAGGGCGTTACATCCGCTGTCCGCCAGTACCAGGCAGACTTGCGCAAAGAAAGGCTTGACACGTTGGGGGCAGCTGTCCATTCTGCATACAGTATCCGTACATGACACAGTACTCGCTTCGGGAGGAGTGATGAACAACGAAGAGATCCGTCGGGAAGCAAGGGATTTATTGACTAACAGGTGGGGTACTTTGGCCATCGTCTGGCTGGTGCTGTGGGCAATCATGGCCATCACGCAATCCATCAGTTTCGGTCTGGCGCCGCTGCTCATCGGCGGTCCGTTCGCGCTGGCCGTTTGCACTATTTTCCTGAAAGTCAGCCGGCGCGAGGACTTCCTGGTCGAAGAATTGTTCGATGGCTTCAAAAGCTTCAGCCGCTCGCTCGTTGCCTATCTGTTGATCGCGCTGTATGTCTTCCTCTGGTCGTTGCTGCTGATCGTACCCGGCATCATTGCCGCCATCGGTTATGCCATGACTTTCTTCATTATGGCCGAAGATCCCAAGATCGAGGCGGAACAGGCGCTCAAACTCAGCCAGCAGATGATGTATGGACATAAAACGGAGTATTTTATGCTGATGCTTTCCTTCATCGGCTGGTTTCTCCTGGCCTGCCTGACCTTCGGCATCGGCTTCTTCTTCCTGCAGTCTTACACCACCATGGCTTCGCTGATCTTCTACCAAAGGATCAAAGCGCAGCCGATCGTGCAGTCGGACGAGACGCCTGTCTTATGATCTGGAAGGCCGTATGACCGGCACGGAAGCAATCATCGCGGCGATCAAAGCGATTCCACGGGGGAAAGTGGCCACATATTCCGGTATCGCAGCGCTGGCCGGGATCCCGAACGGAGCAAGGCAAGTGGCGCGGGTGCTGCATACCTGCTCGGAAAAACACAGCCTGCCCTGGTGGAGGATCGTGCGCAATTCAGGGGAGATTGCCCTGCCGGACGAAGCCGGGGGTGCTTTGCAACTGGATTTGCTGCTCCGGGAAAAGGTGCTCTTCAGCGCTCCGCGGGTGGTGGATCTTAACACCTGCGGCTACACCGAAAACGCAGCCAAGTCCTCCCGGCTGCGGCGGGATAAGAAAGACGGCTGAGCCCGTTATCGAATCTGTAGTTCCATACGCCTCACTTGGGGTGCGCGGCCAGCCAGCTGTTGGTCTTGGCCTGTAATTGCTCCAGCTGTTCCGGATTCAGTTCCTGCTGGATCCGGTCAAAGGCGTAAAGCGCTGTTTCGTGGCCGTTGGCGGCGGCCAGTTTCCACCAGAAAAAGGCCTCAAAATCGTCCTTCTCGGTTCCGGTGCCGGAGTAATAACAATTACCCAGGACAAACTGCGCGTCGGCAAATCCCTGCTCCGCAGCGGCTAGATACCAGGTCAGGGCTTGTCTGGTGTCCCGGGGCAGCGCATCGCCGTTGTAATACATCGTCGCGAGGTTGAATTGGGCTCCGGGATGGCCTTGCTGCGCGGCTTCCTGATACCAGTGCTGAGCGGCGGCGGGATCGGTCTTGGTCCCTTCGCCGAACTGGTAACAGCAGCCCAGGCTGAATTGCGCCTTGGCGTAGCCGCTCTGGGCGGACCTTTGGTACCATTTGACCGCTTCCACGGCATCGGGGGCGGCGCCTTCGCCAAAGTAGTAACAGCAGGCCAGGCAATACTGCGCCTTGCTGAAACCCTGATCGGACGCGCGCCGGAACCAGCGCAGGGCGGTGTCGCAATCCTGGCTCACGCCCTGGCCCATGGCGTAACACAGCCCCAGGCTGTATTGGGCTTCCGGCAATCCCTGGTTGGCCGCCAGGGTAAACCATTGCAGCGCGGCATCATAGTCCTGGGTCACGCCGTCGCCGTGGTAGTAGCACAAGCCCAGGTTGTACTGCGCCCGCGGATAGCGCCGCTCGGCCGAGAGGCGCAACCACTTGATCGCCTCCCGCTTGTCCTTGGCCACGCCCAATCCGGATTCGTAACACATGGCCAGATTGTACTGCGCCGCGGCGTCATTGTTTTGTGCCTGGCGTAACATTGTGCTGTCATAGACATTGTCACTCCAAAGGCTGGCGACGAATAAAGTCGCCAGTAATAATAGAATGATGGCACGCATGTTAAGCCTCCATCTATGATTACTCGTACAAACATAATAATCCGGATATCGTAAAAAGAAAGGGGATTCGCCAACACCGCTTTTGATGTCCGCAAGGGAAGAAATGCTTGACTTGATGGCTACCGCGGCATATTATGGATCATACCATGAAGTTTCTGACGGAGCACAACTTACTGATCTTCCTGCTGCAGTTTGCCATCCTGTTGGGGGTGAGCAAACTGGCGGGTCTGCTCTTTGAGCGTTTCAAACAATCCACGATCACGGGCGAGGTCTTGGTCGGGTTGCTGCTGGGGCCGGCGATTTTCGGCAAATGGCTGCCGCAATACCAGTCGATCCTCTTTCCCAGCAATCCGCTGCAAATCTCCATGCTGGAGACCATCGCCTGGTTCGGCAATTTCTACCTGCTGATGGAAACGGGGCTGGATGTGAATTTCGGCCGCATCTGGAAACAGCGCGGACAAGCGCTGACGATCTCCCTCACCGATCTCATCGTGCCCATTTTGGTGGCCTTTGTGCCGATCTATCTGCTGGTGGGGGATGTCTGGCTGGTCGATCCTTCGCGGCGCACGATCTTCACGCTGTTCATCTCCACCATCATGACCATCAGCGCCCTGCCGGTGGCCATCCGCGTGATGTACGACCTCAATATCCTCAAATCCGACACCGGCTTTCTCATCGTTTCAGCGCTCACCATCAACGACCTCATCGGCTGGGTGGTGTTCACCATCATTTTGGGCGTGTTCAGCCAGTCCCAGGTCGACCTGCCGGTCGTGTTGCGGTTGATTTTGCTGACCATCGGTTTCACGGCGCTGAGCCTGACCGTCCTGCGCAAAGGGGTGGACCGGGCCATGACCTTCATTCACGAGCGTTACGGCGCGGATACGGGGCTCAAGACCACTTTCGTCTTTCTCACCGGGATGCTCTTTGGCGCGGCAACGCTGAAGATCGGCATCCACTCGCTGTTCGGCTTTTTCATCGCCGGCATCGTGCTGGGCGAGGCCAGGCACTTTTCGGAAAACGACCGCCACCTGATGAACCGCCTGGTGCATTCCTTGTTCGTGCCGGTCTTTTTCGCCAATATCGGGCTGCATCTGGACTTTGTGAAAAGTTTCAACTGGCAGCTGGTGCTGCTGTTCAGTGTGTTGGGCATCGCGGCGCGCTTCATCGGCGCGTATCTGGGCGCCAAACTGGCCCGCCAGGACCAGAGCGACCTGGAAACCATCGCCATCTGCCACACCGCGGGCGGCGAAATGCACATCGTGGTGGCGATCCTGGCGCTTTCCAGCGGACTGATCACGCAGCAGATCTTCGTGGGCATAGTGGCCGCCTCGATCATTTCCACGATAGTTTTTGGGCCCTGGCTGGCTGCGGCGCTCAAGCGCAAGCGCAAGGTCTTGCTGGACGTGGTGCTGGGCAGGGACGCCGTGATTTTGGACGCCGAATACGCCAGCCGCGGGGAATTGCTTTCCGATCTCAGTGCCCGCATCGCCCACAAGGTAAACCTGCCCGCGGAGCAAGTCCTGGGCGAGATCCAATTGCGCGAGGAGCAGATGTCCACCTCCGGCGGGCGGGGATTCGCGTTCCCGCATGCACGGCTGGAGGGGATCAGACACCCGCTGATCTGGGTGGTGCGCAACAAATACGGCCTGGAATGGGACAGCCCGGACGACCGTCCCGTGCGCTGGATCTTCATTGTCATCACGCCCCAAAGCAATCCCGCCTCCCAATTGCGCATCCTGCAGGCGCTGTCGCAGACCCTGCGCGATCCGGACAAACTCGGGGCCATGGAGGAGGCACAGGATCCCGGCATCGTCTGGCAGGCCATCCTGCCCCATCTGGAGAACTGCCAGGAGTGCATTCTGCCGTCCTGAGCGGTTTTCACATACATCTGATGCCACGTCCCCAAGGACAGCGAGCATTCTTAACGGTTTGCCCGGATAGGAAATCAGGGAGGCAATCTATCAATCTTGGTGGAAACTCCCGGCGGCGCCCCGGTTATCATTACGGACTCACTGCGCACTCATTACGGACTAAGTCCGCAGTGAGTCCGCAGTGAGTCCGCAATGATAGCGGGGGAGATCACGGCGTTTCGCTGGATTCCGGTACAGACTCCAGCCCAGAAAAACCTTGACGAATGACCCGATGTGGTTAATCATTGAACTTATGATATCAAATGCTTGCCAGTGGAGGTTTATCCCATGCGCAGAACGGCGCTGTTCCTGATTTTGATCCTTGCTTGCGCGGGCTTGGCGGCGCAGCAAACGGGGTGGGTGAATTATACCCCCGGTATATCCTCCTATTGCACGGCGGTCGATGGATCTTATCTGTGGGTCGCCACCAACGGCGGTCTGACCAAACTGCACCGCAATTCCCTGGCCATGGAGTATCTCAACCACGCCAATTCCGGCCTGACCAGCAATAGCGTATCCCGCGTCGCGGTCGCTCCCAACGGCGTCAAATGGCTCTTCAGTTCCCAGGGCCCCTTGCTCCGTTACGATGGCGACAGTTGGCAAAGCTTTTATCCATCTTTTGCATTTTATCGCTTCAATTCCATCGCCATCGCCGGTGACAACGACATTTGGCTGGGTTCGGATAGCGGCGGGCTGGTGCATTTCGACGGTGCCGCCTTCACCCAATTCAACGGTTGGACCGACGATCCCACACCACACGCCAAGTGCGTGACCCTGGACAACTTGAACCGCGTCTGGTTCAGCAATAACGACGGACTCTCCCTGATCGGCGAACTGGTCTGCTGGGACGGCGCCAACTGGATCCACCTGAACCATCCGGAGTTTCCGGGAGCCTATTCCACTTCCACGGCCATCGCTTTCGACGTCAACAACCACATCTGGATCGGCACCTTTGATGAGGGCCTCTTCTTCTACGACGGCGTTAACTGGACCAATTACACCGATACCAATTCCGGCCTGCAGGGGCACTTCATCTACAGCCTGGCTGTGCATCCCAACGGCGGCGTCTGGCTCAGCACCAACGCTGGCATCAACCGCTTTTTCGGCGGGGTCTGGACCCTCTACAGCACCGCCAACACGGCCATGCTGTCCAATTCCGTGACCAGCATCCTCTTCGACGACCAGAACGTCGCCTGGTTCACCGGTCCCGAGGGCTTGAACCGCCTGCAGTTGGACGTGCTGCAGGTGCTCGACACGGCCTCCTGCCCCCTCACCACCCAACCGGTTTACGACCAGCTGCAAACACCCGACGGAACCCACTGGTTCGCTTCTTACGCCGGTTTGTTCCGCTTGGCCAATGGGATCTGGACCCGCTTCACACTCCCCGGATCCGAACAGAAAATCCGGGCTCTGGACCAGGACTCGCAGGGCAACCTTTGGCTGGCAGCGCGTTACGACGGCGTCATCAAATTCGACGGCACATCTTTCACCCAATACACCAGCCAGAATTCGCCCCTTCCCACCGACGAGATTAAATCCGTGGCCGTGGACGCGCAGGACCGCGTCTGGATCGCCACCTCCTCCAGCGGTCTGTACCGTCTGCAAGGCACCACCTGGTACACCTGGACGACCGCCAATTCCGCGCTGCCCACGAATCACCTGACCATGATCGAAGTGGACGAACTGGACAACGTGTGGGTGAACGCTTACGACAGCCTGGATGAATATCACGGATTGGTCAAGATGGCTGATGATTACTGGACCATCTACCCCTATTACGATGACCTTCCGTATACCGGCCTGCCCTCGCCCTGGGTCCGCGACGTCAAGCATCACAACGGCGAATTCTGGATCGCCACAGCGTCTGGCGTGGCCAGGCTTGACGGCGACCAGTGGACCTACTATGATACCGCCAACTGCGCCATCCCCAGCAATAATGTTGTAAGCATCGACTTTGACCAATACGGGAATCTGTGGCTCGCCACGCTGACCGAAGGGATCGCGCGGTTCGCCAACGGAGCCTGGACCACCTACAATCTCGCCAATTCCGGCCTGGGCAGCGATATGGACATGTATCTCTACATCGATTCCCAGGACAACAAATGGGTGGGGCACTACCGCGATGGCGTCAGCAGGTTCAGCGGCGGCGGCGTTCCGGTTTCCGATCCGGTGGTTCCTCCGGCCCCGTCTGTCATCCGCGCCTGGCCCAATCCCTTTTCCCGCCGGATCTCTTTCTCTCTACCCGAGGCTAAGGGCGCTGCGGAGATCGGTTTATTCAACCTCCGCGGGCAATTGCTGCGGCAGTGGAGTATGCCCGCCAGAACCGAGCTCAGCCTCGATCCGGAGGAGTTTTTCCCTCAGGGTATGCCTGCTGGAATCTGGCTCTGGAAGGTCCGCGCCGGCGATCGTGAATACTGGCTCAAGACTCTGAAATACTGATAAAACCGAGCATCAACCATCACGCCCTCATTCTGTCGGATGGGCAAAGCGGCCAGCGGGACAGGCTTCTGCCCTAATCCTGGGCTTTGAGGATTTCCAGAACCCTTTCGAAGATGTAACCCACGTGGATGCGGTTGGTGAGATCGAGTTTTTCTACGTCAATTTCCAGGACCGGACCGTTGTGAAAACCCAGTTTGACCACATTGGCGCCGTAGGCTTTGTACCAGCGGTTCAGGTTGTTGATCTCCGCGAACTGCCAGCCGCCCTCGATTTCCATTTCCCTGCCGCGTTGCTGGATCCTTTCCCAAGCCAGGGAAGGGCTTCCCTGCAACAGGATTATTAGGTCCGACGAGGGGAGCTGCCTGTTTACGGTTTGGAACCGGGTGACCAGATTGTCCAGCTCGTCAGCGGTCAGCAGGCCGTCCGCGCGGAACTGATTGCAGAAAACCAGCAGATCCTCCGGCAGCGAGCGGTCTTTGACATAACTGCCGTCTCCGCTTTTGCCGAGACGCCTTTGCCGGGCCCGCATATCCAGAAAATGCAACTGCAGATCGTAGCACCAGGTTTTTTTGTCGCTCAAAAACTTCCCTAACAGGGGGTTTTCCTCCGGTTTCTCGTACAGGGCATTGATTTTCAGGCTGCGTCCCATGATGGCGGCCAGGGTGGATTTTCCCAAGCCGACATTGCCGGCGATGGTGATCAGTTTCGGGTGTTCCGCCAGGTATTGTTCCAGCTCGCGCTCCACATCGATCGCTTTCAGGGTGGCCGCGGTCTGTGGCAAAGTGACCCATTCGCTGATGCCGGGGCTGGATACGCGGAGTTCAAGGGCTTTCACCTGTTCCGCCACCAGGCTCACTGTGCGGCGCTGCCATTCGGCCTTGTCCACGGCTTTGTCCGCGTCGATCACCAGCACCGGACAGCCCACGTGGTGGGCGATGAAGTCCTCATACAGGTTGTTCAGGAGGTCGAGGTATTCCGCGGATATGGCTAGTTCGCTGGCGCGGCCGCGCTCCCGGATTCTTTCTCGGAGGGTGGGGACATCGGCCTTGAAGTAGACCAGGAGGTCGGGCTCCTTGATCTGTTCCGTCATCAGCCTGTAGGTGCGTTGATAGGCGATGAATTCGGGTTCGGACATGTTTTGCAGGATGCGTTGGGCCTTGCCGAAAATATGATAATCCTCCGCCAGCGTCCTGTCTTCCAGCACGATCCCCCGGCAGGTCTGGATCAGTTTCTGGCGGTCCAGCCGGCCGTTGAAGAACTCGATCTGCGCCATGAAGGCATTGGCGATGGGATCCTGGTAAAAAGAATCCAGCACGATGGGGTTGAATCTTTCCGGAAAGGCAAACACCCCTTCGCTGCCATTGGGCCTGGGATACACAGAGATCAGAACCCGATCCAGGGGCGCCGAGCTTGCCGCTTCAATAAAGGTGGATTTGCCCACGCCGATGTTTCCCACGATGCCAATGCGGATGTTCTCCATTATTATTCCTTGCAACTGATCTTTCCTCCAGGAAACCGACACGGCCATATAAGTCAAGACATTTATCGCTTCTGGATGCTAACGGATCTCTGGCTAAACCGGCAGATGGTTTTATCCACTTGGTTCTAAGGAGAGCCGAGTTTTATCTTGCCAAACTCCCGGGAATCGTTATCATGTTACCAGATAGTAATGATTCTTATTTAGGAAGTATGATGATCAACAGGGAAACCCTCAACGAGAGGCTGGAAGGCTTTTATCGGGAGGCAAAAACGGCAGGGCTGCGGATCACGCCGCAGCGCCTGGCCATCTTTAAGATAGTTGCCGGCAGCGAAAGCCATCCCGGCGCCGAGGAGATCCACCGCCAGCTGCGCCGGTCCCATCCCATGATCTCGCTGGACACGGTATACCGCACGCTGCGGAAACTGGCCGATCTGGGGCTGGTCAGCGCGCTCGGGCAGGAACACAGCCAGCTGCGTTTCGACGCCAACCAAAAACGCCATCATCACTTCTGCTGCACCAGCTGCGGGATGATCCGCGATTTCGAGAACGCCGAACTCAGCGCCCTGGCCATCCCCGCGGATGCGGCCCAATTTGGCCAGGCGGAGTCGCTGAGCATCGAAGTCCGGGGCATTTGCTCGGTCTGCCTCGGTAAAATCGCCCGCAGCAGCGGAAACAGACATAAAGCCAAACCCAAAACATAGAAACAAGGAGATCACCATGGACGACAAGAAGAAAAAGAAACTCACCACGGTCGCCGGAGCGCCGGTGCCCAACAACGACGACATCCTCACTGCCGGAAAACGGGGTCCGCTCTTGATGCAGGACATCTGGCTGGTGGAAAAACTCGCCCACTTCGACCGCGAGGTCATACCCGAACGCCGCATGCACGCCAAAGGCTCCGGCGCCTTCGGAACCTTCACCGTGACCCACGACATCACCAAGTACACCAAGGCCAAGATCTTCTCCGAGATCGGCAAGAAAACCGAAGTCTTCGCCCGCTTTTCCACCGTGGCAGGAGAACGCGGCGCCGCAGACGCCGAGCGCGACATCCGCGGTTTCGCCGTCAAATTCTACACCGAGGAAGGCAACTGGGACATCGTGGGCAACAACACCCCGGTCTTCTTTTTCCGCGATCCGCTGCGTTTCCCGGGGCTGAATCACGCAGTCAAACGCGATCCCAAGACCAACCTGCGCAGCGCGACCAACAACTGGGATTTCTGGAGTTCGCTGCCGGAGGCCATCCACCAGGTCACCATCACCATGAGCGACCGCGGCATACCTTTGTCCTACAGGCACATGAACGGCTACGGCTGCCACAGCTTCGCCTTGTATGACAAAGACAACAAGCGCGTCTGGGCGAAGTTCCACTTCAAGACCCAGCAAGGCATCAGGAACCTCACCGACGCCGAGGCAGAGGCCCTGGTCGGCAAGGACCGCGAAAGCCACCAGCGCGATCTCTTCGACAGCATCGCCAAAGGCGATTTCCCGCGCTGGACCATGTCCATCCAGGTCATGACCGAAGCCGAGGCGGAGCAATTGCCCTACAATCCCTTCGACGTCACCAAGGTCTGGTCAAAAAAGCAGTGGCCGCTGATCGAGGTCGGCGTGCTGGAACTTAACCGCAACCCGGAGAACTACTTCCAGGATGTGGAACAGGCAGCCTTCACTCCCGCCAACGTCATTCCAGGCATCGGGTTCTCGCCCGACCGCATGCTCCAGGCCCGCATCTTTTCCTACGGCGACGCGCAACGTTACCGCCTGGGCATCAACCACCACCAGATCCCGGTCAACAAACCCCGCAACGAGGCCCACAGCTTCCACCGTGACGGCGCTATGCGTCTGGATGGAAATTACGGCTCCACTTTGGGTTACGAGCCCAATTCCTTCGGCGAGTGGATGGACCAGCCCGATTTCAAGGAGCCGCCTTTCCCGCTTTCCGGCGACGCCGACCGCTACGACTTCCATGCGGACGACAAAGACTACTACAGCCAACCCCGCGCGCTCTTCAAGTTGATGAGCCCCGAACAGCAGCAGGCGCTCTATGACAACACTTCGCGCAACATGGGCGACGCCCCCGAAGAGATCAAGATTCGCCACATCGTCAATTGCTACAAAGTCGATCCCGCCTATGGCGAAGGCGTGGCCAAAGCCTCGGGTATCCCGATGAGCAAGGTCAAAATCGACTGACCTCCAGCCTCCTAACACAGACAAAAGGCCGGAACCGGATTCACAAACGGTTCCGGCTTTTATCTGAAACCAGGGCAAAGAATTTGCGCCATCGCCAGATATCCGCAAATAAGGAACGAATATTGCTCCCTTTACATAGTGGCGCCGGGGGAGATCCCCCGACCCAAGGAGGAAGCGATGAAACACGCTCTGATCTTGCCCGCGCTGGCGCTGGCCGTGGCCTGCGCCGCCTTCGACTGCCAGCCTTTCGGTCCGGCGGCCCCCACCCTCCACTGCGCCAACTTCCAGACCGAGCCCCTGGCCGTGGGCGGATTGGCCGACAACGGCTACAGCAAGCTCTATCTCTTCGACGATCCGTCCTGGAGCCAATACTACACCGGGCTCACGTTTTTGCAGATCACCGGCATTTACCCCAAAAATGCCGGCACCCTGATGCTGACCATCGGCGCGGGGTCCTACAGCGACGGTATCTACAACTTTGACCTGGACAACCATGACTGGAGCCTGAACGAGTGGTTTTACCTGCCTTATTTCGTGACCCGGGATCCAGCCTCCGGCACATTCTACACCGGCGATTATACCGGCCTGTACCACTCCCCGGACGGCGCTGCCTGGTCCCGCATCACGGCCCTGGAAATGCTTCCCTGCACCAGCTTCGCCTGCCGGGCCAGCCATCTGGTCACCCACTGCGGCAACGGCGTTTATTACTCCGCCGATTCCGGCCAAAACTGGCAATCATCCCAGATGATCCTGCTCAGGGGCTTCCGCTTCGCCTCGGACGGGACCCTCTACGCCGTGCTCAACGCGGGTTCGGACTCGGACGGCCTCTGGCGCTCCGACGACCTCGGCGCCACCTGGAACGTGGTGATCTACAGCGAGAATCTGAGCTGCATCGGCCCGGACTACGACGGCCACCTCGTCCTGGGTTGGGACCAGCCCAACGATCTGGGCTGCCATCTGGCGCTGCTGACTCCGCAACACACTCTCACGCCGCTGGTGCATCCCGATCTGAATAGCCCGGTCCGCCAACTGGATGTCTTTCCCCTGATCAACACGCCGTCCTTCTATGTGATCAATGGCCTCGGCCTCTTTTTTCTGACGGGCTTTCTCAATGTAAGTGCCGAGGACGAGCTGGCCCCATCTCCAGAGCCCTGGCTGACCGCCGTCTGGCCCAATCCCGCCCGCGAGGCTCTGAACCTGGCTTTCGCGGCTGCCGGCAAGGGGGCTATCACACTCAGCCTCCACGACCTCCGCGGCCGCAGGATCTGGTCCGAAAAACAGCCGGCGATCCCGGACGGGATTTTGCGGATGCCGCTGCCCAGCCTGTCTGCCGGGTTGTATTTGCTGAAAGTGGAACAAGGCCGTAACTTGGCGATGCGGAGGATCTTGATCCGGTAATAGTCGATTTGCCAAAGGTTGACTCATTGATTAACATGAATACATAGGGTTCAAGCCAACCCGAAGGAGACATGATGTTTAAGAGTACTTTGTTTGTGGCGATCCTTCTGTTCAGTGTGGCCTTCCTTAATGCCCAAAACGGCTCTGCTTCCGGCGAGGATCCCGAAAGCGCGGCCGCCAGCGATGAGGAGTATGTGGAAACGCTGTATCAACCGGTCAAAGCGGACAGCAACGAGGCCGTTACGATGTTCCAGGCGGCGGATCAGTCCCTGTTCGTGCTGCCCACGGCCTACA
>CAYXEF010000032.1:0-23346 GCA_964463825.1 uncultured Candidatus Cloacimonadota bacterium | reverse complement strand
TGGCTGCTATGACATGAGCGGCAATGTCTATGAACTGGTCTGGGATCTATATGGCGCATATCCGGCCGGAGACCAGACCGATCCCACCGGTCCCGGGAGCGAAACCTTGCGCCTGATTCGGGGAGGATGCTGGGCCAGCAGTTCCTCCCAATGCACACCGTCGTTTCGGGTCGGGATCTATCCTACCTGGAGCGACAACGATATCGGCTTTCGCATCTGCCGTTCGCCGGAAAGGTTCGTGTTCGTGGATGGCGGCAGTTTCCACAACGGCGTCTCCACCGTGCATGTGAGCGATTTTTATCTGGATCCCTATGAGGTCACTCAAACCAGTTACGAAGCTGTGATGGGGCAAAACCCCTCCTCAGGCTATGGCATCGGATGGAATTATCCAGTCTATTATGTCGATTGGTTCCACGCTGTCGAATACTGCAACCGCAGAAGCATCCTGGAAAGCAGGACGCCCTGCTATAGTTACGGCGGTTACGGCACCGATCCTGATGACTGGCCTACCGGCTGGAATACCGTAAGTACCAATCACAGCAACATCATCTGCAATTGGGTGTCCAACGGTTACCGCCTACCCACGGAAATGGAATGGATGTACGCGGCCAAAGGCGGAAACCTGACTCCCACCACTGGTTACAACGAGTACAGCGGCACCGACAGCGAAGCCCAGCTGATCAACTATGCCTGGTACGTTGCCAACAACATACCCGAGGGCCCCAAACCCGTGGGAACCAAGCTGCCCAACGAACTGGGGCTTTTTGACATGAGTGGCAATACCTGGGAATGGTGTTGGGACATCTATGGCGACTATCCCTCCGGCACGCAATACGATCCGCATGGAGCCACAACCGGTACGACCCGTGTGGTGCGGGGCGGAGCCTTTGGCAACGCCGCCACCTATTGCCGTGTTCGCGCCCGGAGCTTTGGCCTGGCTTATGGAGCAGGCGCCGGTTCAGGATTCCGCGTATGCAGAAACAGTGAATAAGCGACTGTGAGCCCTGACAGGGTGTCTCAGCTTGTAACCGAGCGGAAAACGGCACTGGCGTCAATCCCCCCGCTAATAGCGCGTGGGGGGGGGTAGCGGAGTTCAGGGGTTCGAACGCCTGTCTGTTGCTTACAGGCTTTGGCTCGCTTAAGGACCCAGCGATTGACACCCGACACCCGAATCCGCAGGCGACAAGCAAAGTCTTGACAGAATCGCGTTTTGACTTATCATGTCCTCAAAGACCAAGAATATGGAGAACGCCGATGAAAGCGATCCTGACCCTGATCCTCGGCTTGTTGCTGGCTCTGCCTATGTTGGCGCAACCGGCATTACCCAAGCCGGATCTCAATCCCTATGCCGGCAGCGGGTCCCCGCTGCTGGATCTGAACCGTCTTTCCATGCGTCACTCAATGGGTTTTTCCGCCGGCGTTTCCAGCCTCGGGCAGGGATATTACCTCTCCCGCTACACCAATCATCTGAGCTATACCTTCAATCCCAGGCTGGATCTGGAGTTGGATCTCAATTTCGTCAATTTCGGCAGCGTAGGCACCGGCTCCCAATTCAGCTTCCACAAAGATAACACCAGCCTGGTCATTCCCGAGTTCAAACTCAGCTACCGTCCCTCGGACAAGGTGCATTTCCAGCTGGAATTCAGTCAGGGCCTGCCCTGGAGCCAGGACACGCGGCCCTGGTACGAGCGCTGGTGAGCGTTGCGCTCCAAGCTGTGTTGAGCTAAAGGCAGACTGAATTGGATTTCCTGATCGGCCTGATAGTATTCGTGGTGGGGGCGGCTCTGGGCAGTTTTTTCAATGTGGTGATCGACCGCGTTCCGCGCAAGGAATCGGTGGTGAATCCGCCCTCGCACTGCACAGCCTGCGGCAAACGGCTGCCCGGCTGGCTGAACATCCCTATCCTCAGCTATATCCTGCTGCGGGGAAAATGCAAGTTCTGCGGCGCGAAGATCCACTGGCATCACCTCCTGGTGGAGATCGCCACGCCGCTGCTGCTGGTGGCGCTGATGCTGGTCTATGGCTGGCAGAGCTGGGGTGGCTGGAAGTTCGCGGTGATGTTCGGTTTTCTGATCCCGATCTTCTTCATCGACGCCTTCCACAAGATCATACCCCTGGTCCTGTCCGTGCCGATGGCCCTGGCGGGATTGATCCTGAGCCTGATCCAGAGCGGTTTTCGCTTCCGGGATTTCGCACTGGTCTACCTGCTGCCGGTTTTGGGGCTTTTCGGCCTGCTCTATTTGCTGGCTGTGGCTTGGGAAAAACTCTTGCACAAGGAAGGCCTGGGCGGCGGCGATGTGATCCTGATCCCGGCGGTGGCGGCGTATTTCGGAGCGCTGCATATTCCCTGGGTGATCATGCTGGCTTGTGTGCTGGGTATTGTTTACTGGCTGATCTTCGTGCGCAAGGCCGACACCCCTTTCGCCTTCGGCAATTTCATCGCCGTTGCTGCGATCGTCTGGGCGCTGGGGGGAGAGCCGGTGTTGGTGGGCCTGGGTCTGCTGAGCGGGGGATAACGGCCTTTTCCGGTTTGTCAGACATTATCCACCAACCGGTTCCCGGATCCGTCCTTGCAGATTCAACCTGACTTCAGCAACACCATTACATACCCATCAGCCATTACTGCCTGTTGGGTTGGGTGAAACCGCGGCAAACCCAGTTTCAGGCAGCAGGAGCGAAGCCGGAGCGGAGGAGCTTGGGTCTGTGGTAATTACATCTGGATGTAGAATAGTCTACATAGGGCGGTTATAGCTGTGGCGATCTGCCAATGCCTGCAGACCCTTCGCTGCTACCGCCTCCGGGTCAATCCCACAGAGCTTTGACCAGAATCTCGGGATCCAACCTGAAGGCACTGCCCCTTCCTTCGAAAAAGCCGTGCTCGGCGATCAAATGGATGCTCAGTGCAGTCCAGGCGACGCTGATCCCGTTGGCGCTGTTGGTGAGCCGGGTTATAGCTTTGCGAAAGACGCCCGGATGTACGTAGGGACAGGGCAGTTTGCCGCGATAGACCTCAGTCTCGACCTGATACTTATCATCCAGCAGGACGCCGCCCAGATAGGTGTTCCAGGATTCATCCGTAAAGTATTGCATGCGCTGTGCAATCTCTTCAGCGCTGCGTTCGAGGCGGGCGAGGGTGGCAGCGTCGTCTGCGACGATCTCGTTCAGCGGCCTGGTATCATCGCCCAGAAATCCGCTCAGGGTGATGATTCCCGGCTGCATGCGGGCTGTGACCTTGAGTTCTTGGGTGGTGGCTTTCATAGTTTATCCAAAGCTGTCAAAGTAGATCTTGTCTTTGCTTAAGCCCAATTCCAGTAAGGCTTTGGTGACAGCGTCGATCATACCCGGGCTGCCGCAGAGATAGGCCTCGGTGTTTTGGGGATCGCGCAGCACCTCCTTGAAATAGGGCATCACGTAGCCCGTCTTGCCGTGCCACTCGTCTGTGGGCTGAGGCTGGGAAAGCACTGGCTCGTAGCGGAAATCGGGAAAAACCTGTTCGAATGCTTTCATTTCCTGTGTCAGGTAGAGATCTCTAAGTGTACGCGCGCCAAAGAAATAAGTCATCTTGCGCGACGTGCCCACCAGCTGCAGGTGTTCGAGCATGGATTTGATCGGAGCTTTGCCCGATCCGCCGGCCACGAAAATGATGTCCGCAGCGGTGTCCCGCATGAAGAAATCGCCGTAGGGACCGGTGAAACTGACCTTGTCGCCCACTTTCAGCTGCGTGTGTACCCAGGTGGTGCAGATCCCTTCCGGGACCAGGCGGATGATCAGCTGTATGCGGTCGCGGTCCTCCGGTTTGGAGGAAACAGAGTAGGCGCGGCTAACCCGCTGCCTGACCTTGCCATACGGTTCGGTGAGCAATTGGACGTATTGCCCGGCTTTGAAATCAATGCTGTCACCCTGCTCCAGCATGAAGGTGATGCCTTTGATGTCGTAGGTGTAGTCGATGATCTCGCTGATGGTGGCAGAGTATTTACGGATGTTATAGACGCTTTCGGGGATCTCGATAGCGATGTCGGCTTTGACCTTGATCTGGCATGAGAGACGAACGCCGGCGGCAATTTCAGCCTGGCTGAGAAAGGGCTTTTCTGTGGGCAGCAAAGGTCCGCCGCCGGAAAAAACCTTGCATTTGCAGGCGCCGCAACTGCCCCTTCCGCCGCAGGCCGAAGGTAAAAAGACCGCTTTGTCGCTGAGCGAGGCCAGCAAGTTGTTGCCGCCTTTGACGGTGAGGTCGCGCTTGCCGTTGATGTTGATCTTGCACTCGCCATAGTTGTTAAGGATGCTTTGGGCCAACACCAAGAGCAGGGCGAGGGCTCCGCTGAGGCCGGCCAGGACCGCGATGTCTTTGAGGATGACGAGAATCAAGGGATCAACCTCACTGAATGGGCGCCACGCCGGAAAAACCGATGAAGGCCAGAGCCAGGATCCCCGTGATAATGAGGATTATCCCCGCGCCCTGCAAGCCGGCGGGGATCAGTTTTTCCTTGAGCCGGGAGCGGATCCCGGCCAGCATCAGGATCGCCAGCAGCCAGCCCAGACCGCTGCCCGCGCCGAAAGCGATGGATTGAAGAAAGTTGTAATTGCGGATGACCATGAACAGGCTGACGCCGAAGATGGCGCAATTGACCGTGATCAGAGGCAGAAATATGCCCAGTGTGTAGTACAACGCAGGCACATAACGCTCCAGCAGCAGTTCCAGCAGTTGCACGAAGGCGGCGATCACGATGATGAAAACGATGTATTGCAGGTAGACAATATTCAGTGGCACAAGCACATAGTAATAGGCCAGCCAGTTCAGCGCGGTGGTGAAGGTGAGTACTAAGGTCACCGCCACACCCAGTCCCAGCGAGGATTCCACTTCGCGCGACACGGAGAGGTAGGAGCACATGCCCAGGAAGTTTGTCAGCAAGATGTTGCTGGTGAAAATGGCGGCCCAAAACAGCAGGAAGGAGGAGATGTCCATCATTTCACCCGGTAGTAATGTTTGTTGACGATCCAGATCAGGAGCGCCAGCAGGAAAAAGGCGCTGGGAGCCATGACCATGATACTCCAGTTAGTCCACCAGTTTCCCAAAATCCGCAGGCCAAAAAGCGAGCCAAAACCGAACAACTCCCTCACGAAGGCGATCACCAACAGCACGAGAGTGTAGCCCACGCCGGCGCCGATCCCGTCGATCAGGGAGTCCAGGGGCGGATTCTTGGACGCGAAGGCTTCCAGCCTGCCCATCAGGATGCAGTTGGTGATGATCAGGCCGACGTAGGGTCCCAGCTGGCGGCTGATCTGAGGCAGGTAAGCCTTCAGAAGGATGTCCACAATGATCACGTAGGCCGCGATGACCAGGGTCTGGGCGATCATGCGCACGCTGCGGGGCGTATGGTCGCGCAGCAGCGATATCGTGAGGCTGGACAGCCCCAGCGAGAAGATCACCCCCAGGCCCATGATCAGGCTGTTCAACATGAGATTGGTGACCGCCAGCGCGGAACAGATGCCCAAAATCTGCTTCCAGATCGAGTTTTCGCGGAAGGCGGCGGTGAGAAAGATCTCTTTGCGGGTCATGGGGTAGCCTCTTCAGCTTCGGTGATGAGGAGCAATTCGTCGCGCAGCATGGCCAGCACCGCGCGGCTGGTGACGGTGGCGCCGGTGACCTGTCTGATCTGGATGGGACTCTGTGGTTCCTGCCCTTCGGGGATAAGTTCGAGATTAATGGGCTGGCCCTGGCGGATGACGGATTTCCGCCGGAATTGTCCGGTGAACCAGTCTTCCGTGATGCGGGAGCCCAGGCCGGGGGTCTCAACCTGTTGGTAGATATCGATGCCGATCAGCCGGGATTTGTCCATCGTGGTGGCCACCAGAGCGTTCATTGTGCCCCAGAGCCCTTTGCCATTGATGTCGAAGACCCAGGCCAGCTGTGTGTCGCCGGCCCGGACGGAGTAGGTTCGGCGGGGAAATCGACCCCGGGGCAGTTCCTTGATATAGGCGTTGAAACTTGCGGGGTAGTCGGCTTTGATCTCTGCAGCCTGGCGACCGGTGGTCAGAGCCAGGCTATCCGCGCACAGAGCCAGAATAGCGCGTTCATAGGTCTCGCGTTTCCGGGTTTCGATGCCTGCCTCGTTGAGGCGGTACAGGGCTGCCAGCGCGCCCACGAAAACCAGGCTCAGGACAATTACGAACAGCACCGGATAGGCAGGATAATCCCGAAAATCCTTCTTCTCAGGCATGGCTCCTACCTTTTTTGGCAGGGAGCTTCCTGAGCCCGTATTCGATGATAGGCAGCAAGGCATTGGCCAGCAGCAGGGCAAACATGAATCCTTCCGCAAAGAGGGAAAAACGGCGGATAAACACAGTCAGAAATCCGATCAGCAGGCCGTAGATCCAGAGCCCGGCGGTGGTTTTGGGCTGCGAGACGGGATCCGTGACCATGTAAACTACGCCGAACAGGGCTCCTCCGACGCACAAGAGGAAAAGTGGATTTTGCCCCGGATAGAAGAGAAGATTGAACACGAAAAGGCTGGCCAGGGTGGAGAGCATGGGAATCCATTTGGCCGTCTTGGTGGCGATCAGGTAGATGCCGGCGATGATGATCAGCAGGGCGCTCGTTTCGCCGATGGAGCCGGATTCGAACCCCAGAAACGTGTCCCGGAGGGGTATTGTCACGGGATTGCCCAATCTGACATGGCCCAGGGTGGTGGCACCGGTACGCATGGCCGCATCGACCGTCCAGCGGATCAAGCCGCCGGGGAAGGCGTGGGGCAGATAGGGCTGAAACCAGGAGACGGTCATTTCCTGGGGAAAGGAGACATAGACGAAGGTGCGGCCGAGGATCGCGGGATTGAAAACATTGGTCCCGAATCCGCCGAAGACCATCTTGCCGAAAGCCACCGCCACCACGCTGCCCAAGGCGGCGATCCACAGCGGGATCGAGGGCGGCAGCGTCATGCCCACCAACGTGCCGGTGACGAACACAGCCATGGTGACCTTGCCGCCTTTCTTGTTGCGGATAAACAGATACTCGGTGACCCAGGCCGCCAGATTGGAGACCAGGACCACCGCGGCCACCCGCCAGCCGAACAGGTAGACGCTGAACAACAACAGCGGCAGCAGCGCATAGAGGACCCGGTTCATGATGGCTTGCTTGAGAAGTGTGGTATTACGCATAATTCCGGCTTCGCTCAATACAGGTAATCTGTGTCTCCAGTATGGGTGGAATCCGGGGCGACGGGCTCCTTGACGGGCTCGGGTCCGCGGCTGAGCCAGAGCCTCACTCGCGAGCCCTTTTCAATCTTGGCCCCTCCGGCCGGGCTGCTGCGAACCACGGTATTCACGCTGTAACTGTCTGAGTAAAGGGAATCTACGACAGCGCTCTTGAGTCCCATGCCGTGCAGGGTGAAGTAAGCCTCATGATAGTTCAAGCCCGCCAGAGAAGGCAGATTCACAATTTTGGAGCCGAGGCTGACCCGGAAATAGACCGTGCTTTCGGGTTTAAGCAATTCACCCGGCTCGGGATCCTGCTCCAGGATGATGTCGATCTTGTCTGTCTCCGACCAGACGGAGTCCCTGACCACGGCGTGCAATCCGAGATCGCTCAATTCGCGTCTGGCGGCGGAGAGGTTTTTGCCCACCAGGGACGGCACCTCGATGTTTTTGGGGCGGCCGAAGATCAGCGGGAAGATAAGTTGGCTGGTCACAAACGCGCTCACGAAAACGATCCCGGCGCCGATGCCCAGGATCAGTCCCACTTTCTGCCAATTGATGTTCTTCATTGCTCTACTTCACTTTCCTGAGTTTGGCGGCGAAAGCGCCGTCCATATGATGGCGGAAAGGCAGGGTCTGCAAGAAGCCCTGCTTGGTATACTTGGCGGGAATTGACGATTTAGCGTCCTCGAGTATGAAGCGTGAATTGCTTTGCAGGAAGCGTTTGATCTGCATTTCGTTCTCTTCGGGATTCAATGTGCAGGTCGAGTAGACAAGCCAGCCTTCAGCTTTGACGAAACTGGCGGCGCGTTCGAGCGCTTTTTCCTGCAATTTGACCAGTTCGGGGATATTCTGATGCGCCTGCCACCGCAGATCCGCCTTGCGGCCAAACACTCCCCAGCCGGAGCAGGGAACATCCACCAGGACGCGGTCGTAGGCCGGCGCGACCGGACCGTAATTGAAGGCGTCGCTGACGATGGCTTTGATATTGGTGAGTTGGAGTCTGTCGGCAGCTTGCTTGAGCAGCTTCATCTTGTTGGGGATCTTGTCCACTGCCACCACTTCCCCGGTGTTGGCCATTTTTTCCGCGATGTAGGTGCATTTGCCGCCCGGCGCGGCGAAGAGATCGAGGATATTCTCCTCGGGTTGGGGATCCAGCAGATCCACCACCAGGGAGGCGGAACTGTCCTGGATCGAGAAATACCCTTCGGAAAACGCCACATCGTCCAAGACAGCGTCCGTGGCGTCCGTCACCAGCATCAGTTTATCCACGGGCGAAGGTTCGACCAGGATATCCCGCTTGGCAAAGTACTGCATGAGTTTGTCCGTAGTGGTGGCGGTGGCGTTCACGCGCAGGTGCAGTTGTGGATTCTCATTGAACCAGATGGCCAGATATTCTGCGTCTTCCTCGCCCCAGAGCTCGATCCAGCGTTGGATGATCTCAGGCGGATAGGAGTGCTCATAGGCGATGCGCAGCACCGGTTCGGAGGGATATTGTACCTCCGGATTCCGCTGCCAGGCGCGCAGGACAGCGTTAACAAAGTTCGCCACCGGCTCGCCGAAAGTCGTTTTGGCCTGTTCCACCGTCTCATTGAACGCCGCGTGCTCGGGTATCGAATCCAGATACAGCAGTTGATACAGGCCCAGATAAAGCAGGATCTTGATCTTCAGGTCCGTGGCTTCATACTTTTTTGGGTCTGTGTATTGGGCAAGGATGTAGTCCAGTTTGAGCCGCATCTTGACCACGCCCTTGACGAGGTGGTAGAAAAGCGCGACATTTTGCTGGTTGCCCTTGAGTTTCTTGGCCCGCTGATGCAGGAGGGTGTCCGAAAATTCGGTGTCCCTGAGTATCTTGAGGATGGTCTGATATGCTTCCTGGCGCACCATTTACTTGCTTCTCTGATAGAGTCGGCGGATCACTTCCTTGATCAGCTGTTCTGTGGCCAGGGAGAGAGTCTCTGAGGGCAGCAAACTCAATTCGCGACGGACGTCTTTGGAGTTGAAACCCAGTGACTGGAGCGCGTTTTCCACTTCGGTGAACTTACTCTCTTCCTCAGCCTGGTATTCTGGTTCAAAGTGATCCAATAGATGGCGTAACTTGCCCTTGAGTTCTATGATCAGCCGCTGGGCGCTTTTCAGCCCGATGCCGGGGATCTTGGTCAGCAAGGCTGATTCTTCTCGTTCCACGGCTTTGACGAAAGCCGGAATGGAGAGCGTGGAGATGATCGAAAGCGCGCTTTTCGGCCCCACGCCGGAGATGCGGGTCAGTTGACGGAAGAGCTGGCACTCGGCGATGGTCGCAAATCCGAAGAGGCGGAGGTCGTCCTGGGCCTGGTGCAGGTGGGTGAAAAGCTTGCAGCTGGCTCCCAAGGCCGGCAGGGTCTCAAAGGTACTGATCGGGATCGGCAGTTCGAAGGCCAGGCCTTGCGCCGTTTCGATCACAGCGCTGACAGGGCTTTTGGCGACCAGGACGCCAATGATGTAGTTGATCATGAGGCAAACTTCATGCGGTGATAATGGCAGAGCGCTATGCCAAGGGCATCGTAGGCATCGTCTTTGGCTTGGCTGGACTTGAGTTTGAGCATCTGGCTCACCATAAAACGCACCTGTTGTTTGGAGGCATTGCCGTTGCCCACCACGGCCTTTTTTATCTCGCGGGGGCTGTATTCCAGCAGCGGGATATGGTGTTGGGCGATGGCCAGCAGGATCACTCCGCGGGCGTGGCCCAGGGTGAAGATGCTGCGGATGTGCTTTTGGAAAAACAAGCTCTCCACCACGGCGATATCCGGCTTATATTCGTCCATGATGCCGCTGAGCTTGGTGTGGAGCAGGTTCAGCCGTTGCAGCAAGTCCTTTTCCCTGATGGTATTGATCACCTCACAGCCTGCCGCCACGATCCGGCGGCCCTGAACCTCAAGCAAACCATAACCGCAGAAGCGGCTGCCAGGATCGATACCCAGGATGATCACTTTATTGGTTCAGTGACTCCATCACTTCGTCGGAGATCTCAAAATTCGCATAGACCTTCTGGACATCGTCCAGATCTTCCAGCATCTCGATCAGTTTGATAAGTTTGGCGGCGACGCTGTCCGCGTTGACGGTTGTTTTTGGCACGCGGGTCAATTCGGCGTTCTCGACCGGAAAGCCGCCTTTTTCAAAATTGCCGAGTACGCTGTGAAAATCACCGGGAGCGGTGTAGATGTCGAAATAGTCGCCGTTCAGTTCCACATCCTCAGCTCCGGCTTCCAGCGCCTGCAGCATGAACTCGTCTTCGTCCAGGCCGGCGGCGGGCACGTTGAAGAAGCCCTTTTGTTCAAAATTCCAAGCCACAGAGCCGCCCTCAGCCAGATTGCCTCCGTATTTGGAGAAAGTGTGGCGCAGATCGGCCACGGTGCGGTTCTTGTTGTCGGTCATCACTTCGACGACGATGCCGACCCCGTTGTGCCCGTAGCCTTCATAAATGATTTCTTCGTAGGCCGCGCCCTCGATCTCCCCCGTGCCGCGTTTAATGGCCCGCTCGATGTTCTCCCGCGGCATGTTGGCCGCTTTGGCGGTGTTAATGGCTGTGCGCAGGCGGGGATTCATTTCCTGATCTCCGCCGCCGTTTTTGGCAGCCAGAATGATTTCCTTGACGATGCGGGTGAAGAGTTGGCCGCGTTTGGCATCGGCGGCGCCTTTTTTGTGTTTTATCGAACTCCACTTATTGTGTCCAGACATGCAAACCTCTTGATCTTAGTTGTTGTGGCACTATTCCCAGCTGATTTCATTTCCGCCGGAAGGCAGTAAAATGTCAAGCAGTGTTTTCTGATTTAGAGCAAAGAGCAAAGAGCAGAGAGCAGATTTCCGCTGTAAATCCAGCTGCTGGCGATAGAATCATTTCCAATATGAATCTCTTTCATACATAGATTTCTAATCCAAAGCTTTATTTTGCTCTCTTTTTTTGGTAGTCAATATTGTTGCGGACAACATCCTGATCAATTCTTGGCAATCGCTTTGGATGGATATATGTGCCTGCTTCTCGATGTAACCGCTGGCGTGAAGCAAATGGAGCCAATATGCAGTTTCCCGTGCTTCTTTGAGGGCTATGGCAATCTTGCTGGAGAATTCTTTGCGGGTATGCGCGGCGGTTGCTTCGGCTGCATTCGCACCGATCGAGGTTCCTGACCTTAGTACCTGGCGGGCGAGCAGATACATCTTCTGCTCGGCACACAAGTATTTGTACAGATTAATGATGCGCAGAGCAAACGCGTATGCCTTGTCGTAGATGATGCTCTTTGTCATCATCTGCTCTTTGCTCTCTGCTCTTTACTCTTATGATTCTGAATCCTGCCAGGCGGCCACAACCTTGGTGGCGATTTCGTCCGGCACCTTCTCGTAATGGGAGAATTTCTGCACGAAGCGGCCCCGGCCCTGCGTGATGGATTTGAGGGCGGGGAAATAGAAATACATCTCCGCCACCGGCATCTGGGCTGTAAGGTATTGTTTCTTACCGCGCTGTTCCATACCCATGATGCGTCCGCGGCGGGTGTTGATGTCGCCCATGACGTCGCCCATGTACTCACTGGGCACGATGACGGTCAATTCATGGATGGGCTCCAGCAGGATGGGTTTGCATTTCTTGAAGCCTTCCTTGAGCGCCATGGAAGAGGCGATCTTGAAGGCCATTTCGGAGCTGTCCACGTCGTGGTAACTGCCGTAATAGACGTCGACGCTGATATCGACCACCTGATAGCCGGCGATGATGCCTTTTTCCATCGTCTCCACCAGGCCTTTCTCGATAGCGGGAACAAAGTTGGAGGGGATGACCCCGCCCACGATGGAATTGATGAATTTGAAACCTTCGCCGCGCTCGGTGGGCTTGATGCGGAAGTAGACTTCGCCATACTGGCCACGTCCGCCGGATTGCTTCTTATGGCGGTATTGCGATTCCGCGCTGCCCATGAGGGTCTCCTTGTAGGGAATGCGCGGTTCCTTCATCGTGGCTTCGACTTTATAGCGGTTCTTGAGTTTCTTCAGCACCAGTTGCAGCTGCTGTTCGCCCATGCCGGCGATGACGTTCTCATGCGTTTCCAAATTGAGTTCATAGCGGATGGTGGGATCTTCCGCGATCACGCGCTGCAGGGCGCTGCCGATCTTGTCTTCGTCGGATTGGTTGGCCGCGCGGATCATCTGCCAGTAGATGGGACTGGGCAGTTCCGGCAGCGTGAGGGCGAGGTTGGAGCCGATGGCGGTGATGGTGTTGGGCGCTTTGGCGTGTTTGAGCTTGACCAGCGCGCCCACTTCCCCGGCCCTGATTTCCTGCGTGTCCGTGCGGTTCTTGCCCAGCATGTAATACATGTTGCCGGCTTTGTCTTTGGCGTCTTTTTCCGGGATGTAAAACTCCGTCCCGGTCTTCAGGATGCCGGAAAACACCCGGATATAGGCATAGTCGCCCATGTTCGGGTCGGCGTAAAGTTTGAACACATAGCCCAGCAAAGCGCCGTCGGGCTTGGCGGTGAAATCGGCCAGCTGGCCGTTTTCCAGCACCTTGAGCGGATTGCTGTCCTCAGGCGAGGGCAGATAGTGCGTGACAGCGTCCAGGAAAGCCAGCACGCCGACGCCGGTATGGGCGGAGCAGGCGAAAGCGGGGAAGATGTCGCCGTTGGCCACTGCTTTTTTCATGCCGGCCAGAAGTTGCTCGTCCGAAAGTTCCACGTGCTCCAGAAAGCTGTTCAGCAGTTCTTCGTCGGTCTCGGCCACGGCCTCCATCAGGTGCAGACGGGCTTCTTCCACCGCGTCCTGCATCTCGGCCGGGATCTCGCCTTCGCCGGAGGGGCGCAGGGCTTTGCGGCGGATGATGTCCACCACGCCCTCAAAGGTGTTTTCCTTGCCGATGGGCAATTGGATGGGAGTGGGGTTGATGCCGGAGTTTTCGTGGATTTGCTCCAAAGTCTTGTGGAAATCGGCGTGTTCGTTGTCCATGCGGTTGACGAGGATGATCTTGCCGACCTTCTTATGCTCGAGCTGCTCCACCGCCAGTTCCAGGCCCACATCGTAGCCGCTGGCCGCGTTGGTGACCAGGATCACGTTTTCCACCGCGGGAATGGCCACGATGGCGTCGCCCACGAAGTCCGGATTGCCGGGGGTGTCCAGGATATTGATCTTGTGGTCCTGGTGGTTGACCCAGCCCATGCTCAGGCTCAGGGACATGCCCTTGGCGGTCTCTTCGGCGTCAAAATCCATTACGGTGTTGCCTTCGTCGATCTTGCCGATGCGGTTTACGGTTTTGGTCAGATAGAAAATCTGTTCGGCGACGCTGGTCTTGCCGGAGCCGCTGGCGCCCATGAGCATGAGATTGCGAAGTTTCTTCAGGCTGTATTCTTTCATTACTTCCTCGATATTGATCGTTGCTGCGCGAACTGCACGCAAAAAGTGTCTTTTCAAGCCATCAATTTTAGCCCCGGCTTATTGTCAATCGGTTTTTCCGCTCACGTTTCCCAAGGCTGATCCCACGCGCCAAACGAGTTGTTCGGCCCCGGTTTCGGGCTCACCCGCCAAGCTCCGACTTCCCGTACAGTTCCCGCCCAACCAAAGGGAAGTATTGGGGTTTTCTACGGGAGGCAAACCGGGCAGGCGCCGGGGCGGAACAAGCTACAGATTCCGCGTGCCCTTGGCGGAAAAGGCGTTCACATCCAAACCCGAGAATTGGCCGGAGCGAAGCTTGGGGATCGCGGCCGCGGCGACCATGGCGGCATTATCCCGGCAGAGCTCCAGGCTGGGGTAATGGACCCCGATGCCCCGGGCTGCGGCTTGAGCGCTGAGTTGTCGGCGCAGAGCGGAATTGGCGGCCACGCCTCCGGCCAGCAGAATGGTGCTCAGGCCGGCTTGACTCGCGTAACGCAAACTTTTGGTGATGAGGGGATCGATGATGGCTTGCTGGATGGAAGCGGCGATGTCGGCCTGGCGGGCTTGGCGGAAGGAGGCGTCGTGCCCCGCGAGATACTCCAGTACTGCTGTTTTGAGGCCGCTGTAACTGAAATTGAGATCGTCCTTCCGTTTCAGAGCGCGGGGGAAGTCCACGAATCCGGCATCGCCGTCAGCGGCCAGACGGTCGATGGCAGGTCCGCCGGGAAAGCCCAGTCCAAGCAGTTTGGCGGTCTTGTCGAAGGTCTCGCCGGCGGCGTCGTCCAGGGTGCGGCCAACGATCTGGAAACTTGTAAGAGACTGGAAATGGACCAGTTCGGTGTGGCCGCCGGAAACCACCAAAGCGAGAAACGGCGCCTTCAGTTGAGGATGCTCAAGGAAATTGGCAAAGATATGCGCCAGCATGTGATTGACCGTGATCAGCGGTTTGCTCCAACTCCAGGCCAGGCTTTTAGCAAAGGCCAGGCCCACGATCAGCGATCCGATCAGGCCGGGATTGACGGACACCGCGACGGCGTCGATCCCCTCGCGCTCCAGACCAATCTGGCGCAAAGCGGCTTCCGTCAGCCGGAGGATATGGCGCAAATGCAAGCGGGAAGCCAGTTCGGGCAACACGCCGCCAAATACTGTGTGGTCTGTTTGGGAACTGACCAGGTTGCAGAGTACCCGGTAATCCGTATCCACGAGGGCCACCGAGGTGTCGTCGCAGGAGGATTCGAAGGCCAGGATGCGCCTGAGGCCGTCGGTTTCGCCGGCTGGCTTCATGTTCACTATTTGGCGCGGCGGACCTGTTTGGGTGTGAGATCCAGCAAACTTACGCCGGGCGGGGTAATGGCTTTGAGGGTGTAGAGGCCGCGGGCGTCCGGGCTTTCCGCCACGGTGACGCTGATCCCGGCCGGCAAAGTGGCCAGAAGCGAGGATTTGCCCTGCACCTTGAGGGTGGCGACGGAGGGAAAATAGCGCAAGTCGGCCGGTCCGGCAAGCGGGATATTGGTCAGTACCAGAGTATTGACGGGATCGGCGGGATCCGTTTTGTTGCCAGCGGCGGCGGGATCCTGCCGGGCGACCATTTCCTGGCCCGATTTCACTTGGGCGGGATTGGCGGCGGGCTTTTTGGGGGGCGTGGAAGAAGACAGCGCTGCCAGGGAAAAGGCAGGATCGATGCCCATAACGGTCAGATCCAGATTGGCCGGTAGCTGCTGAAGCTCGAAGTTCTTGAGATTACCCATGCGCAAATCCTGCGCGTCCATCAGGACCGTGGCCTTCGACAGGCGCAGTTTTATTAGGTCCAGTCCGCGACCCTGCACCAAACAGGGGATCTGGGTGAGGGAACTGAGCAGCGTGTCATCCTCGGCCAGATTGCGTAGTCTGAGATCCAGCTTGACACTGCTCTGGTGGTCGGCCATCAGCGAAACCTGCATCCAGATCAGCACCGCCACGGCCAGAGCCACGAGTTTCAAGCCGAGGTTGTTACGCATCACTGTTCCTCGTGGTCGATCCGGATGCCGAGGGCTTTGATCTTTTTGTAGAGAGTGGTGCGCTCAATACCGATGGCGGCGGCTGTTTTACTCACCAGCCAATCGTTCTGCTGCAGAAAATGGGTGAGGTAGTCGCGCTCGAAGGCGGCCGTGCTGTCCCGCAGGTTATGGATTACGAAGTACTTCTCCATGCCCTGGCTGGTGGCGCCCGGGCGCTGGATCAGCTTGCTGTGCAGGTGTTTGAGGATGGTGCGGCTGTTGACCTCGCGCTCGTTGATGCTGATGAATTTGCAGAAGTTTTTGAGCTCGCGCACGTTGCCCGGCCAGCTGTAGGAGAGCAGCTGATCCTTGAGGGCTTTGAGGTCCACCTGGATGCGGAACTTATTGAAATTGGCATAGTTGGTGAAGAAATAGCTCATCAGCAGCAATATGTCGTCATCGCGTTCGCGCAGTGGCGGCATGGTGATCACATTGCCCTCGATGCGGTAAAAGAAATCGCTGCGGAAGCGGTCGGCATCGGAAAAAACGCTGAGATCGGCATTGGAAGTGAAGATCAGGCGGGTGTTGACCTTCTTGAGGGAGCCGCCCGAGCCAGGGATTTCCTTGTTTTCGATGGCGCGCAGAATCTTGGCCTGGGCTGGCAAGGAGAGATTGGTGATCTCGTCCAGAAAGAGCAGGCCGTCCGAACAGACCTCAAAAAACCCGGGTTTGGGGCGCTCACCGGCCTCTTCAGCAGAATTCTCCTGGCCAAACAGCTCGCGTTCGATCAGGGAATCCGACAGCGTGCTGCAATAGAGCGTGTGAAAGGGTTGGCCAAAACGGCGGGAGTTGACGTAGAAATAGTTGGCTGCCACTTCCTTGCCGGTGCCGTTTTCGCCCAGGATCACGATGTCCTCGTCCACTTCGGCGAATTTCTCCAGCTGGAAGCGCACCTGGCTGATGCCCTCGCTTTCGCCGATGAAGGGGAAGGTGCGGGTGAATTGCTTCTTCAGGTTCAGATACTCGATCTGCAGATCCAGGTTTTGTTCTTCCTGGCGCTTGAGGGAAACGGCGTTGTCGATGTTGAGCAGGAGTTGGTTGAGGCTGAAGTTGGCGCCCTTTTCCACAAAGTGGTAGACGCCCAGATCGCGGATCTGGTTGATCTGTTCGCGGTCTTCAGCGGCGGAGAGATAGATGACCTTGTAGTTGAAGTCGAGGTTATCATGCAGGTATTTAAGCACTTGCAGTCCGTTGAGACGGCTGCCCACCAGCCAGGCGTCGAGCAGGATCACGTCCGGGAGATAACTGCGCAGTTCGTCAAAGAAGGAATCCGAATTGGTGAAATGCAGGACGGAATAGCCGTGCTGCCTGAGGGCTTTGGCGGTCTGGGCGGCCAGGATATTGTCGTCGGCCAGGATGATGACTTTGCCTTTCATGGCGCTCTCAGATCAGTGCAGCCGCTCCTCGAGGTCGGCCAGGGCGTTGATGTAGTACACGTAGGCCTGATCGGGGGAATCGTATGGCGAAAAGTACTTGTGCACGTCTCCGTCCTGGAAGTACTTGGTGCACATATAATAGAAGTGGTCTGAGGTAGTCAGTTTACGCGCGATCTCCAGCAGTTCGGGATCGCCTTTTTCCTTGATCCGGTGCAAGAGCCGGTAAAGCGTCTCGGCGGCGTTTTTCTGCATGTCGTTTTCCAGCCAGGCGCTGGTGTCGCGCTGCTCGTCGGCCCAGGAAACCGGCTCCGGGAAGGAGAGCGATTCCTGCTGGTAGTTGGCCAGGGAGTAGGCTTCCTTGGGATTGGCGAAGCCCAGATGCGGACGTTTGAGCACTTCGGCCGGGAAATGCTGCATGAAGTCGAAGATCCCGGAATCGGCCCACTGGTGCTCGCCGAAGGTCTCATAATCCATGAAGAGGTTCAAAAACAGGTTGCGCCCGCCTTCTTCTGCAAGGGTCAGGTGGTCGATCCAATTGACGAATTTATCCACCGTAAGCGGAAACTCCGGCCAGTCGGGATTGGAGAAGCGGAAGGCGATATCGTCTGACAGCTGGTAATACTTCAAGAGCAGATTGAGGTCCTTGGAGTAGTTTTTGTAGGCAAAGATCGGCTTGCGCCATTGCAGGATGCGGTCGACTCCCTCGGTGATGATGGTCTT
Source organism: uncultured Candidatus Cloacimonadota bacterium (assembly GCA_964463825.1). Lineage (GTDB taxonomy): Bacteria > Cloacimonadota > Cloacimonadia > Cloacimonadales > Cloacimonadaceae > Syntrophosphaera. The sequence goes on along the minus strand of CAYXEF010000032.1, from coordinate 5,639 downwards.
GAAGCCTTCGATCTCGAAGATCAGGTCGGACAGGCTGTCCTGATAGATCAATTCGGTGTTGCGGAAGGTTTCGGTGTAGCAGCCGAACTCGCTTTGCATCAGTTTGCGATGCTGGTCCACCTGGTCCAGGAACTCATTGGTGTCGAAGAGATAGGCCAGAGAATGGTAATAGGTCTCGCCCAGCAGTTCCACGCAGCCGGTGTCCACCAAAGCCTTGAAGGAATCGAGCGTTTCGGGGCTGTATTCCTTGAATTGCTCGACAGCCGTGCCGGTGATCGAATAGGCGATCTTGAAGCGTCCTTCGAACTGCTTGATCAGGTCAAGCAGGAGCTGGTTGGTGGGGAGATAGCATTTGGCGGCGACTTTCTGCATCACCTGGCGGTTGAGGCGGTCGTCGAAGTAGCCGGTGTTCTTGCCGATGTCCAGGACGTTGAAGTGGCGCAGGCGGTAGGGTTGGTGGACTTGAAAGTAGAAGACGATGTTCAGCATGGTTCAATCCTGTCAGGGGTTTTGCTTGATGAATTCGGCCAGGACGTGCGAGTAGATCCCGCGGATCTTATCCGCCGCCTCGTTCCAATGGATTTTATTGACTTCGCGCATCCCTTCGAGGCCCACTTTGGAGCAGCGTTCGGGATTCTCGATCAGGTGGTTGATCGTGTCCGCCATGAGATCGATGTCCCAATAATCGATCTTGAAGGCGTTGTTGACCACCTCGGCGACTCCGGATTGCTTGGAGATGATGGAGGTGATGCCAAAGGCCATGGCTTCCAGCGGCGAGATGCCAAAAGGCTCAGAGACCGAGGGCAGCACATAGATGTCGGAGGCGCGCAGGATATCCTCCACCTGCCCGCGATTGAGGAATCCGGTAAAGAGAAACTTGTTCTGCAGACGCTTGGAAGCGGATTGTCGCAAGAGCTGGCGCGCCATGTCGCCCGTACCGGCCATAATGAAGCGGGCTTCGGGATGCACCTTCAGCACGCGGTCCGCCACTTCGAGAAAGTAATCCGGCCCCTTCTGCAGGGTGATGCGGCCCAGGAAGAGCACTGTGGGGCCTTTGAAGATGCGTTTTTTGGCGGGAACGGCGTCCTCGGCCAGCGAGAAGGCGTTGTGCACGATGCGGATCTTGGCCGTGTCGATGCGGTAGCGGGACATGATCATCTGCGCGGTGTATTGCGAGACGGCGATGACCAGATCGGCATAGATCATCCCGGCGTGCTCGATCTTGTGGACGCGTTCATCGCCCGGACCGCCGGCGCGGTCGAATTCCGTGGCGTGGATATGCACGACCAGCGGCTTCTGCGAGATCTTCTTGGCCAGCATGCCCGAGGGATAGGTGAGCCAGTCATGGGCGTGGATGAGGTTGTAGTCCAGTTCGCGGGCGAAGCGCTCGGCCCGCAGCGTGTATTCCTGCACTTTCCTGATCAAATCTTCCTCGCCGATGAGGTGGGCGGTCATATCCTCCCAGATCTCGCGTTCTTCCAGGGCGATGGACTCCGTGAGCCAGTGTTCCCGGTTGACCGCCGTCATGAAGGTCTGCAGTTCCGAAAGTTGGAGATAGGATTCCGGCCGGCCGCTGATGCCGATGTAATCCAGCCGTTCATGCAGGTCGGCGAATTTGTGGCTGAGATATTCCTTCTGCAGCTTGCTGTCCAGAAAGACAGAGGGCAGGGTGTCCACGTCGCTGACCTCGCGCAGGGGAAAATACATCGCTTCCTTGGTGGGCAGCACGAGATCGATCTTGATCCCCAAAGCCAGCAGGGCTTTCACCATGCCATAACAAGCCATGCCCAGACCGCCGGAGATCAAAGGCGGGAATTCCCAGGTAAACATCAGGATCTTCATGGCCTACTCCTTGATCGAGGCGATGTAGCTTTCGATGTTGTAGAGCGCCGCCACGCTGATCGCCTGAGCGGGAGCGCCTTTGGGGAAGTGGGGCTTGTCGCCGTCCCAGACTTCGGCCACAGAAGCGATATGGCCGCGCATGAAGCTGTTGCGGAAGGTGCCGATAAACTCGCTCAGTTGTCCTGCGATCTGGTCTTCCGGCATTCTGTCGCGCTGGATCTTCAGATACAGTCCGCAAAAAGCCCCCAGCAGCCAGGCCCAGACACTGCCGTTATGATATGAGAGATCCCTTTCCCTTTGGGTTCCGTAGTATTTTTTGCGGAAGCGGGGATCCTGCGGGCTCAGGGTGCGCAGGCCGTAAGGGGTGTAAAGCTCGCGTCTGGCGCGTTCCCAGACGATCTCCATCCTGTCTCTGTCCATGATCTGCCAGGGCAGCGACAAAGCGATCAGGGCGTTGGGCCGGATTTCCGTTACCGGGCGGTCGCCCACAAGGCGGTCGGCCAGGTAGTCGCCGAGCCAGAATTTCTGGAAGGCATCCCTGATCTTGTCTTCCAGCTGCATGAGCTGCTCTTGCGGCGAGTGCGGCGTCTTGAAGCATTTCTGGTATTCCTCGCAGATCGACCGGTAACAGCAGATCGCGTTGTACCACAGGGCGTTGATTTCGACCGGCGCGCCCTGGCGCGGGGTCACGGCCCGGCCGTCGATGCGGACATCCATCCAGGTCGCGTGAGCGAATTCGTCTTTGAACTCGATCAATCCGTCATCCCTCACGAAGAAGGGATATTGGTAATTGTTGAGGATGCCGCCCAGGATTTCCTCGATGATGCGCAGGCTCTTTTTCCAGAAAGCCTTCTCCTCTTTCCATTTGCCCAGTTTCCAGAGCAGGATCACATACCAGAGGCTGGCGTCGATGGTGTCGTAGTTCTCTTCCCGCCCGGATTCGGAACGCATATTGGGGATCAGGCCGCCTTTGAGCTGCCGGCCGTAATTGAGCAGGATCCGCTCCACGGTTTTGACTTTCTGCGGGTTGCGCATAAGCGCGTTGAGCACGATCATCGTGTCCCGACCCCAAACTCCATAGAACGGATAGCCGGCCACGATGTCCTCGTTGGAAATGAAATCCTCCAGCGCGAACTCCAGTATCTGCAGATATTGCTCATGCTCGAAGAGCAGATTGTCGTTGTAGTCCAGGTTTTGCAGGAGTGTATCGTCGCTGTCGGCCTTGGCGGGGTAGTCCTTGGGTTTGGGCAGGCGGGAATAACGCCGCTGGATGCGGGTGATGGCCTTCTGAGGCTCGCTGAGCGGCTGATCCGAGAAGAGCAGGTAGTTGCTTTGCCCGACCCCGAGGCTGAACACCAGCTCGAAGAGGCTGAGTTGGTCCGCGATTCCGGCATAACCGCTCATCACTTCCCAAGGGTAGAAAACGTTGTAGTAGGTATAGCGGTCGGGGTTGATCTCGCCCGAGGCCAGATATCCATGCACCCGCAGCTGATTGTCGGGCCGCAAAACGCTGAAACTGCCTCCCTCCGGGCCATTCTCGTGGCTGGTGTCGAAGCCCAGGTGGTCCAGGCTGCCCGGCTGGTTCAATTCGTGGTGCAGCATCATAGTGAATTTGGGATGCAGGTTGAAATGCAGCTTATGGTGTCCCAGATTGGTGTATTTGATCAACACGGTGTTGGTTCCGGCGTCCATCATGATCTCTTTGCGGATCAGGATGTCGTTTTGGTGGGGGAGAGCGGAATACAGAAAGACAGGATAGGGCCGCAGCCAGGATTTTACCAGGCAGAGGAAGCCCTCAGGATAGATACAGTTGCTGTAGTTGTTGCTGTCCAGATGCACCGTCTGGCCGCGCCATTCCACCTTTTCCTCGATGCCGCCCACCAGATGGTGGCGCTGAAAACGCTCGTCGCTGGCGATCAGCAGGCCGTGGTATTTGCGCTGGTTGATCAGGTTTCCCGTGCCCAGGGCATAGGAACCCAAACGATTGGTCAGTATCCACTCATGATGATGAGTTTCCATGAAATAGTTATTCACTGAATCCCCTTATGGTCGGTTCTTGATTGACTTGTGTTGAAAATTTTCCATACCCCCTTATCCGTCAAGTGCTTTTTCCTCCGCCAGCCGACAGGCATGGGCAACTACCTGCGGGACATATCTTTGGAGTTGCAGCCCCGCTCCTGATACGCTCGCAGCTGAGCTCGGGCTGCTTGGCCTACTGGCATCTCGCCCCATACATCCCCAAGCTTTGACGGGTAGTGTTCGGCGAGTGTCCGCGAGGCGAAAAAGCCAGGAGCCGGAGCCGGATGTGTGGAAAAACCGGAACTTGGGCCGGGGGTCCGGCTCAGTTGACTGAACTGGTGTTGGTATGGTTGGCCACGCCGCTGCTGGGCAGGGCCAGGCTCTCATTGAGCGAGGGCATGGTGCTGAAATACTTGCTGTAGATGATGCGCAGGTCGCAGCCTTCCTGGTTGAGGGGGGTGATGTCGGCCATTTCATAGATCAGGTCGATGGTCTCTTCCGGCCCCAGGGCGGCATATTCGTAGTCGATGGTGCGCAGCAGATTGTCCTGGTGGTCGAAGAGCCCGAGCAGGAAATAGCCCGCGATGCCGACCTTGAGTTTGTTTTCCAGCGTCACGAAGACATTGGCGGGAATCGGCAGTTTGCCCAATTCATAGAGGAAGATCTCGTCGGTGGAAATGGGCATGACATTGATCTGGGAAGCCAGATCGAAGGCCTGTTCGTCCAGCCAGTTTCCGGAATAGGACCGGGCGGCCTTGAAACCGCCCCAATGGGCCAGAGTGCGCGTCACATATTCATCCGTGCCGGGGTCGTTGACGATGTAGGAGGACGCCTGCTTGAAGGGGCCGTCCTGTTTGACGACGAGCACCCAGTGGCTGCGGCGGCCGTTGACCTTGACGATCACCTTGTGCCCTTTCTCCAATTCACCGGACAGATATGTCCAGTCGTTGACGCGGTTGATCTGGCTCACCAGTTCCAGGCCCCAGCCGCTGCCGTCGATCTGGCCCGGAACCTGCCAGCGCATCAGGTTGCCGGCGAAACCGCCGTTTCTGCGCAGCCAGTCGTTCAACTGGTCCGGCGTCATGCGGGGATTGGAGGCCTCGGCGTTGAGCAGCATGGACAGGCAACTCAGCACGCAGCCGCTGCTGCCGATCGAACTGCCCCCGTTACCCAGGCGCGTTTTATCCCAGCGGCTGTCGCCCTGGGAAAACCAGGGGAAAGACACCGCCTGCATGGATACCCATAACATAACTCCGATTATGCAGATCAGAATTGTTCTTTTCATAAGCCGTTTCCGGTGTAAAGCATTGCAAATAAACAAATAGATACAAGTCATACCTTTCGTCTGGATACTTGATTTCTGTCAAGCAATAAATTCCGCTTGCCAGTTTGGCCGCCCGGCCAATAGTGGTCCCCAACGACCTGCGATGAGGGATACGCTCCGGCATCAAGGGTGAAAACTCAGTTTTCGCCGGAGCCGCGTTCACCCTTCCCCAGCCAGGTTCAGAACATAGCAAAGGAATTTCGCGATGGAAGCCAAGCGCCATGTGGTGACGATCCTGGTGGAGGACATTTCGACCGCCTTCAATCCAGTCTCCGAGCTCTTGCACCAATACGCCGGACACATCCTGCTGCGCGTGGGCTATCCCATGCGCGACAAGCAGGTTTCCGTGATCTTCCTGGTCATGGAACTGGATCTGGACGCCCTCGGCGCCTTCAGCGGCAAACTGGGGCAGATCCCCTCCGTCAAGGTCAAAACGATCACTTTAAAGATATAA
>CAYXEF010000031.1:22809-24745 GCA_964463825.1 uncultured Candidatus Cloacimonadota bacterium | reverse complement strand
AATGAACTCCGCTATCAATCTATTGGGATAAGCGAATACATAGCCAGCCCATGCATCCTTACAATATCAGCATCTTTCCGTACTTAGTCAGATCATCGATAATACTGCCTGATACATTCCCGGGTACTCGTGACCTGCCTCAAATCACAAATACTACATAAAAGAAAACGCCTTGGCACGCGCGCACCAAGGCGTTAATCGTTTTGACCCTTTCGAAAGGAGTAACTTACATTACTTTACAATGACCATCTTCTTGGTCTGGTTGACAGAAGGAGTGGAGAGCTTGTAGAAGTAGATACCGCTACCGCACTTCTCACCCTTGCTGTTCAGGCCATCCCACAGGATGTTGTGAGTACCGGGTTCGACATTGAACGTTCTCACAGCCTGACCAAGAATGTTGTAGATGGTAACTGAGCCGCTTTCGCCTGCTTTTACGGACACTTCGATGTTGGTGTTGGCCTTGAAGGGGTTCGGATAAGCACTCTTCATCGAGGTGATTTCAGGGTACACCGGAGGCACTTCACCTTCGACCAGCACGCTCACGGGACCATGGAACTGGCTGCTTCCCATATCAACACTTTCCAGCCAATAGTAGTAGGTGTGGCCGATTTCAACTTCGGTGTCTTCCACACTATAGGTCTGGGTGGTGCTGGTATTGGTGGCCTCAACCATGCTCTCGGTGATCATGAGGGCGTCGGCCTGGGTGTTGGTCTCGCTGCGATACACTCTGTAACCCAACATGGCGGTTTCTGTCTGGCTCACCCAAGTGAGATTCACGAAGTTCTGAGCAGTCAGAACAGCTGTGAAGCTGCTTAACTCAACAGGATTCGGAATTTCCGGAATACCATACCACGGAACTTCAATGTTTGCAGATACGGTCACAAAGGTGATGGTCGCGGGTAACCAGTTGGAATAATTGGGATGGACCACATTGTAAGTTCCCAATTGGAAGTTAGGAACTGTGATCACGCCCAGGGCATTACTCGGTCCCCACTGGTTGGGCAAAGGAATCGCGGGATCCCTAAACAGCATAGCTCCAGAAACTGGCAGCAACGTGTACACGTCATACACAACTACAGTCAGTGTGAACGCGAACACGCTTGCGCAAAACAGGGTCAAAAAGATCAGGACTGCCACGAATTTTTTCATGGGATCCTCCTTTTCTATATTTCTTGGTTACATTCTAGGCAAGGCGGGATTCCTGTCAAGAAGAATTTTGCTGAATTTCTCTGCCAGGCCCGACAGACTAGAAAGACATGCGACACAAGTGGGCAGTAACGTATTGCTGGGCAATCAACAAGAACCGGATGGGAAGCATCTCCGAGAATTTAGAATAACTCACGGGATAAATATCTAAGACGAGCTCATCCCAAGCAGGAGGACTGTATTGCGGATTTGGGGATAGGCAAAGCTTTTGCTTGACGCGAGCCCACTCACGGAAATACAAGTCAAAAAGCCTGACATCTGATGGAGGATGAAGAAGATGAAGCAATTGACATATTTACTGCCGAGCTTGCTTATTTTGGCAAGCGGCTGCGCCATGACGAGGCTGGTGCCTGCAGCTGGCGCCGAGGACAAACAAGCACCAAATGAAATTCGGGTTGATTCTAAGCTCAAGCGGAAGATCCTGATCACCAGCTTCGGTTACGGTCCTGTCGTTGATGGTGATGCCGAAAGTCCAGATCAAGGCACGCAGGATCCAGCACTGCTGAGGATCGCGACCGACCAGCTGGTCAGGGAACTGGAGCAGTCGGGTAGGATCGTCCCTGTGGATAGATCTGCCTTGCTGACAGCAAGTGAAAGCCAAGTTACTGTGGATGAATTTCAACAACACACCCTCCCTGACCTGCAAATTCGCGGTCTCATCAAGGAAATCATCCGAACCTCGACGGTCAGCGACAGCGCAACAGCAGTTACACGCACAACTGCCAGGATC
>CAYXEF010000031.1:0-22709 GCA_964463825.1 uncultured Candidatus Cloacimonadota bacterium | reverse complement strand
TTTATCCAGGGCGGCAAGCTAATGGGGATCGGTCCGGGAGACGAATTCCAGGTCTATCAGCTCGTTCAGCCAGTCTCAGACTCCCTTGGCACCTCACCAATCCGCCCGTCCACCCAGCTGATCGCCAAACTAAAGGTCGTGGAACTGATCCCCGGCAGCGAACTGACGGAACTGGCCGTCGCCCATATCAGCGAGGGCCGTGTTCCGCCTGAGGATCTCAACAGCATCTATATCAGCGATAAATGAGGAGACCATGAAAATCCCGTATCTGCCACTGATTCTCGCCCTGACCCTGCAGCTACTGGCAGCCTGTAGCGCCAATGACCCCAGAAGCGGCTCCAGTTCCGGCAGCGACTATGGATATCTCTGCCTGGAGGGATCGATGTACAACCGCGAAGCCTATCTGGACGGTTATCAAACGGGCGTGGACCCGGATGACGACAGCCGGATCCTGCGCCTGCGCTCTGGCAAGCACAGCCTGGAAATCCGCTCCAGCAACCGCATCCTGCTCCAGGAGGAAGTAATGATCGAGGCGGGACAGACCGTGTCCATCACCGTCCCCTGAGCGCCTTTCCAGCTTAATCCTAGTCCATTTTTGCGTATGGAACACCTGTCCCACTTGACGGGCAACTGGAGTGTGACTTGCCGGCTTGTTGCCCGATTCGCTTCGAGTTCGCGCCAGTCTGGCGGGAAGTCGACAGGAAGTTGAGAGGAAACGGGCAAAGCAGGCGCCAGGGAGCGACAATCCACATGCGACACATCCTTAAACTCTGACCATAGCATGCTCAATCGACAGCAAAAAAGAAGACCGGCTGTGAGAAACCGGTCTTTTGATTATCTCAGAGCAGTTATTGAGTGGCTATTTGTTAAGGTCTTTGGCCTTGATATGCTCGGGTTTGACCTTGATAGCCGATTCCTCGACGAACTGCAGGATGGCCAGCGGAGCAGAATCACCCTTGCGGAATCCCGCCTTGATAACCCGGGTATAGCCGCCGTTCCTGCCAGCGAAGGCCGGGCCAATCTCGGTGAAGAGCTTCTTGACCAGGGTGCGGTCACCCAGGATGCTGTAAGCCAGGCGGCGGGAATGCACGGTGTCGTTCTTGCCATAAGTGACTACGCGGTCCACATAACTTCTCAGTTCCTTGGCTTTGGCCAGTGTGGTGGTGATCTGACCATGGTCAACCATTGATTTAACCAGGTTGCAGATCATCAAGCGGCGGGCGTCAGTCTCGCGCCCGAATTTTCTGCCTTCAACTCTATGTCGCATTTACTACCTCTTTTTCTTGGATGGAGGAACCGGTTTACGGGGGGTGACGACCTCTTCCTTTTCCTTTTCCTTTTCCTTTGGCTTGTCCTTGGGTTTGTCTTGGGGTTTTTCTTTGGGCTTGGGTTTTTCCTTGGCCTTGGGTTCTTCAACGGGAACGGGCGGTTCCTCGCTCTTGATGATGCCACGGCTGCGGGCTTCGCGGATACGCTTGTAGATGCCATCCACATCCATACCCAGTTCCAGGTCGTATTTCTTAAGTTTGAGCACGATCTCTTCCAGGGATTTTTTGCCGAAATTGCGGAACTTCAGCATCTCGGCCTCGCTTTTGGACACCAGCTCGCCGATCGTTTCGATCTTGGCGGCTGAGAGGCAATTGGCGGCCCGGACGGTAAGTTCGATCTCACGCACCGGCAAAGAGAGGATGCGTTCCTTCTCTTCAAGGTCGGGATCCAGATCGATCTCGCGGATGTATTCGGGTTCGGTCTCGAAGAGGCAGAGCTTGCCGACCATGTCGCGCAGCAGCTTGGCGGCCAGAAATAGCGCGATCTTGGGCTCGATGGCCCCATTGGAGTGGATATCCAGATTAAGGCGGTCAAAGTTCATGCGCTCTTTGACACGCTGGTGGGACACGCTGAAATTGACCTTGAGGATAGGCGAATAGACCGAATCGATGGGAATGAAGCCCACAGGCTTGCCTTCCGGATTCTGGCGATCGGCAGGCAGATAACCGCGGCCGTTGCCGATAATCATTTCCAGCCTGAAATCCACATCCTCGGTGACCTCGAGCAGGTAGAGATCTTTATTGATGATGCGGATGTGCGGGTTATCCTGGATCTGGGCCGCGGTGATCACACATTTGCCTTTATGTTCCAGATTAACGGTAACTTCATCAATGGCGGTGGAGTGGATAACCAGCTGTTTGAGGCGCAGGATCAGGTCGATGTAATCTGAATTGGTGCCCGGGATGGGCGTAAACTCATGATGCAGGCCTTCGATGCGCACAAAACGCACTGCCGAGCCCTGGATCGAGGATAGCAGGACGCGCCGCAGTGTGTTGCCCAAGGTGGTGCCGAAACCGGGCTCCAGGGGTCCGATTTCGAAGCGGCCAAAATAAGGTGAATAACTTGTTCGGTCGTGCTCCACCGTTTCCGGCATTTGCAGGGGTTCTAGGTACAACATATGGACTCCTCGCTTGTTCAGCTGTTATTTGGAGTAGAACTCAACGATCAGGCGCAAATCGACAGTATTGGGTATTTCCGCGGCGGCAGGAAGGTTAAGGAATTGGCCGCGCAGATTATCCTTGTCCAAACTCAGCCAGGAATAGGGTGAGCTGGCTTCAGTGCTGGCCACAATGTCGGCCAGGATCTTCATACCTTTGCTGTTGGGACGAACTTCAACAATGTCGCCTTCTTTTAGCAGGTAGGAGGGTATATCCACCTTCTTGCCATTGACTTGAAAATGGCCATGATTGACGAATTGGCGTGCCTGCATGCGCGTTGTGGCAAAGCCCATGCGGTAGACGGTGTTGTCCAGTCTGCGTTCCAACAGCTGCAATAGATTGTCGCCAGTAATACCACTCATTTTGGCGGCTTTCACGAAGTAATTCCGGAATTGCTTTTCCAAAAGGCAATAGGTGTTTCTTAGCTTCTGCTTCTCCTTCAGGTGGATGAGATAGTCGCTGGCTTTGCGTCTCATATTCCTGCCATGCTGTCCGGCGGGGAACTTGCGTTTGGCCAGTATCTTGTCGTACTTGGCAGGGCCAAAGATGTTTTCGCTGAATCTGCGGCAGATTTTTGCGCGGGGTCCGGTATATCTTGCCATATTATCCTCTTTTAAATCCTTCTCGTTTTGGGAGGACGGCAGCCATTGTGGGGGATCGGGGTGGCGTCCTTGATCATGGTGACCCTGAGGCCGGAGGCGTTGACCGCGCGGATGGCGGATTCCCTGCCACTGCCGGGACCTTTGACGATCACCGAGACACGGCTGATTCCCATGTCCTGGCCGGTTTTGGCTACTTCTGTCGCCGCGATCTGAGCCGCGTAGGGAGTGGCCTTGCGGGAGCCTTTGTTGCCGACCTTGCCGCCGCTGGACCAAGCCAGAACGTTGCCGGCGCGGTCGGTCAGCGACACGATCGTATTGTTGAAGCTGGAGTGGACAAAGATGATGCCTTCGTCAAAGGATAGGCGTACGCGCTTTTTCTTGGTTCTGGTTTTTTGTGCCATCTGTCTTACTCCTATTTCTTCTTTTTAATGGCTCCGGCACGGGGGCCTTTGCGGGTGCGGGCATTGGTGTGGGTGCGCTGTCCGCGGACAGGCAGGCCGCGTTTATGCCGTAAACCGCGGTAGCAGCCGATCTCCATGAGGCGCTTGATGTTCATAGCCGTTTGGGTCCTGAGGGCGCCTTCCACGGTATAATCGTTCTGAACGATATCCCGGATGGCTTTTTCCTCTTCGACAGTCAGGTCCTCAACCTTCTTCATCTCATCGATGTTGGCCTTGCGGCAGATCTGTTTGGCGATGGTGGGGCCAATGCCGTAGATATAGGTCAAACCTATAAACAAGCGCTTCTGCTTGGGTAGTTCGATACCTGCAATATGTGCCAAGTTGGTCCTCCTTAACCCTGTCTCTGTTTATGTTTGGGGTTAGAGCTGCAGATCACACGGATCACGCCGTGGCGTTTGATGATGCGACAGTCTTTACAGACTATCCTGACTGATGATCTCACTTTCATTATGGTCTCCTTGCAAAAAGTGCAGTCGCTTCCTGCAATGTTGTTATTTGTAGCGGTAGGTGATCCTGCCGCGGGACAGGTCGTAGGGCGAAAGTTCCACCTTGACCTTGTCGCCGGGGAGGATCCGGATGTAGTGCATCCGCATTTTGCCGGAGCTGTGGGCCAGAATCTCATGGCCATTCTCCAGCTGAACACGAAAAGTAGTGTTGGGAAGGGCTTCGGTAACGATCCCTTCCACTTCGATCACGCCAGCTTTGCTCATATCTCCTCGTCCTCAAATCTGGGTCAGGATCTGGGGTTCAGAATCCGTGACCAGAATAGTGTGCTCATAATGCGCCGAGAGGCTGCCATCGGCGACAAAGAACTCCCAGCCATCTTCCCGGACCCGGTTGGTTCCAATATTGACCATGGGCTCGATCGCCAATGTCATTCCCGCTTGCAGGCGGGGACCGCGGCCGGCCGGTCCGGAATTTGGTATCTGCGGTTCTTCGTGCAGGCTGCGGCCTATGCCATGGCCGGTCAGGTTATCCGCGACATAATATCCCAGCTGCCGAACATGTTCGCCGATGGCGTGAGATATATCCCCCACCCGGTTGCCCGGCACCGCGGCCGCAATGCCAAGTACCAGTGAATGCCGGGTGGCTTGCATCAATTTTTGAGCCGCTTCGGAGACCGCTCCCACCTGATAGGTGCGGGCGGCATCGCCATAAAAACCATCTTTGTGCACACCGACATCGATGCCGATGATGTCCCCTTCCTTAAGCAGCACATGCGGGGAAGGAATGCCATGGACAATGCCGGCGTTGACCGAGGTGCACAGTGTGCCTGGAAAAGGGCCGAGACCGGGTATCGAGTAACCTTTGAAAGCGGGCTGGCCGCCCCGGGACACAATGAACTCCCAAGCGAAGTCATCCAGCTCCAACGTGCTGACGCCGGGAATGATCCTCTCTTCGAGGCCTTCCAGCAGTTCGGCCACGATTTGGCAACTGGCTCGCATTTTATCAATCTCGGGACCCGATTTGACGTAGATCATTGTTAGCTGGAGCGTCCGCGCAGTTTCCCCTTCTTCATGAATCCATCATAATGGCGCATGACCAGATGAGACTCGATCTGCTTGAGAGTATCCAGAGCCACACCGACCACGATGATCAGACCGGTGCCGCCGAAATAGAAGGGCAGATTGAAGATGTTGCGCATTAACTCGGGCAACAGAGCTACAAAGGCGAAGAAGATCGCTCCCGGCAGTGTGATGCGGGTTAGCACTGAGCTGATATACTCGGCTGTTTTCTTACCTGGTTTCTTGCCGGGGATGTGTCCGCCGTATTTGACCATGTTCTCAGCCATCTCAGTGGGGTTGAGCACGATCGCGGTGTAGAAATAAGCGAAGAAAATGATCAACCCGACGTACAGAATCGTATACAACCAATGGCCTGGACTGAACCAGTTCTGCAAGGTGAGCAGAAATCCTTCCGGCTGGTTCTGTCCGCCGCCGATGATGGTGATAATGGTCGCAGGAAACATCAGGATCGACTGGGCGAAAATGATCGGAATCACGCCGGCAGTGTTGACCCGGAGCGGAATGTAGGTACTCTGACCTCCATAAACCCGGCGTCCCACTATGCGTTTGGCATACTGCACGGGGATCTTACGGATCGCTTCCGTGACAAAGATGATCGCCGCGGTCACCAGCACCATGATCACGATCGCCACCAAAGAGATAATAATCCCCGACAGGTTGGTGAAACGGGTGGTGAACATATTGATGAAACCTTCGGGATATCGTGCTATGATCCCTGCGAAGATGATCAGGGAGATACCATTTCCGATCCCGTGCTCGGTAATCTGTTCGCCCAGCCAGAGCACGATCATGGTACCGGCGATCAGGGTGACCATCCCGGTGAAATGGAACAGAAAATTGACCTGCGGCACGACGGGGCCTGTATTACCGGTCATGTTGGTCAGGCCGACGGTAATGGTGATCGCATTGAAGGCTGCCAGTGCGACTGTGCCATAGCGGGTGATTTGGTTCAGTTTCTTTTGCCCGTCGGCTCCTTCCTTGCGCAGTTTCTCGAAATAGGGTACGATGCTGCCCAGCAGCTGGATCACGATCGACGCCGTAATGTAGGGCATGATGCCCAAGGCAAACACGGAAGCTCGCTCGAAGTTGCCTCCCACAAACAGGTTGAGCAAGTCGAACAGGCTGCCGCTCTGGCGGGCAAAGAAGTCCTTCAGCTGGGTGGTATCGACACCCGGTATGGGCACAAAACTGCCCAGCCGGTAGAGCACCAAAAGCAGCCCGGTGATGAGGATCTTCTTTTTTAGATCCGGAATCCGGAAAATGTTCGCTATCGTCTTGAACACTTACACCACCTCGGCCTTGCCGCCGTTGTTGTTGATGATCTCCTGAGCCCGTTGGGAAAAGGCATTGGCTTTGATATGCACTTTTTTGGTGAAATCTTCTTTGACACTGGCCAGGACCTTGACCGGATACTTGGACTTCTTGCCTTTGGCAGGCAGCAAGCCCAGTTTTTCCAGCTTCGGGATATCGAACACTGTCTCCTCGAGTTCGGAGAGGCGGGAAAGGTTTAGCACCCGGTATTCCTGCCGGAATATGTTTTTAAAGCCGCGCTTCGGGAGGCGCCGGTTTAAAGGCATTTGACCACCCTCAAACCAAGCAGGGATGTTACCACCGGCTCGAGCTTTCTTGCCCTTGTGGCCACGGCCGGCCTGGTGTCCCTGTCCGGTACCCTGTCCTTTGCCAAGGCGCTTTTTGGCTTTGCGACCTGCTGGTTTGCCAAGATTGGATAGAGTTAACATCTTATTCTCCCTTCACTTCTTCGACTTTCACAAGGTAGGACACTTTTCTGAGCATTCCCCGGATGCAGGGATTGTCTTCATGGATGCGGCTCTTGCCGGGATGGCCCAAACCCAGGGATTTGATCACACGCTTGTGATTCTCCTTGCGGTTGATGGTGCTGCGGATCTGTGTGACCCTGACTTTCATTGCTCCTCCTGCTTCCCGGTGATCTCGTCAATGCTCTTGTTACGCAGTCTGGCAATGTCGGCCAGTGTGCGCATGGACTTAAGGCCGCTTACTGTGGCCTTGACCACATTGCATGGGGTGTTGGAGCCCAGGGATTTACAGAGGATGTTTTGGATGCCGGCGGCTTCAAAGATCGCGCGGGCGGTTCCGCCTGCAATCACGCCAGTACCTGCGGAGGCCGGCTTCATCATCACCCGGCTGGCGCCATAACGGGCCACAATCTCATGGGGTATCGTTCCCTTGATGATCGGCACCAGAAACATGGTCTTCTGAGCCTTCTCTTTGGCTTTGCGGATGGCATCGGTGATCTCATTCGCCTTGCCGCTGCCAACGCCGATCTTGCCCGCGCGGTCGCCAATGACGACGATGGCGCTGAAACTCATGTTTCGGCCGCCCTTGACTACCTTGGCCACTCGTTTGGTCTCGATTACGGTCTCGACCAGTTTTTCTTCTTCTGTATTGTTATGATCGTAATTCACAGCTTACTCCTTAGAAGTCAAGTCCGGCTTTGCGGGCGCCATCTGCCAGGGCTTTGATGCGTCCATGGTATTTGTAACCGGCGCGGTCAAAACACACTTTGGTGATGCCGGCGGCCTGCGCTTTCTCACCCAGCAATTGACCCACGTGGAGTCCTTGCTCGGTCTTTTTGGTGCCACTGGCCAGATTGAGATTCTTATCTTTGCTGGAAGCAGAGACCAAAGTCCGACCCAGGCTATCGTCTATGATCTGGGCATAGATGTGCCTGAGGCTTCGAAACACCACCAGTCGCGGGCGTAGAGAGGTTCCCCGCAAGCGTTTACGAATAGCGGCGCGTCGTCTGTCACGGAGCGCGTTCTTTATGATGTTGCTTTGTTTAATCATTGGCTGTTCCTCACTTACTTGGTGCCCGCTTTTCCGGCTTTGATCGTGACATGCTCATCTTCGTAACGGATGCCTTTGCCCTTATAGTTTTCAGGAGGACGGCAGGCACGGACTTCAGCGGTAAAATGACCGACCAGCTGTTTATCGATCCCTTTGATACGGATGATGCTCTGCAAGTCGCTGCGCGTTCCTTTAGAGCGGGGTACAGCTTCAGCTTCCACGGTCAGTCCCTCCGGAATTTCCATCACGATATCGTGGGAATAACCCAGAGATAACCGCAACCAAGGTCCGACACGCTCGGCAGAATAGCCGGTGCCTATCACTTGCAGGGTCTTCAGATAACCCTCGGTCACGCCGGTGACCATGTTCTGGATCAAAGCCCGGGTCAGACCGTGCAAGGCGCGTTGGGACTTGCTGTCGTCCTGGCGGGTGACGCGCAGGATCCCATCTTCCACCTCGATTCCGATACCAGGCAGCAGTTTACAGTTCAGTTCGCCCAATGTCCCTTTGATCCAGAGGATGTCTTCACGGACATCCACTATGACATTGGCGCCGAATTTGACAGGAGCTTTACCGATTCGAGACATCTATCCTCCTACCAAACTCTGCAGATATACTCTCCGCCAACGCGCTTCAGCCTGGCGTCACGATCCACCATCACACCCTGTGAGGTGGAGATCACGGCGCATCCGGTATTGTTGTACACGCTGGGGATATTGTCTGCTCTGACATACACGCGGCGCCCCGGTTTGGAAACCCGCACCAGGCCCTGAATGATGGGTTCGCCGTCATTGGTATAGCGAAGGTTTACCAGGATTCGCCGGTAGTTGATCTTCTGGTCCGGGTCTTTCTCAAGCACCTGGACGCTGTTGATAAAATTCTCTGCGGCAAGGATCTTAACCAGCGCCTCTATCAGGCGGCTATGATTCACGATCACCTGCGTATGTCCGGCACGATATGCATTGCGGATCTTGGTCAATGCATCAGCTATCGGATCGCTTACGCTCATTTGTTACCTCCATCATTACCAGCTGGCTCTGGTGATCCCGGGGATCTGTCCCTGGGACGCGTACTTGCGGAAGCACAGACGGCACATACCAAAATCGCGCATGTAAGCCCGGGGGCGTCCGCAAAGTTTACAACGGTTGTATTTTCTGACTTTGAACTTCGGGGTTTGTTGTTGTTTAATAATCAATGACTTCTTGGCCATGTTAACTCCTTATTCGCTGCGTTGGAAAGGCATGCCGAGTTCCTGCAGCAGAGCGCGGCATTCGTCGTCTGTGTGCGCTGTTGTAACGATATTGATATTCAACCCGCGGATGGCGTCAATTTTGTCATATTCGATTTCAGGAAACACGGTTTGTTCCTTGAGGCCGAGGGAGAAATTCCCCCTGCCATCGAACGAGTCCACGGGTATGCCACGAAAGTCTCGGATACGAGGAATGACGATGGAAACCAGACGGTCGAAGAACTCATACATGGTCTCAGAGCGCAGAGTGACCTTGCAGCCGATGGGCATACCTTGGCGCAGTTTGAAGTTGGAGATGGACTTGCGGGCTTTGGTCACGATCGCCTTGCGCCCTGTGATCTGTTCCAGATCCTTGACAGCGTTGTCCAGGATGGCCTTGTTTTGCGTGGCACTGCCCACCCCCATGCTCACCACGATCTTGTTCAGCTGTGGCACCTGATGCGGGTTTTTATAGGCGAACTTCTTCTGTAGGGCTGGAACTACCGATTTCTGATACTGATCTTTAATTCTATTCATGGCATACTCTCTATAGCTCGTCACCTGATTTCTTACAGACCCGGATCCGGTGGCCTTCGCGGATCCGGATCACAGGTTTGGACACGGTGTTGAGTTTTTCGTTAAACAGCATTACATTGGACGCGTGAACAGGCGCTTCCTTGTGAATAATCCCGCCCTGTGGATTGTTCTGGGTGGGTTTGCTGTGCTTCTTGATCATGTGCACCTTTTCCACGATCACCCGCTGCGTCTTGGGATAGGCCTTGAGAACGCGGCCTTTGCGGCCCTTGTCAGCGCCGGAGATCACGATCACGAAATCGCCTTTCTTGAGTTTAAGTTTTTCGGGCATCATATTCTCCTATAACACTTCCGGGGCCAGAGACACGATCTTCATATACTGGTGCTCGCGGAGTTCACGGGCCACCGGACCAAAGATGCGCGTTCCTTTGGGATCGTGCTTTTCATCGATTATCACGGCAGCGTTGTCTTCGAATCTGATATACGAACCGTCCTGACGCCGGATCTCCTTTGCTGTCCGCACGATCACCGCGCGTTCCACGGTGCCTTTTTTCACCTTGCCGCCTGGCGTGGCCGACTTGATCGCCACCACGATCACATCGCCGATGGTAGCATATTTGCGTCTGGTGCCGCCCAGCACTTTAATGCACATGGCTTTTTTGGCACCGGAGTTATCGGCGATATTCAACATCGTCTGAGCTTGAATCATTCCAAAACTCCCTTACTTGCTACGCTCGACAATCTTGTGCAGAGCCCAGCGTTTGCGTGCGCTCATCGGGCGGTATTCCACAATCTGGACGACATCGCCTTCATGAGCTTCGTTATTCTCGTCGTGGGCCATGAATTTCTTATGGCGGCGCACGGTCTTTTTATACAAGGGGTGAATGTACTGCCGCTGGACGCGGACGACGATCGTTTTGTCGTTCTTGTCGCTGACGACCACACCCTGTTTTATCATTTTATGCGTGTTAACCATGGTTTCCTCACTGCCTGTTCTTACTTTCGTTAATGATGGTGCTGATCCGGGCAATATCCCTTCTCACCAGGCGCAGCCTGTCTTTGCGGTCCAGCAGATTCTTGGACTTCTGGAAGCGCAGATTGAACAGCTCGGTGTGCAGTTCCTCAAGCCGGGTATGCATTTCTTCCATGGTCATGGCGCGGATATCCTCGATCTTCATAACTCCACTCCTTCACGGGCAATAAGGCGGGTTTTGATGGGCAACTTGTGAGCGGCCAGCCGCATTGCCTCCTTTGCGATCTGGGTGTCCACGCCCTCGATCTCGAAGAGAACACGGCCGGGACGCACCACCGCGACCCAGTATTCCGGCGCGCCCTTACCCTTGCCCATGCGTGTTTCGGCAGGTTTTTTGGTAATGGGTTTGTCCGGAAAGATGCGGATCCAGACCTTGCCCACGCGTTTCATGTGGCGTGTGATGGCGATACGGGCAGCCTCGATCTGGCGGCTGGTTATAAAAGCGTCTTCCAGCGCGATCAGGCCGAAATCGCCAAAATCGACGTCGTTCCCGCTCCAGGCCAGGCCATTGCGCCGGCCTTTCATCATCTTGCGGTGTTTGACTTTTTTCGGTGCTAACATTTCCCTTTCTCCTAACCCAGTATATCGCCCTTGTAGATCCAGACCTTGATGCCGATGACGCCGTAGGTGGTGTTGGCTTCCACGCAGGCGTAATCGATATCGGCGCGTAAAGTGTGCAACGGGGTGCGGCCCTGCTTATAGCGCTCGGTACGCGCGATCTCGTTGCCGCCCAGGCGACCGGAGATCTGGACCTTGACGCCCTGCGCCCCTTCTTTCATAATGTTGCGCATGGCCATCTTCATGGCGCGGCGGAAGGCCACCCGTTCTTCCAGTTGGCGGGCGATTTCCAGGCCCGCCAGACGTGAATCGAGCCACATCTTGTCGATCTGTTCGATATTGATGGAGACGGCGATCGGGGTCTTGCGATGCTTATTGATCAGTACATTCAGCTCGTTGCGCAATCTGTCGATATCCTCGCCCTTTTTGCCGATCACAAGACCGGGCCTGGCAGTGTGGATATCGATGATGATGGAGCTGGTCTTGCGGGAGATCTTGATCCGCGAAACCATTTTCTGCTCCAATCGCTTGTGAATGTACTTGCGGATCTGGATGTCTTCCTGAAGGAAATCCACATAGGTGGAACCCTGTGCGAACCAGACGGACTCGGTTTCTTTATTAACGCCGATACGGTACAAAATTGGGTGTATTTTTTGTCCCAAGGTATTCCTCCTATTCCAGGGTCTGAATTTCCAGAGCGATGTGGCAGGTCTGTTTGCGGATCATAAAGGCCCTGCCGTGGGAACGGGGCATATAACGTTTCATCTGGGGACCCGAATCGGCCGTAGCCATGGTCACATAGACCTGGCTGAGGTCGACCTTGGGATCCTTGACCTGAGCATTGGCGATGGCCGAATCCAGTAGCTTGCCGATGGCCACGGCAGCCCGGCGCCGTGAGAAGCGGAGAATGTCGCGGGCTTGGGTGACCGGCTTGTAGCGGATGGTATCCAGGACCAGGCGAGCCTTACGGGCCGATCCGCGGGTGAATTGGAGTTTTGCGCTTGCTTCCATATCGGCTCCTTACTTGGCCTTGCTCTTTTTATCTTTGTGGCCGCGGTAGGTGCGGGTGGGGGAAAACTCGCCCAACTTGTGGCCAACCATATTCTCAGTTATGTACACTGGCACAAACTTGTGTCCGTTGTGCACCGAGAAGGTGTGCCCGATGAAAGCGGGAATGATCACCGAGCGACGCGACCAGGTTTTGATCACGCTCTTTTTGCCTTCGGCGTCCAGCGCTTCCACTTTCTTCGGCAGGTACTCGTCCACGAAGGGGCCTTTCTTGATTGATCGTGCCATTGTTCCTTCCCTTATCTCTTTTTAACTGCTTTCACGATGTATTTTTCGGAATACTTGCGGGTCTTGCGGGTCTTGCCGCCTTTGGCCGGCTTGCCCCAGGGCGAGACCGGGTGGCCGCCGCCCGAGGATTTGCCTTCGCCACCACCCATGGGGTGGTCGACCGGGTTCATGGCCACGCCGCGCACTGTGGGGCGGATGCCTTTCCAGCGGTTGCGGCCGGCTTTGCCGATTTGGATCAGGTTGTGGTCCTGATTGCTGACCTGCCCGATCGTCGCCAGGCATTCTTTGCGGATGAGATGCACGTCGTTGGAGGGCATCTTGACATGTACGTAATCGCCGTCCTTGGCCACGATCTGGCCATAGGTGCCAGCCGAACGGGCGATCTGGCCACCACGTCCCTTTTTCAGCTCGATGTTGTGCACCGTGGAGCCCAAAGGAATCTTCTCCAGGGGCACGGCGTTGCCCGTGGCGATCTCGGCTTCCGGGCCGGACATCACCTTGTCGCCCACGGCCAGGCCGTCGGGTGCGATGATGTAGCGCTTTTCGCCGTCCACATAGTGCAGCAGGGCGATGCGGGCCGTGCGGTTGGGATCGTATTCGATCGTGGCCACTTTGGCCGGAATGCCGAATTTATCGCGTTTGAAGTCTATGATGCGGTAATGGCGGCGTTGTCCGCCTCCGCGGTGCCGGCAGGTGATGCGGCCCTGGTTGTTGCGGCCGCCGCTCTTGCGCACCGGTTTGAGCAAAGATTTTTCCGGGCTGTCCGTGCTTATCTCAGCAAAGGTGTAACCTGTACGGAAGCGCAGGGTCGGAGTTACTGGTTTGTATTTCTTAACTGCCATGCGTCACCTCTCAGACCTCAAAATCGGCAATCTTGTCGCCGGCTCTGAGGGTTACGATCGCCTTCTTCCAGTCCGGGCGTTTGCCGTTGTATTTGCCGAGGCGTTTCGGCTTGCCCAGCATGCGGATGGTGTTCACATCCATGACCTTGACGGCAAAAATCCTTTCAATCGCTTGTTTGATCTCGATCTTGTTCGCGTTGATACTTACCCTGAAGGTGTAGGTGTTGCCGGCTTGGACTTGGTTCTGGCTCTTTTCCGTGATGATCGGAGCGATCACAATGTTGCGCGGATGGATCATGCTTGTGACACCTCCTCAGCCTGTGTGGGTTCATTAATGCTGGTTTGGAAGCCGTGCCGGCCCCCCTGGGAGTTGAAGACCCTGTTCACTGTGTCCAGTGCGGACTGGGTCATCAGAATATAACTGGAGTGCAGGATCTCGTAGGCATAGAGGCCGTCTGCCCGGTCGGTGCTGACATCCGGCAGATTGGCGAAGGACTTCACCGTCTGCATGTGGTGCCCGTCCGTGACGATCAGTTTTCGTCCCCGCTCCGGGATGATCTTATTCAGCATTTCCAAGGCCTGCCTGGTGCTGGGTTCAGAGTACATGAGATCTTCCACGATATAGATCCGGCCTTCGCGGGCGCGATCCGTGAGCGCGACCTTGAGCGCCATGCGCTTTTTGGTGCGGGGAATGGGGCGGTACCAATCCTTGGGCAGAATGGCGAAAGCGCGTCCGCCGTGCACCCGGACCGGTGTGCGGCGGGTTCCCTGGCGGGCGTTGCCAGTACCTTTCTGACGGAACAGCTTACGCGTGCTGCCGGCGGTCATGGCCCGGTTCTTCTTCTGAACGGTGCCCTGACGCTGATTGGCCAGATACATGGTGATCACTTCATGCAGCAGGGCTTGGGGGGAATTGACATCGACATCGAAAATCCCGGAAGGCAGTTCGATCTCGGCTATCTTTTCACCCTGAGCATTGAATTTCGGTGCTTTTACCATGCTCTACTCCTATCGTTCCTTATGTATGGTGACCAGGGTGTTCCGGTGTCCGGGAACCGCCCCTTTGACCATGATCAAATTGTTCTGTAAGTCGACCTTGACCACCTGCAAGTGGTGGACCGTCACCCGGGCGTTGCCGTGTTGTCCGGCCATGCGCACGCCTTTGAAGACGCGGGACGGCTGGGCGCATTGCCCGATCGAGCCGGGGCCGCGGAAGGATTCATGGACGCCGTGGGACTGCATGAAACCGGAAAAGCCGTGCCGTTTGATCACGCCGGTGTAGCCGCGTCCCTTGCTCTTGGCGGAAACGCTGACGCTGTCCGTGGGAGTGAACATCTCCGCGTTGATCTCGGCGCCGACTTCGTAATCTTCCAGCTGTTGGCCAAAGGAAGGGCGAAACTCTCGCAGATAGCGGTAAACCGGGCTCTGATACTTCTTGAAGTGACCGATGAGGGGTTTCTTGCTGCGCTTTTCCGGGATCTCTTCGTAGCCCAGTTGCAAAGCTTCGTAACCGTGCACTTCCTGAGTGCGTTTGCTGACGACGCGGCAGGGGCCGGCCTGGATCACGGTCACCGGGATCACTTTGCCGTCGGCGTCGAAGATCTGGGTCATGCCGATTTTTTTACCGATCAATCCCAACATGCTCAGCTCCTCGTATTGGCCTTGATCTCCACATGGACCCCGGCCGGCAGATTCAGCTTTTTCAAAGCGGTGGTGGTCTGCTGGGTGGGATTCAGAATGTCGATCAGTCTCTTATGCACCAGCATCTGAAATTGATCCTGGGATTTTTTGTCGGCGTGCGGCGAACGCAGGATGGTATAAAGGCTCTTGTCCGTGGGCAAGGGGACCGGGCCGACGACCTTGGCGCCGGTGTTGCGCGTGCTTTTCACGATCTCCGCCACGGATTGGTCCAATAACCTGTGGTCATAGGCCTTGAGTTTGATCCGGATCTTGTTTTCTGTTTTACTCAAAGGATCCTCCCCTTCAAAAGCAGAAAAAGCCCCAGCCGCCGACAGGCCGGGCTTGCTCTCCGGTCCATCGCGCGAGCGCGCTTTCTGCGGTATATTTTGGGTTAACGGTGGGGTACGAAGCGGACGCTTGCACCATGGCGATGCTCTCGCGAGCATCCCGTAAGCAGGATAACATTGTTCCTCCTAAAGAACTATAAGTCCCTGCAAGAATTGGGACTTGTGCTATACGATCAAGTAATTTCAAGCAAGTAAGAACCACGCTTTTTTACGGCCTCGAAGCTGTCAATAGCTTTTTTCTGCGATTTACTCAAAAACGCCCGGCGATAGTTTCCCCCCGATTGCCGGATGGCATGCCTCCTGTCAACTTCCCCAACACTTCCCGCCAAACCCACAGGAAGCTAAGGGGAAGTTGCCAGGAGGCTAATGAGTCAGCCGCCGGAAACGAGCACGGCCGGCAAAACCGGGAATCGCGCTCAACCCGTACCGCCCTGCTCGGTTGCGATAGTTTCGTTAAGGTTGGAATTGTCCGATTGGGAAATGGCTGCCCCGAAACCGATGCTGGCCTTGCGTCCCTTGCCCACCCAATGCTGCTCCTGGCGGGCATACTTGAGCAGATCCTGCAACAGCAGGCGGCGCTGGTCTCCCTCGCGTGTGATGGCTTCCAGGCAGGCGTTTTGCACGATGAGGCTGATCTGGCCGCCGGTGAAGTGGAAATCCCGTGCCAGATCGGCAACAGGGATCTGCTCCGCGCCAGGGATGGTGGACGGCAAATGCGCCTGCCAGAGCCTCAGGCGGCACTCCTCATCCGGCAGGCTGAACTCCACCTTGATATTGAAGCGGCGGAAATAGGCGTTGTCGATGTTTTCCATCAGGTTGGTGGTCATGATCAGGATGCCGGGGAATTGCTCCAGCTGCTCCAGGATGATGTTCTGGATGGCGTTTTCCGTGTTATCGGAGCCCACCGGACTGGCGTCACGGCGATGGATCAGCTGGTCGCATTCGTTGAGCAAAAAGACCGGCGGATGCTCTGATTCATAGACCATCTCGGCCATGCGCTGGAAAATGCGGCGGACCAGTTTTTCGGAATCGCCGAACCAATGGTTGCGCAGCTGCGTGGCATCGATGCCCAGCAGGTCTTTGCGCAATTCGCCGGCAATGGCGCCGGCGGCGAAAGTCTTGCCCGTACCGGGAGGGCCGTAGAAAAGAGCGATGAGGCCGTTGTTCTTGCTCAATCCGCTGCCGGTGTTGGTCTTGACGCCCCACTTGGTCAGATCGGCGTAATTGCCCAGTTTGAAGCGTTGGAGTGCCGCGCGCAGCAGGCTCATGTCGCGCTCTGGCAGGATCAGGCTGTCCAAGGTATGGCTAGCCGGCAGTTTCTGCAAAGCCTGGGGAGACGGGGATGGCGTGCCGCCCGGGCCGGGATCGGGTTCCTGGCGCAGTTCCACCATATAGGTTTCGCTTCTGTCGCCGACCTCGATGATGTCCTCGTCCAGAGCCAGGTCGCCGTCGTCCCAAGTGACGATCCCGCTTTGGCAGAGCCGGGAATCGCTGTATAGCAAATGCCCGTTCTCCGCTTCCTCGCTGGGATTGCTGCTCACCAGGCGGCACAGTCGCTCCGGCTCCACGGAATCCAGATCGTGGATGCGGCAATGCAGCAAGTATACGACGATGGCGGTTTCCCGGAAGGACAAGCCGGCCTTGCGGATCGCGCGGGAGAACGGTTTGTCCATGCCGAAGCGCATAATGTTTGCCAAAGGCCTGATGCACTCCAGATAGTAATCTGGGTAGCTGAAATCGATCTGCCGGATCAACTTCTCATCGGCCTCCCAATAGTACGCAGAGATCAGGTTGAAGGCTTCTTCGACCATCTCGAGCAGGCGCCGTTCGGTATAGGGATAGTAGTCCAGGTTGTCTGCTATCAGCAGTTCCGGGGCCAGTTCCATGATCAAATATGCCAGCCGGCTGCTCAACCGGAAATCCGCCCTCAACAGCTGTTCCGGAAAACGGCGGTAGTCGGATTCCAAGGGCGTGAGGGTGTTCAGGACGCACCTGTCGATCAATGTGCCGGTGTAGCGAAGCTGCTCCGCCAGGCTCCACTCCGGGCGGCCGATGATTTCCACCAAACGCTCCTGATCAACGCTCTGATCTTCGTCCCGTTTCTGCTGCAGCCAGACCCGGGCCACGACCTGCGCGTCCAGCGGATGCAAGCGATAGCGTTCCAACAGGGGATGGTTGGTCAATTCCAGCAATATAAGCTGGCGTTCCGCGTCCAGGTTCGGGTTGACAATGTCATCCAGAATCGTGTGCAATTTGCGCTGATATTTCCCGGGCATACGACCTCCTTTGTTGAGCGATCGGGATACATCCGGCCTTGTTGCCAAGCTGCAAGACATCAATGCTCGTCCGCATACTGTTCATGGTTCAAATCTGCAAAATACCGGTTTCTGTCAAAGGAAATTTTGGGTTTTTCGAACATTTATTCCGGCTTCGGCCTAAGTCTCTGCAAAGCTTTGTGATAAAGGATTCGCGGCGGTTTTCGCTCGCCTGCCAGGGCAACATCCTCTGGGAAAAAAAGAGTTGACACGATACGATGTGAGATTTTTATGAGTTTATGAGAAATTTCGCTTTGCTCCTGATCCTGCTTCTGACGCTGAACGCGTGCGACCTTTTCCGGCTGCGCGATTCCGAAGCGCCCACCAAACCAGCCGACTGGAACAATTACACCACCAGCTGGGATCTCTGTCTGCAGAATCTGGAGTATTGCTACCAAGACAGCCGCAACGGGGTTAAATACGGCACGTTGTTCGCCGCCGACTACCAGTTCTGGTTCTCCGCGCAGGACGTAAACGATTACGGTCTCAGCCCCACCTGGGACAAGAACCAGGAACAGGATATGTTGCTCAACCTGCACAGCCAGTCGGACAGTCTGCGGCTAACCCTCACTCCACTGACCGGGCAGGTGGACGAGATCAGCGCCAACGAGGCCAGGATCTACAGGCGCTACGACCTCACCCGTTACCACTCCTCCCTGCCGGTGCCAGCACTCTACAGCGGCAACCTCGAACTGCTGTTCCGCAAAACTGGTGGCTTCTGGTATCTGGCCAAATGGTACGATTACCGGGCTTATAGTCATCCCACCTGGGGTAAATTGAAGTATGACTTCTCGCAATAGCCTGCTGCACCTGCCCCTGATGGCACTGCTGCTGACTCTGGCCAGCTGTTGGAATCCCTTCCATCCCCCATTGCGTGACGATTCGGACGGCACCATCCAAAACCGGACCCCGCGCGAGGTGCTGCAGAATCTTGAACTGTCCTACAGTGAGCGCAACATCAACATCTTCAAGAGCACCCTGGCTCCCGATTTCCGCTTCGAACTGCTCTCCTCCGAGGTCAGCCAGATCGGCATCGACGTGAATAACGACGGCATCCGGGATTCCTGGTGGGGCTACGAGCAGGAAGTACTCTACACCGGCAATCTCTTTACCAACGGTTCCTCAGACGGGACGCACCTGCCCCCGGACGATCTGCAACTGCGGCTGCAAATCCCGCCGGAGGAAAACTGGGAGGCCGACCCGGAGCTGGGACACGAAAGCTGGGTCGTCATCCCCTGCATCTTTGACCTCAAGTTGATCTATTACGTTTCCAACTCCATGCTCACAGCCAGCGGTGTGGCCAGATTCTACCTCAAACCCCTGCACGATCGCTGGTACATCGCCATTTGGAGAGACGAATCCAACCTTTGAGCGGGCCGGGCCGCATCCTCGCCCTCGACTACGGGGAAAAGCGCATCGGCCTGGCGCTGAGCGATCCCCTGCGCATTATTGCCAAGCCCTACAAGGTGATCCTGAACGCAGGTTATAAAACCGTCCTGCAGGAGCTTATAGCCCAGATCCGGGAACACTGCGTTCAAATGTTGTTGGTGGGGATGCCCTATGCCGTTGAAGGCGGCTATACCCCCAGAACTCAGGCCACGCAGGACTTCCTGGACCGCCTGGCTTCCGACCTGGTTATCCCCGTGCAAGCCTGGGATGAACGTTACAGTACGGACGAGGCCAACGCCGAACTGCGAAAGCTCGGCTATGACTGGAAAAAGAACCGCGAGATCGAGGACGCCATGGCAGCGGCCATGATCCTGAAATCCTATCTGGAAACACACGCACATGCATAATAAGTTCCTCCGCGTTATACTGTACATGATACTGGCCACCACGCTGATCGGCGCTGCTATTCTGGCCTGGCAAATCCTGATTCCCTTGCGCTCAGAACCGCTGGCCTTGAAAGTGCAGAAGGGCGAGACCGCCGCCCATATCGCTGTCCGACTTGAAGAACGCGGCATCATCCGCAGCAGCACGATCTTCCGGCTCCTGGCCGCCCTGCGGGGCAGCGACCGCCATTTGATCGCCGGCACCTACAGCCTGGGCGGCAAAAACAGCCTGCTGCAAGCCCTCAAGCTGTTAGAACAGGGCAACACCAGCGCCGTGCGCGTCACTTTTCCTGAAGGGCTTTCGTTAAAAGCCACGCTGCAAAAAC
This sequence comes from uncultured Candidatus Cloacimonadota bacterium, assembly GCA_964463825.1. Taxonomy (GTDB): domain Bacteria; phylum Cloacimonadota; class Cloacimonadia; order Cloacimonadales; family Cloacimonadaceae; genus Syntrophosphaera. The sequence goes on along the minus strand of CAYXEF010000031.1, from coordinate 2,817 downwards.
TCGAACGTAGCGGCTTGGCGCCTTATGCCGTGCTGGATTCGCTGGCCCGCTCCCCGGAACTGGTTTTCGAACTTACCGGCATCCGGACCGCCAGTCTGGAAGGCTTCCTCTATCCGGAAACCTACGCGTTTGACATCGGCTCCACACCGCTGGAGCTGCTGCAGATGATGACCACCCAGTTTAAGAATAAACTGCGCGAGGCGGGCATTGACTATCTAAGAAGTTCCGGCTTCTACGAGCGGCTGATCCTGGCCTCGATCGTCGAACGGGAAAGCGGCTCACCCGAGGAACGTAAACTGGTGGCGGGTGTGCTGGCCAACCGTCTGAACAAAGGCATGCGGCTGGAATCCTGCGCCACGGTGGACTACCTTCTGGAGCAACAAGGCCAGCGCAAGCCCGTCCTGAGTTTTGAGGACACGCGCCTGCCTTCTCCCTACAATACTTATATAAAGGAAGGGCTGCCTCCCGGCCCGATCTGCAATCCCTCCCTCAACTCGATCCAAGCCGCGCTGCAGCCTGCCCGCACCGATTATCTCTTCTTCGTGGCGGACCGCCAGGGCAATAATTCCTTCTCCGTCACCGCCAGCGAGCACTTCCAAAAGATCCGCCAATACCGCGGCAGTGATTGGCGCTAGCATCCCCATAAAGCAAAAACCCCGGCTGCATGGCCGGGGCTTAAGTGGCTGGGATGGAAGGATTTGAACCCTCACGTACGGATCCAGAGTCCGCTGTCCTACCATTAGACGACATCCCATTTATAGCTGGCTGGGCAGGGAGGATTCGAACCCCCGGATGGCGGGACCAAAACCCGCTGCCTTACCGCTTGGCGACTGCCCAAGTATCTGTCTGGCGGAGAGGGAGGGATTCGAACCCTCGGTGGGCTTTTGACCCACACACGCTTAGCAGGCGTGCACCTTCAGCCAGCTCGGTCACCTCTCCCCATATGGGAAACACACTATAGACTGGCGGAGGATGAGGGACTCGAACCCCCATGGGCAGAGCCCGGCGGTTTTCAAGACCGCTGCCTTACCAATTAGGACTAATCCTCCACTAGCAGGTTGCGCCCTTGAATCTGAGCCCCGGTTTTTTGTCAATCACTTTCTTGTGTGCTCCGCCCCGGAATCTTTTACTTGACATTCTTGCGGGCAGTTTAAAGTCTTTGCCCGTGCATCGGGCCGGATCCCGGCCTGCCGGCCCAAACCAAAAGGAGCAACATGGACTTCGATCTCTCTGCCTGTAGCGTCCGCCTGGCCACGCCCGCGGACAAGGACGACCTTATCCGCGTGGCCAGAGGCATCTGGGGCGGGACTGACTATCTGCCCAAAGTCCTCGATCGCTGGATCGGGGAACCCTGGTTCTGGGTCTGCGAGTACCGCGGCCATGCCATCGCCTGCCTGAAAATGACGATGTTTCCGGACCATGTCCTCTGGTTCGAAGGCCTGCGCGTGCAAACCAAGTATCAGAACCACGGCGTCGCCACCCTGCTCAACCAGCGCAGTTTCCAACTGGCCTCCGAACTGAAGCGGAAGAATCCCCGGCTCGCATTCGAATTCTGCACCTACTACCTCAATGTCGAGAGCCTGCATTTGACCCGGAAACTGGGCTTTCATCGGGTGGAGGCATTTTTCACCCTGGACAAGCGCGGCGTCAAGGACACCTGCAAGCCGGAAATCCTTCCCCGGATCGATTTGTCTGCCTTCCGCCATTATCCACGCTACATCCCCTGTGCCTGGCAGCCTGTGCACAACACACCCGCCAGCCTACCCTTCCTCCAGAAATACGGTTGCTTGTTCCAAACACCTCACAACCGCTATTACGCCGGCGGACTGCATGAGCGCAACATTACTTTGCTGGAACCGCCCACAGACTGTCTCAAAGAGGATCTGCCCTATTTCCAGCATTTCTTCGGCAGCCGCAAACGCTACAGCATCATCATGCCCACCAGTTTCGAGCCCAGTCTGGCGCTGTTGCGCCAATTGGGATTTCGTTTCTGGGATGACGCTGCCACGGAGAACATGCTGGTATTCAAGATGTAACTTCCGTGCTTATGGCAACTACCGGATCACTGATTGCAAGCCGTTGGTTTATGAATTGATTGGAGCATTCAAGCACTTTTTCCTTGACAGTTTAATAGCGATGCAGTAGATTGGCGTTCAGGAGATTGACAAGTCTCCCGCCACTATACTATTCCAAGGAGTCGACCAATGAGTTTCAAAAGATTCATTATCGCTTTGCTGATGGGTGTTTTGGCCGGTCTGGCCTGCATCCTGATCTCCGGAGGCTTCCAGCAGTCGCTGCGGGTCCTGGCCACTATCTTCACCAGCCGCCTGCTGATCGGATTCGTGATCGGAATCAGCGGTCTGAAGATCGGCTGGGCCTTGCACGGATTGCTCATGGGATTGGTGGTCAGCATCCCCAGCGGTTTTGCCGCGTCGATCAGCCCGCCACCTGAATTTGGCAAGTGGGAAATGCTGGCCATGTGGATCGTGGCTGGCGCGATCTACGGCTTGATCATCGAACTGGTCACCAGCCTGATCTTCAAGGCCAAACTTAAGTAAGCCGGTAAGTTTAGTTCTCCAGACAGTGACGTCCGGCCAAGCCTGGCGGACTCATATCCGGATTTTGCCCTGCCCGGCACTGGCAGGATGCAGTGGCATGTCCCTCCCTGGGGATGAGGCAAGGACCGGGCGCCTGATTCCAACAGATGCAGACGCAAGGCGTTACCGCTGTGACAGACGGCAGATTCCAAGCACCGCCCCGGTTATCATTGCGGACTCATTGCGCACTCACTGCGGACTTTGTCCGTAATGAGTCCGC
>CAYXEF010000030.1:20741-24894 GCA_964463825.1 uncultured Candidatus Cloacimonadota bacterium | reverse complement strand
CATTTTGCGCTTGACTTTTTCGCGCAGCGATCCATGCAGTATCAGACAGGCTGTTTGTTCCCGGATGGAGTTTTGACATGGGAATTTCCCAACAAGCTGGACCAACGGGGAAAACTCGCATTCCGGCAGCCATGCAGCACACACCAAAGGAGCAGAACAGCTGCAGCCCGGGGTCGACAGATACCAATAGATAAGGATAAGATGATGGATCACAACCGGCATGAGGGGATCATTCTGAGGACCGAAGAGCCGCCAGATTTTCCCGTGGTGGAGCAACTCACCCGCGAGGCGTTTTGGAATGTCAACGTCCCCGGCTGCGACGAACATTATCTGGCGCACACGCTGAGGAGCCATCCCGCCTTTGTCCCGGAATTGGATTACGTAGCGGAGCTGGAGGGAGTGATCGTGGGCAACATCATGTATGCCCGGACGCTGATCCATAGGGACGATGGCGGTCAGACTGAAGTGTTGACCTTCGGCCCGGTGAGCGTGTTGCCTGAGTATCAGAGAAGGGGCATCGGCAGCGCCTTGATCCGGCACACCCTGTCATTGGCGCGGGACATGGGCTTTCGGGCTTTGCTGACCTATGGCGATCCGGACTATTATCGCCGTTTTGGCTTTGTGGCCGGCAAGGATTTTGGCATCCGCACTGTGGATGGTTTGATCTCACCGGCGCTGCTGGCGTTGGAACTTGTTTCCGGGGCTCTAAACGGGATGCGCGGACGTTTCGACGAGGGTGATGCATACCGGGTGGATACTGAGTCAGCCGCGGAGTTTGACAAAGGTTTTCCGCCTAAGGCGAAAGAAGTGACGCCCTCGCAGGCCCGGTATCAGGAGTTCCTGGACCAGGCGGTGGCTTCCGGCGAAAGGGGATCCTGCTCCTAAGAGTCGATGAAGCTTTGCAGGAGGCGCAAGGCCTCGTTGAACTGGTCGCGGTAGGAGAGTTGCGGATCCAGGGCGATGATCAGCTTGAGGCCTTTGGAGGTGTCGAAGCGGAGTTCCTCTTTCACCCTGGCGCTGAAGGCCAGGACCTTGTCGCGGGGCGGGAGTTGTTCGGGCTTGAATTCCAGCGTGAGGGTGTGGTGGCGGACGTGGCAGTTGAGCAGATTAGCCTGTTGGGCGAGGATATTGAGCCGGAAATACATCAGCAGCCAGGCGGCCTTTTCCGGCAGGGGTCCGAAACGGTCGGCGAGTTCGTCCGCGAGGTCCGTAATCTCGTCCAGGCTCTCGCTGTCGCTGAGGCGGCGGTAGATGGCCAGGCGCTGTTCGTCGTCGTTGATGTATGCGGGCGGGAAATAGAGGTCGATCTCAGTGGTGAGTTTGCGGCGGGTCTTGGGGGTCTCCAGTTCCCCGGCAAGGTCGGCCCCGCTTTGCACGGCGATGATGGCGCGCTCCAGGAGGCTGTTGTAGTAATTGAAGCCGATGGATTGGATGATGCCGCTTTGTTTGGTGCCCAGGATCGTTCCAGCGCCGCGCAGTTCAAGGTCACGCAGCGCCACCTGGAATCCGGCGCCGAGGAAATCATATTGAGCCAGGGCTTCCAGGCGCTGGCGGGCGACCGTGGTGGTGCCTTTCGGAATGAGCAGATAGGAATAGGCGCGGCGGTTGCTGCGTCCCACGCGTCCGCGCATTTGGTATAGCTGCGCCAGGCCGAAGGTGTCCGCGCGGTCGATGAGGATGGTATTGGCGTTGGGGATGTCGATGCCGTTTTCGATGATGGTGGTGGAGATCAGGACCTGGAACTCGCGTTTGATGAAGGCGTCCATGACGTCCTCCAAATGGCGCTCCGGCATCTGGGCATGGCCCACCACGAAACGCGTGTCCGGCATCAAACGGCGCAGTTCCTCCGCCACGTGCTCGATGGTCTGGACGCGGTTGTGGATGAAGAAAACCTGGCCGCCGCGGTCCAGTTCCCTCCGGATGGCGTCGCGGATGACCTCGTCGTCGCGCGGGGTGATGATAGTGCGGATGGGCAGGCGCTCCTTGGGCGAGGTCTGCATCAGCGAGATCTCCTTGAGTTTGGCCAGCGCCATGTTCATGGTGCGCGGGATGGGCGTGGCGCTCATATAGAGGGTGTCCACGTTGGATTGCAGTTTGCGCAGGCGCTCCTTGTGGCGTACGCCGAAGCGATGTTCCTCGTCGATGACGAGCAGGCCGAGCTTATGAAAGCGGATATCGCGCGAGAGCAGCCTGTGCGTGCCGATGGCGATGTCCACCTTGCCCGAGGCCAGTTCTTCAAGGTCGGCTATCAGCCTGCGGCTGTCGCTGAAGCGGCTGAACATGGCCACGCGCACGGGATATTGGGCCAGACGCTCACGGAAAACGCGCCAGTGTTGCTCCGCCAAAAGGGTCGTGGGGACCAGCACCGCCACCTGATAGCCGGAACAAACGGCCTTGAAGGCCGCGCGGATCGCCACCTCGGTCTTGCCGAAGCCCACGTCGCCGCACAGCAGGCGCTCCATCGGCGCTGGGCTCTCCATGTCCGCCTTGATCTCATTGGCGGAGCGGGTCTGGTCCGCGGTGTCCTCATAGATGAAGGACTCTTCCAGTTCTCGCTGCCAGAGGCTGTCGGGCTGATGGGCGATGCCCACGCGGGAACTGCGTTCAGCGTAGAGTTTGACGATGTCCGCGGCGATGAGTTCGATCTGCTCGGTGGCCTTGCGCTTGGTGTTTTGCCAGCGGGCTGAGCCGATGCGGTTGAGGGTTGGCGCCACGCCCTCCTCCGCCACGTATTTGGTGACCAGTTTAAGTTGGTAGGTGGGCACATAAACGCGGTCGTCGTGGGCGTAGCGCAAGACCAGGCACTCGGTGTCCTGGCCGTCAAGGCGGATGATGGTCAGGCCTTCGAAAACCCCGATGCCGTGGTCGATGTGGACCACGAAATCACCGGGGCTGAGGCTCTCGTAATCGACGATCTCCTCGCCGGGTGAAAAGCGGGGGGCGTAACGCTTGCGCTTGTAGCGGTTGAAGATCTCATGATCGGTCCACAGCGCCAGGCCGCAATCCAGGATGCTGAAGCCCTCATGGAGCACGCCGATATGGCTGTCCGGGGCGCACGCGAAATCGGCCAGCAGTTCGTGCATGCGCTTGCTCTGGCTGGCATTGTCGAAGAGCAGGAGGGGCTCGGTGGACTGGGCGGAGAGTTGTTTGAGCGCGGCGGCCAGCAGATTGAGGTCGCCGTTGAAGGAGGGTTGAGGCTCGCAGGGAGCACGCAGGTTTTGGGTGTCAAAGGGCAGGATGAATTCGCCCTGGGAAAGGAAGAGCGCGGATCCTGGCCGCGTGAGGCGCAGGAGTTCCTCCTCCCCTGCGATCATGCGCTCCGGGGGGCTGAGCTTGGCCATGGTCTGGGTCTTGAGTTCGCGCTGGTATTGCTGGACCAGTTGCTCGCTCAGCTGGGAGTATTCCTCCGCGGTGTAGACATAGTTATTGAAAAGCAGCAGGCGGCGCGCGGGATCGAAGTAATCCGCGAAGGTGCTTAAGTCCTCCAGAAAGAGGCTGTATTGGTTTTCGATGCCTTCGTAGAAGCCCCGGTTTTTAAGGGTGTGGATCAATGGCGAGGAGGGGCTGATGTCGTCGAGGCTGAATTCGCGGGCCGGGATCACCGTATAGGAGGGCACCTCGCCGGGTTCGGAGCGTTGGGTGTTGGGCGAGAAATGGCGCAGGTTGATGATCTCGTCGCCCAAAAACTCGATCCGCACGGGCTTGAGCGCCGGCGGGCTGAAGATGTCAACGATACCGCCGCGCCGGGCCGCCTGGAAGACCTTGGTCACCTGATACTGGATTTCGAAGCCCATGTTCGCCAGGTCGCGGATCAGGGCGTCCGGCGCATATTCGAGGCCGGGACGCAGTTCGCGCACGTGGCGGGCGATATTGGCCAGAGGCGGCAGATAACGCATCAGGGCACGGATGGAGACGCTGTAAACCGCCGGAATTCCCTGGAGCACGCTGTGAATGCACATCATGCGCGTGGCGCGGATCGAGTAGTGGGGCGAGCGTTCCTCGTAGGGCAGGATCTCGTAATCCGGCAGATAGTGGGCATGAGCGGCGCCGATCAGGGAGCAGAGGTCGTCCCACAGATCCTCGGCGATGATGTCGTCCTGGGAAACCAGGATCACGTCGCGCCGCAGGCCTTTCCAGAGATGCGCGGCGACCA
>CAYXEF010000030.1:0-20641 GCA_964463825.1 uncultured Candidatus Cloacimonadota bacterium | reverse complement strand
TGCGCGTGCCAGACCTTTTGGCCGATGCGGAACTGCTTGTCCTTTTCCGTTACCGTGTGGCGGATCCCAGGCTTGGCGGGAGGGGCCGGAGCGAGGTCGGCCTGGTCCTGGGCGCCGGCGAACAAGGCGGAATCCACCTCCTGTAAAAAGAGGCTGGGCTTGGTGTAGTAGAAAGTGTCGTAGAGGCGGCGGCTTTTGGCGTAGCTGAGCAGCAATCGGCGTTGGGCCCGGGTGACGCCCACATAGAAGAGGCGGCGTTCCTCCTCGATGGCTTCGCGGCTCTCCAGGCTCATGCGGTGCGGCAGCAGCTCCTGCTCGAGGCCGGTGATGATCACGCATTCGAATTCCAGGCCCTTGGCGTTGTGCAGTGTCATCAGGCGCACTGCGTCGGAATCCGCCTTCGCGCGGTCCAGATCTGTCTGCAAGGCCACGAATGGCAAAAAGTCCGCCAGCCGCGCGGCTTGGTCGTGCTCCTGCACCCAGCGCTCGGAAAACTCGCTCACCGAGCCCACGAACTCGATCAGGTTCTCCACGCGCGAGATGTCGCGCGGATCCTGGCTCTGTTTGTAGAGCGAGATCAGATCTAAACGCTCCATGACCGCCTTGACCAGATCCAGGACCGGAGCCCGGGCCGCCATTTGGCGCCATTCCTCCAGTTGGCCGGCAAACTCGCCGATGCGTTTTTGGCTGCCGGGATTCAGTTCGCCGATGCTGGCGGAGCTTTGCAGGGCCTGGTAGAGGTTGATCCGGGCCTTGGCGGCGAAGGCGAGCAGACGGTTGACGGAGGTCTGGCCGATGCCGCGGGGCGGCTCGTTGACGATGCGCAGAAGGTTTTCGGAATCGGCGGGATTGGCAAGTACGGCCAGATAGGCCAGGAGGTCCTTGATCTCCTTGCGCTGGTAAAAATGCAGGCTGCCAACGATGGCGTGGGGGATTTCGTGCTGGAGGAAGGCGTATTCGAACACGCGGGATTGGGCGTTGGTGCGGTACAGGATGGCGATCCGGCTCCAGGGCAGCCCACTCTGATGCAGGTGCAGCACACGCTGCGCCACCTGTTCGGCTTCATCGGCATCATCACGGCTGACGAGCAGTTCCGGAGCCTCGCCGGCGCCAAGTTCCGACCACAAGTCTTTGCTGTGGCGGCGGCGGTTGTTGCGGATGATGGCGTTGGCGAGTTCTAAAATGCGCGTGGTGCTGCGGTAATTTTGCTCCAGGCGGATGAGGCGCACATTCTGGTAATCGCGCTCAAACTCCAGAATATTGCGGATCGTGGCGCCGCGGAAACTGTAGATCGCCTGATCGTCGTCGCCGACCACGCAGACGCGCTGATGTTCGCCCGCAATCTGGCGCACGATTTCGAATTGCGCCTGGTTGGTATCCTGATACTCGTCGATCATCACATAGCGGAACTGGGCGGCGTATTTGGCGCGCACCGCGGGGTTGGACTGGAGCAGTTTGGCGGTGTAGAGCAGGATATCGTCAAAGTCCAAAGCCTGGTTGAGCAGCAGCGTCTGCTGGTAGAGCCGGTAGATGGCCAGGAACTTGCTTTCGAAGTCGTCGTGAAAACTCCTGCCGGTTTCCTGCCCGCCCAGCTGGGTCTCTAGATCCTCAGGCAGCAGCAGCCGGTTCTTATAACGGCCGATGCGGCTCAGGACGCGCTGGTAGGGGTATTTCTGCCGGTCGTAGTTGTGCTCTTTATAGATCTTCTTGAGCACGGATTTCTGGGCATCATCGTCGTAGATGGAGAAATTGGAGCCAAAGGGCAGATGCGCGGCTTCGAAGCGCAGGATGCGCGAACAAACGTGGTGGAAGGTACCCACCCAGAGGCTGCGCACGGGAAAGCCCAGGAGCTGCTGCAGGCGGTCCTGCAATTCCCGGGCCGCCTTGTTGGTGAAGGTGACCACCAGGATGTTCCAGGGCGGGACCTGCTTTTCTTTGAGCAGCCAGGCGCAACGATAGATGATCGAGCGGGTCTTGCCGCTGCCAGCTCCGGCCAGGACCAGAAGCGGTCCTTCGGTATCGGTGACGACCTGCAGCTGGCGTTCGTTCAGCTGCCCGCTCAAGCCGGACTGCATGCTCGGATCTGGGTCAGGCGGGCACGACGACCGGCCTGGCTTCGCTCAGCCTGCCTTCCAGGCGACCCAGATAATTCGCTGGCGTGGGATTGGACGGATCCTTGTAAATGTCCTTGTAAGCGGAAACTTTGTACCAGTAAATGCCCGGCAGCACCAGATGCCAGGGCTTGGAGCCGTGGTAGCAGCTATTGGTGCCCACCGTGTCCACCGGCGCGTAGGAGGAATTGTAGGCCAGGCCGCGGTACACGAAATAGCCATCGGTCGTGAGCGGATTGTTCGCGTCCCAGCGCAGTTCCACGTACTTGTTGTCCGCACCGGGTCCGGACACGCCGTAGACGATGAGGTTGGAAATTGTCTGCGGGGTGCTGACATCGGGATTACCGATGGGGTCGAGCGGATTGCTGCGCCTGAACTGGCAGGATACCAGCGCCAGAATAATCAGGATGAGCGGGAGCAGCCGGAACTTCATTTTGCCTCCTAAAAGCGGATGCCGATGCCCTCGGGTCCCAGGGTCAGGGCCGTCGATCCATAGCGCTCGATGATGCTGTCCCAGACCGCGGCATTGAATTCGTCCGTGGTCTGGATCACGTCAAACATGTTGTAGCCCCAGATCACCAAGCCCAGGCCCACAAAGAGCAGGGAATACTGGCGGGGGTTTTGGGCGGCGTTGTAGTAGGTCTCGATGTCCTCGACCTGGGTAGCGCTGAGGTACTTTTTGTAGTAATATTGGCTGCGGTCATAGAACAGGAAGGCCGTCCCCAGCGCCAGGAGTTCGGCGCCCAGGATGATCGAGCCCTTGGTCCCGGCCTGGCAGCTGATCTGCCCCAGGCCCGGCACTAACGCCGATTGCGCCATGGTGCGCGTGATGGGGCGGGATTCCATCTCGTAGAGCTGCAGCAGTTGCTGGCGTTCCAGGAGTTGGTCGCGGTAGCTGGCGCGGTCGCGCCAATCCATCCAACCGTATTTGGTGCTGTCCGAGAATGCCCGGATGTCGAAGTCCGCTTGGGCCCACAAGGCTCCGGCCATCACGCAGAACAGTAAGAGCAGCAGCAAGTTGCGCATCGTCACCTCATCAGGCTTTCGGAGAGTTTATTGAGCGGCGTGATCGTGCGGTCGCGCAGGTTGACCTGCCACACGTAATAGTAGGAGATCGTCGGGGTCACGAGGTCGTAGCGGGCTTCATACTTGTGTTGGGAGCTGGAGATCAGCATCTTCCAGCCGGAATCACGGAGTTCCGAGGGGTCGAAGGTCTGCAGCAATTCCTGCCTCTGTTTCTGGATGCGCGAATTGAGCAGGCCGCCGCGGTATTCGTTGATGATGCGCTGCGCGAAACCGGCGGGATTGGCCTGGGCGTCAATCAGGTTTTGCATCTGCTGGGCTTTGTCGCGATAGGCGGCGCGGGGATCGATGCCGTAAGCCTGGCGGTAGAGGCTGAGCGCTTCGGAATGCCGGCCGCCCATTTCCGCCTTTTCCGCCTGGCTATAGATTTCGTCGGCACGGGCGATGTTGGCACGGAGGTTGTTCAGGCGGTCGATGGCCTGGTTGGCCTGTTTGTAGTCGGGAATGATGTCATAGGTCTTGCGGTAATGCAGCAGCGCGTTTTCGAAGTCGCGCTGGGCCAGCAGTTCGTCGCCGCGCCGGATAAAGAGCGCCGCCACCTGCTCCAGGCGCCGGTTGACCTCTTCCTTCTTGGCGGGATCATATTGCACGGCAATGCGGAAAAAGCGGTCCGCCTCGAGATATTCCTGGCCTTCGAGGTAGCTTTCAGCCTGCCCGATATAGGCTTCGGCGATCATGCGGTTGTTATCCTCGCGTTCCACCACGGGATACTTGGCCAGTTCAAAAAGTACGCGCAGGGCTTCGTTGTAATAACCGGTTTCGGTCAGGCGTTGGGCGTACTCCACCTTGTTGGGCACGATGCGCATGATCTGTTTGCGCGCGGACACCTCGTGGGGGTTGTTCGGATAGTCGTCATACAGGCGCATATAGGTCGCCCAAGCCTCGTTGTGGTCGATAAAGGTGTCCAGCAAAAAGACGATGCGCCGGGACAGCATTTCCGCCGTCAGTTCGGAGCCGGGGATCTCGCGCAGCACCGCCTGGATGTAATACATGGCTTTGGTGGGATTGTCCTCCGCCGTAGCCCGGACCGCCAGTTCCTTGTAGAGGCGCCCCAGAGCCTGGTCGGACTCGGCGGAATTGGAGAGTTTGAGAAAGCGGATGGCCAGATCCCAGCTTTCGCGCTGCATGGCCAAGAGCCCCAATTCGTAGTAGCAGCGGGCGCGCAGGATCTCGCTGCGGGTGATCAGGCCGCCGTTGCGGCCTGTCCGGATGTAGTCGTCCAATTCCTGGATAGCGGCGGCGTAACGCTGGTTGTTGTAGTGGTCCTCGGCGCTGTTGTATTTGTTGATCTCGCAGGCGGAGAGCCACACGAGCAGCAGGCAAAGGGCGAGCAGCGAAGCGCGGGTCAGTTTCATTTCGGGATGCTGTAAACGTGGTCTTCTTGGGCCGGGACGAACATATCCGGCAGCCCGGCCTGGCAGGCCTCAAGCAATCCGGCGCTGCGGCCGTGGTTGAGCAGGATCCTTGTGATGCCCGCGTATTGCAGTTTCAAAACTTGCGCCGCGTCGGGATGGATGCCGTCCACGATCACCGTGTGGGTGTCCCGCAGCAGATTGAGCACGGAGTCCGTGGTGGCGATATCCGCAGTGTAAGCCAGCGAGCCTTCCGTATCCGAGATCTTGAAGGAATAGGAATTCATCTGGTTGGGCAGTTTGCCGGCCTGGATCTGCTCTTCATAAAACACCCGCAGGTGGTCGCTGAGCGCGGTGCTCACTTCCTCGTGGTAGAGGTCGGCTTCGTGGCAATCCAGAATCTGCAGCTGGAAGGGAAAATTGGTGGGGAAAGTATACATATACTGCAGGATCTCGACCATGACCGCGGGACGCTCCGGCAGAAAGAGCTGCAAGGGTCTCTGGCGCTTTTGGATATACAGCATCTGCAACACCATGAACAGCCCCGAAACATGGTCCGGATGATAGTGGCTGATGAAGATCGCGTCCAGCGTTTCTCCCGCCAGGCCGTGTTTCAGCAGCTGGTAGCTGGTGCCCTCGCCGCAGTCGAAAAGCAGCTGCTTATCACCCACCTGCACATACAGCGCGCTTTGGTGGGTGCCCAATTCCGGCATGCCGCTGCCGGTGCCGAGCAGGATAAATCTCACTTTTCCCCCTTGTGGGGCTTCTGTTGGTTGCTGGGCACCACGATCGGCACCTGGTCCAGTTTGCGCCCGAACAGGATGAAGAGCAGGGCGAAGACCAGTGTCGTGATCAACAGCAGAATACGGTTGCCGGTCTTAAAGATGATGATGGTGGTCAGCACGATTACCAGGTTCACCACATAGATCATGATCGCGGTCACTTTCACCGAGCCCAGGGCTGTGTTGATGCGGTGGGTGGAGTGGTCTTTGCCGCCCTGCATCACATGCCGGCCATCGCGTTTGCGGGTGTAACTGACCAGCGAGATGTCAAAAATGGCATAGCTGAGCAGCAATACCGGCAACAGGAAAAACATGTTGTCCTGCCGGGTGAGAACGGCGTATTTGGCCATCAGGATGCCCATTGAGGAGAGGAAATAGCCGATGAACATGGAGCCGGCGTCGCCCAGAAAGATCTTGGCCGGATTGAAGTTGAAGGGCAGAAAGCCCAGCACGGAGCCGGAAAAACTCAGCGCGATGAGCCCGATCAGCGCCATTTCGTTGCCGTTGGAGCTGGTGATATTAGCCAGGCTGAACGCGAAGAAGCCCAGGCCCAAAATCCCCGCCATACCGCTGATAATGCCGTCCATGTTGTCCAAAAAGTTCAGCGCGTTCATCAGACCCACCATCCACAACACCATCAGGGGCAGGGAGATGAAGACGCTGCCGAACATGTTTTGCAGATCCTGCTCCAGGAAGTTGCTGCTGATGAAGATCAGGCTCACCAATACCTGGCCCAGTAACTTGATCACAGGATTCATGCCCCGGCGGTCGTCGATCAGGCCGATAACGGTGATGATGCCGGCGCCCAGCAGATAGCCGCTGATGGCGCGGTCGAAGAAGCGCCCGGGAGAGATCGTCACGTCGTAAAGACACAGCAGCAGAAAGCCGATAAAGACGCTCAGCCCGCCCAAAAGGGGCACACTGGTCAGATGCATCTTACGCGCTTCCGGCTTGTCTACAAAGTTCACAGCCCGCGCCAGCTTGATGATAAAGGGCGTCAGGCCGTAGACCAAGAGCCAGGACATCACGAACACGCTCAGGTATTCCCATGTCCGGTCATCCATGACGATACTCCTTGTTTTCCATGTTATACCAAGATTTAAGCTAGCTGGTTTTTGTCAATGCAAAAAGGAAATTCAGCCCCGCCCGCGCTGCACCCGCCGGCCTCTCTGCCCGTTTTCCTCTCCGGCTCCCCCCTTGCTGCCGACTGGCCCGCTTCCCGCTTGCTTCCCGTCGACTTCCCGCCGGATGGAGGGGAAGTGTACGGGAAGTCTACGGGAGGCATAGGAGCAAGACGCCGGCGCGGTCTTGGCAAACCCCAAAAAAAGACCCGGTCGGAAAACCGGGTCCGTCGATGTGTGTGAATGTCTAAGTCTTGTTTACTTGATCAGCACGGCTTTGCGGGTGAAGACATCCTTGCCGGCGGTCATGACGATGTGGTAGACTCCGCTGCCGGCGGGCCTGCCGTCGAGATCCGTGCCGTTCCATACCACCTGGTGATTGCCCTGGGCTTTGCTGCCCAGCTCGAAGTTCTGTTGCAGCTGGCCGCGGCTGTTGAAGATGCGGATCCGGACCTGGCTGTCCCGGACCAGGCTGAAGGGGATGAACAGCTGCGGATTGAAGGGATTGGGATAGGCGGGCAGCAATTCCGTGGCCTGCGGGATCTCCGGCGCGCTGTACTCGCCATGAGCATTGTAATAGGCGGCAACCGGGCCATGGTAGGCGACGCTGCCGTCGATGTCCACGCTCTGCAGCCAGTAATTGTAGACTCCGTTGGCGAAGAGTTCCTTATCCTCGTAGCTGTAAACATGCTGCGTGGGGGAATTGGTGGCGGGGATCAGCGGGCTGATGACGATGGCGTCGGCCAGCACATCGTTCGTGGAACGATAAAGATAGTATCCGGCCAAATTGGTCTCGGATTGGGATATCCAGGTCAGGTTGATGAAATTCTCGGACGAGATCAGCGCCGTGCAGGAACTCAACTCCACCGGCAACCGGGGATTTGCGAGGTCTGTGAATCGCTGCTTAGCGGGAGAGGCCGCGTTCAGCCTGCCGCACGAAATCCACGAAGATCTGCTGTTCTGGGGTTAAATCGTCCCAAGCGGCAATCTGTTCCAGAGCTTGGGAGGTATTGAGCCCGCTGCGGTAGAAGAGGTTGTAGACCTTCTTGATGGCGGCGATGGCCTCGCTGGAAAAGCCTTTGCGCATCAGGCCGACGCTGTTGAGGCCGACGGTCTGGTAGGGGTTGCCCTGGCCGCGGGTGTAGGGCGCAATGTCTTTTTTGATGGCGGAAGCCCCGCCCACAAAGGCGTGAGTGCCGATATGCACGAACTGGTGGATGGCCGTGGCGCCGCCGATGGTGGCATAATCGCCGATGACCAGGTGCCCCGCCATTTGCACCGTATTGGCGATCACGCAGCCGGAGCCGAGCTGGCAATTGTGCGCCACGTGGGCGTATTCCATCAGTAGGTTGTCGCTGCCGACGACAGTGAGTTCGGTAGGGTTGTTGGACCGGTTGACGGTGACGAACTCGCGGAAGGTGTTGCGGTTGCCGATGCGCAGGCCGGTGGGTTCGCCCCTGAATTTGAGGTCCTGCGGTTCGGTGCCGATCACGGCGTAAGAAAAGAAGCGGTTGTCGTCGCCGATGACGCTGCGTCCGGACAGGATGACATGGGAGGCCAGGCTGTTGCGGTCTCCCAGCACCACTTCCTGGCCGATCTGGCACCAGGGCCCGATGACGCAGTCCTCGCCGATGACGGCGCCCGGTTCGACGATCGCGGTGGGATGGATGGCCGTCATGCATCCTTCTTTTGCAGCATAGCCATGAAGTCGCCCTCGGCCACTTTCTCGCCGCCCACGAAGGCTTCGCCGTGCATTTTGGAGAGATTTCGCTTGAGCGAGAGCACCTTCATCTCATATCGCAGAGTGTCCCCTGGCAACACCGGCTTGCGGAATTTGACGTTGTTGATCGAGGCAAAATAGGCCACGTACTCGGAGGGATCCTCCAGCTGGTTGAGCAGGATGATGCCGCCGGTCTGGGCCATGCCTTCGATGATGAGCACGCCCGGCATGATCGGATGCCCCGGGAAATGGCCCTGGAAGAAGGGTTCGTTGATGCTGACATTCTTGATGCCAACGATGGTCTCGCCGGGCTGGAGGTCTATGATCTTATCCACCAGCAGGAAGGGGTAGCGGTGGGGAATGATGCGCATGATGGCATTGACGTCAAAGATGATATCGCGCGCGTAGGAGCGCTGGTACTGGCGTTTGAGCTCCTGTTTGAGCTGGATCTGGCGGAGTTTCTTAACCAGTTCCACATTGGTTTTATGACCGCTGCGGGCCGCCAGGATGTGGCCGCGGATGGGCATGCCCAAAAGCGCGATGTCACCCAGAAGATCCACCACTTTGTGGCGCACGAACTCGTTCGGATAACGCAACGGATGGCTGTTCAGAATGCCTTGCGGCGACACGGTGACCGGTTCATGATAGCCGAAAATATCCTGCAGGTGTTTGAGTTCATCAGGTTTCATGTCCGGTTCGGCGATGACCAGAGCGTTTTCCAGCGAGCCGCCTTTGATCAGGCCCAGTTGCTTGAGTTCCAGGATTTCCTTGATAAAGCAGAAGGTGCGCGCTCCCGCGAATTCCTGTTCGAAGACCCTAAGGCTCGGCAGCCAGGTGTATTGCGTGCCCAGATAGGGGTGCTTGTAGTCGATCATGAAGGTGACCTTGAGTTCGTTGGAGGGCACGATCACGATGTCCACGTTTTCTTCGGGCGAGACATAACTGATGGCCTCGTCAAACTCGAAATAGACGCGTTCGGCATCCTGTTGCTGGAGGCCGGCCTGCTTGAGCAGATTGAGGAAAACGATGGGCGAGCCGTCTGCCACCGGGGCTTCGGGACCGTCGATCTCGATGCGGATGTTGTCGATGCCCAGGCCTTTGATGGCCGAGAGCACATGCTCGATCGTTCCGACGGTAGCGTCTTTGATGCCGATGGTGGTGCCGCGGGAGATATCCACCACATGATCGATATCAGCCGGTATTTCCGGGTGTCCGGGCAGATCCACGCGCACGAAGACGATGCCTTCGTCCTTGCCGGCAGGTCGGAAGCGTATGGTGGAAATCTCGCCGGAATGCAGGCCTATCCCTGTGTATGAAACCTCGGAACGGATGGTGTGTTTATAGTCGGTCATGTCTTATCCTTGTCGCCGCTTGCTTTGAGTAATCTAAGGTAATGGCGGTAGATATTAGGCAAATGCTTTTGCGTGGCGTATACGCGCCTCATTTCGCTGGCCTCGCGGGCGGGATAGCCAAAAAACAAAGCCCCGGGAGGAACATCGGTGGAAACGCCGGACTGGGCTCCGATCATGGCACGGTCGCCGATGCTCACATGCCCCGCCACGCCGACCTGGCCTGCCAGATACACGTAATCGCCCACGATAGTGCTGCCAGCCAGGCCGACCTGAGCGCAAAGAATGCTGTGCCTGCCGATGACGCAGTTGTGGCCGATCTGCACGCAATTGTCGATCTTGGTGCCGTCGCCCACCACAGTGGAGCCCAGGGTGCCTCGGTCGATGGTGGTGTTGGCGCCGATCTCCACGTGGTTACCGATCACCACGTCGCCGACCTGCGGGATCTTGGCCTGAATCCCTTCCGCCAGCAGGAAGCCGAAGCCGTCCGCGCCCAGGACCGCACCGCTGTGGATGATGCATTCGCCGCCAATCTGACAATCCTCATAGAGCGTCACGCGCGGATAGAGCCTGCTGCCGGATCCGATCGTCACGTTGTCGCCCAAAACGCAGTGTTCGCCCACGCTCACACCGGCTCCCAGGCGGCAGTGCTTACCCACCACGGCGTAAGCACCGACGCCCACGCCTTCTTCCAAAACGGCGCTGGGGTCGATCACCGCCGTGGGATGGATAGCGGCGGGCTCCTTGCCGTAAGAGCGTTCCTGCCACCAACTCACCAGCCGCATCAACGCGAAGTAGGGCTTGGGATGCAGCAGCAGATTGCGACCCGGCAGTTGCTCCGCCTTCTCCGGCAGGCACAGCACGAGTCCGGCTGGCGAGGCTTGCGCCGCCGCGAAGTATTTGTCCTGCTCCCAGAAGATCACACTGGAAGCGGTTGCCTTTTCCGGTGCGGCAACGCTATCCAGTCTCAGATCCGCTGAGCCCCGATACTCGCCGCCGCAGACGGCAACGATGTCCGGGGGCGCCAGGGCTGGCGCAAAGCGCTTCATGGCTTGCCGGTATCCCCGGGCTTGAACTCGTCCGTGGGAAAGTCCGGTTTGTCAGTTTCCTCCATGTAAGGTTTGAACTCGTCCTGCGGATTGACGAAATCGTCCTGTGGCTTGACGGTGTCCTTGTTCAGTTCGAGCAGGATCTGTTCCGTAAGGTCGAGAGCGGGCGCGGCATAGAGGATGGTGCCCAGGCTGACATCGAAGATCATGGTGTATTTCTCGTCTTCGGCCACCTTCGTGATCAACTCATGGATCTTGAGGGTGAGTGGGTCGATCAGCTCACGGTAACGCTGCTCGGCCTTGCCGCCGTCGCCGAAGTACTCCTCCAGCAGGCGTCCGGCCTCGGCTTTCTTGGCATCGATCTTGGACTGCGCTTCGCGCTTGGCGGCCTCGGTCTTGGTCAGTTTGTCGATTTCGTAGTTGCGCTCCATCTGCTTGATCTGTTCGTCAAGCTGGCGCACCTGGCTGGTCCAGTTCTGCTTGTCCAGGTTGAACAGCCGGGCGATCTCCGCCGCTTCGTTGCTCTCCAGGAGCAGGCGGTCGGTGTTCACATAGCCGAGTTTGACCGCCTGGGCGCCAAGGCCCGCGGTCAGCGCCAGTCCCAGCAGTATTATTGCCAATGTCTTATTCATCGTGTCTCCTTGTCTGAGTGTATGCCTGCGAAGCGCCCGGGCTCAATCCTGCAGAGGGAAAACAGGATCGAGCACCTTGACCGCGCGGGCATCGTCCACGCGGCGCACTGGAGTGGTGAGCGGGGCTTCATGTAGTAATTCAGGATTCTCGCGGCATTCCTGCGCGATTTCCAGCATGGCATCAGCAAAGGCGTCCAGAGATTCCTTGCTCTCGGTTTCCGTGGGCTCGATCATCAGGGCTTCCGGCACGATCAACGGGAAATAGACGGTGGGAGCGTGAAATCCTTTGTCCAAAAGGCGTTTGGCGATGTCCAGCGTGGCCACCCCATGTTCCTTTTTCTGCCAGGTGGAATCCGCCACGAACTCGTGCATGCAGAATTCCGGGTGTTGGATATGATAATGGTCCTTGATCCGGGCCATGAGATAGTTGGCGTTGAGGATGGCGTTTTCCGCCACTTTGCGCAGACCTTGCGCGCCGAGGCTGCGTATGTAGAGATAGGCGCGCAGTTGAACCGCGAAATTGCCGTAGAAAGTGTGCACTTTGCCGATGGAAGTGTCCGAGTTGCCATAATCGAAGTAATAGCCACCGTCGTTTTTGCCGATCAGGGGCACCGGTAGGAAGGGCTCCAGTTTCTCCACCACGCCGACCGGACCGCAGCCGGGGCCGCCGCCGCCATGGGGTGTGGAGAAGGTCTTGTGCAGGTTGAAATGCATCACGTCAAAGCCGATCTTACCCGGCTGCACGATGCCCATGAGCGCGTTGAGATTGGCGCCGTCCATGTAGATCAGGCCGTCCGCGCCGTGTATCAGCTCAGCAATCTCCCCGATCTGATCCTCAAACAGCCCCAGGGTGTTTGGATTGGTGAGCATAAAGCCGGCGGTCTTGTCGCTGACTATGCTCTTGAGGTGTTCGAGGTCGCATCGTCCGCGGTCATTGGATTTGAGTTCCACCACTTCGTAGCCGACCAGGGCGCAGGTGGCGGGATTGGTGCCATGGGCGGAATCCGGAATGATGATCTGGGTCTTGTGGTGGTTGCCCTGGGCCTGGTGATAGGCGTGAATGATCTTGATGCCGGTAAACTCGCCCTGGGCACCGGCCACGGGCTGCAGCGTGACGGCGTGCATGCCCGAGATCTCGGCCAGGTAATGTTGCAATTCGTAGAGTATCTCCAGCGAGCCCTGCAGCGTACTCTCCGGCTGGTAGGGATGGAGGTTGTTGAAGCAGGAATGGCGCACCAGCGCCTCGTGCAGTTTGGGATTGTATTTCATCGTGCAGGAGCCCAGCGGGTAGAGGCCTTTCTCGATGAAGTGATTGGTATGGGAAAGCGCGATATAATGCCGCATCACGTCCAATTCGCTCACCTGGGGCAGACGCGCTGCTTTTTGGCGAAGATATTCGGACGGGATCAGGCTTTCCAGCGGCATCTCCACTTCCCTCTTGGGCAGCGTGACACCCTGACGGCCGGGACGGCTGTGTTCAAAAATGGTCTTACTCATAGTTAAACTCCCGCAGGCTCCCGACATACTCGTCCAACTCCGACAGCGTCTTCTTCTCCGTTACCGCGATCAGCAGCTTGCGTTCGCTGCCGAACCGCCCCAGATCAACTCCGGCGTAGATGCCGTGGTTGAGCAGATCGCGCACGATGCGCTCCGCCGGAACTGGTGTATTGAGCACGAACTCTTTGAAAAACGGTGCCTGGGGATAGGCCAAAACGAAGCCCGGCACTGCGGCGAGGCGCTCAGCCAGATAGTGCGCCTTCTGGGTGGACTGGGTGGCGGCCTCGACCAAGCCATCGCGGCCGATCAGACTCATATAAACCGTAGCCGCCAACACGCACAAGGATTGGTTGGAGCAGATATTGGAGGTGGCCTTGGCGCGGCGGATATGCTGTTCGCGGGTCTGCAGGGTGAGGGCGTAAGCGCGCTTGCCTTCCTTGTCCAGAGTCCCGCCCACAATGCGTCCCGGCATTTGGCGCGCCATCTCAAGTTTGGTGGCAAAGAAGCCGAAGAGCGGCCCGCCCATGTACATGCTGTTACCCAAGGCCTGGCCTTCGCCCACAACAATGTCCGCGCCGCAGGCGCCGGGAGCCTCCAGCACCGCCAGCGCGATGGGATCGGCGGCCACGATCAGCAGCGCCTGAGGCTGGGCGTGCACGAGCTGTTCCAGCACGCGCAGGTTCTCGATATTGCCGTAGAAATTGGGGTTTTGCACCACCACGCAGCCCACGGAGCCGTCCATCAGATCCCGCAATCGCTCCAGATCGATCAATCCACCCGCTTCGCCGCAACTGACGAGTTCCACACCGATACCTTCGGTGTAGGCCTTGATCACCCTCACATACTCGGGATGCAGCGTGGCCGGCAGAACGGCCTTGGTGAGGCGGTTTTTGCGCGCGGCCATGAGTATCGCCTCAGCCACGGCCGAAGCGCCATCGTACATGCTTGCGTTGGCGATCTCCATGCCGGTCAGCTCGCAGATCATGGTCTGATACTCATAAATGTACTGCAGCGTGCCCTGGCTGACTTCGGCCTGATAGGGCGTGTAGGCGGAAAAGAATTCCGGCCGGCTAACGATGCTGTCCACCGCCGCGGGGATAAAGTGGTCGTAAACGCCAGCGCCAAGGAAGGAACAGGCTTTCTGGACGCAAACATTGCCACAGGTGCGCTCCTGGATCAGGCGAGTCAGCTCGAGCTCGGACATCGGTTCAGGCAGGCGCAGCGGATGCTTGAGCCGCAACTGCTCCGGAATGGCGGCGATCAGGGCGTCAAAATCCCGGACCCCGATCCGCGCGAGCATTTCCCGCCGCTCGGTATCCGTGTTGGAAATATAGGGCATTGTATCTCCTTGAGTTTGTTACATACAGAAATGGGCATTTTATTCATTATTTTTGGATACGGCCTTTATGTCAATTGCAAAATTCACGCGGCCTCCCGGCGCTGTTGGAGATCACAACTTGAAGTTCGCTTTATCAGCATGTAACAGGCCGACAGGATTGCCGGTGGTACAAATCCTCGTATAGGCCAGATAGTCCTTGACAAAAAGAAATACATAAAATAGCTAGGCTAATTAAGGAAAATCTATGAGCAGAGACAGATTCCAAGTTGTTGAAGAACTTGATCCAGCCAGCATCAAAACTGTGTCGGAACTACAGCGCAATCATTATCTGGCGTTGGGGTACCGGCCATACTTGATGAGCAACGGCAAGATCAAATGGCTGACTGAGGCCAACCGGGTGTACCGGTCCGCCAAAGCTTCGCACCATGTACCGTTGAGACCGGTTAAATTCGCGTCAGGCAGTCGCCGCCGCAAACGCCGGCATGGCAGCCGGATCCTGAGTTTTCTCCGCGAAAACTGGCTGTTTATCCTGATCGTACTGGTGATCCTGGCCATGATCGTGTTCATGATGCGTTAGGGTAGGTCTGGCAAGAATGGGAGACACTGCATGCGGATAATGCTGACCAACGACGATGGCGTTCTTGCCCCGGGCATCCGGACCTTGGCCCGGCACCTGCAGGAACACGGGCACGAGATCCTGATCGTGGCGCCAGATAGAGAGCGCAGCGCGGCTTCGCACTCGATCACCCTGCGCAAGGACCTGAGGCTGAAGCGGATCGCCACCGCCGAGTACAGCGTGGACGGCACTCCGGTGGACTGCGTGGTGATCGCCTCGCAAAAGATCCTGACCGAGCCCGTCGATCTGGTCATCTCCGGCATCAACGCCGGGCAGAACATGGGAGAGGACGTGCTTTACTCCGGCACCGTGGCTGCAGCGCTGGAAGCCAGCCTGTTCGGCTATCCGGCCATCGCGGTCTCGATCAACGCCTACCGTGAACAGAGATTCGGCACTGCCGCCAGTTGGATGGCGCGCTTCCTGGAGCTAGGAGTGAAGGAATTGATCCCGCAACGGGGCATTCTGAATATCAACTTCCCCAATATCGAACTCCAGCAGATCAAGGGCGTCCGCCTCACCTGCACCGGGCATCGCAAATACTACAATTTCGTCACGGTGCAGGAGGAATTCGAGGACGGCTTCAGTTATCGCATCGGCGGTGATCTGCCTGCCTGGGACATCCAGAAAGGCTCGGACGCCGAGGCAATCGCGGAAAACTACGTTTCGATCACTCCGTTGGGCATCAGCCTCACCCACGGCGACGCTTTTCCCGCCATCCTGGAATGGCTGGAACAGCACCAGTTGCTCTACTTCGAGAACCCCTGATGCGCTTCGAAGACCAACGCCGCCTGCTGGTGCAGGAACTCCAACGCACCGGCATCACCGATGAAAAGGTGCTGGCGGCCTTTGCCAAAGTCCAGCGCGAAGTCTATATCCTGCCTCAATACGTAGAATACGCGTATCGCAACCAGCCTTTGCCGATCGAGCACGCGCAGACGATCTCGCAGCCCCTGATGATAGCCATCATGATGCAGTATATGGAGTTGAGACCAGAGGATTTGGTATTGGAGATCGGCACCGGCAGCGGCTATCAAAGCGCGCTGCTGGCCGAGATCGTGAGCGAGGTCTGCAGCGTCGAACGCCTCGAACCCTTGTCCCTGAAGGCGCAGACGGTACTCAGGGAGCAGGGTTATGCAAACATCCACTTTCGCATCGGCGACGGTTCCCAAGGCTGGCAGAAGGCCTTTCCCCCGCACAAGGAATTCAATAAGATCGTCGTGAGCGCCGCAGCCGCGGAAATACCTCCCCGACTCAGGGAACAACTGGCTGATGGCGGGATCATGGTCGTGCCGGTGGGCACCGGATACTATCAAATCCTGAACCGCGTTGTCCGCCGCAAAGGTGAGTTCGTAGTCACCGAGCACGGCGGCTGCACTTTCGTGCCCCTGGTCAGTTCAAGCTGAAGGAGCGTGTCATGGCCCCGAAACTAGTCCCATGGTTGAAAAGAGTGCTGATCGTTCCCGAACGGCATCGGGAACTGCGCCACTACATGCTGTTCAAGGATCTCAACGCCCATGAACTGCAACTGGTCCACAACTACCTGCACCGGCGGGAATACGCTGCCGGGGAAACGGTGTTCGAAGAGGGCTTTCCGGTGGAAGCGCTCTATTTGATCGAGTCCGGAGAATTGCAAATCACGGGCATCCGCGACGACCATGCCAATCGCATCCTCAAGCGGCACCAGTTTGTGGGGGTCATTGACCTGTTTGCCCAATCCGCCCGTCTGAGCACGGCTGCCGCGCACACGGAGCTTACAGTACTGGCCATCTCGCAAGAGGATTTTTGGGAATTGCTCCGGCAGCATCCGGCTCTCGGCGTCAAGATCCTGAGCGCCTGCGGCCGCTTCCTGGCCAAGTACATTGTGGAGAACAACACCCACAGCGAAGTATGAACTGGACGCGCGTGATCTATATCCTGCTGCTGCTGGCAGTGCTTGTCGGCGCAGCAGTCTTCTATAGCCCGGTGCTGCTCTATCTGCTCATCTCGGTCGTGGTTTCCTACATCTTGGATCCGCTGATCACCTGGCTGGAGTACAAGCGTGTGCCGCGCTGGGCCGGAGTGTTACTAGTCTATACCGTCATCGGCGGCGCTGTCGCCTGGGGCTTGGCACGCTTCGTCCCGCGCCTGATCCAGGAAGGCAACCAGTTTATAAATCTGGTCAACAAGTCCGGCCAGCCCCTCAGCGACAGCATCCTGAGCCTGCCTTTTTTCCGCTCCGCCTACGAGTTTTCCCTCAAGCTGGACGCCCGGATTCCTACACTGCAGCTGACGGAAAAGTTTCTGCGCCTGATCGAATCCGGCGCTGCCAGCCTGGGCGAATTACCCCAACTGCTGTTTAAGAACTACCAGACGATCCTGAGCACCATCGCCCTGATCTTCACCATCCCGGTATTCAGTTTCTTCATCCTCAAAGACAGTCACAGCCTGCGCAAGGCGATCCTGAGCCTGGCGCCCAACCGCTATTTCGAACTCAGCCTGATCCTGCTCAACAAGATCGACGAATCCGTGGGCCGCTATCTGCGCGCCATTCTGCTCGAAGTCATCGCAGTCAGCCTGATGTCCATGATCGCGCTAACCATTGTGGGAGTGCCCTATGCGATCCTGATCGGCATCACCTCCGGGATCACCAACATCATCCCCTATATCGGACCCTGGATCGGCGGGGCCCTGGCCGCCCTGACCGTTCTGGTGACGGGTCTGCCGCCCGTGATGATCATCTGGGTGGCTCTGGCGATGTTTCTGGTGCAGGCTCTGGACAACTATATGGTCTACCCGGTGGTGGTGGGCAAAACAATCCGCATGCATCCTCTGGTGGTGTTGCTGACTGTCTTTGCCGGCGGCTATTTCGGCGGCGTGATCTGGATGTTGATCTCAGTGCCCGTGGTATTCATGGTCTACAGTCTGGTCAGCGCCCTGCACAATAATCTCAAGCGCTTCCGCATGCTCTGAAACGAGGTATATATGAGCCTATTGGACAAGTGTTACAGTTTTCAGGATGCCCGGCGGGCGATCGCCCTGGGCTATTATCCTTATTTCCGCGAAATCAGTTCCGAGCAGGACACAGAGGTGATCTGCAACGGCCAGAAGATGCTGATGATGGGCTCAAACAGTTATCTGGGCCTGACCACTCACCCCAAGGTCAAGGAAGCCTCCATCGAAGCGGTGAAGAAGTATGGCAGCGGCTGTGCCGGTTCGCGCTTTCTCAACGGCACTCTGGACATCCACATCGAGCTGGAGGCGGAATTGGCCAAACTGGTGGGCAAGGAAGCCGCGCTGGCCTATCCCACCGGTTATCAGGCCAATGTGGGTTGCATCTCCGCCATGGTCGGCAAGCACGAATACATGGTCACGGACAAATATGACCATGCCTCGATCATTGACGGATGCCTGCTTTCCCAGGGCACCATGCTGCGCTACAACCACAACGACATGGCCTCGCTGGAACATACGCTGAACCGGATCCACGGCAAGAACAGCCTGATCATCGTGGACGGCATTTTCTCCATGGAGGGGGACATCGCGGATCTGCCCCATATCTGCGAGCTGGCCAAGCAGCACGGCGCCAACCTTATGGTGGACGAAGCCCACTCACTCGGCGTGATGGGGGACAAGGGCGCCGGAGCGGCAGCGCATTTCGGCCTCACCGCCCAATCCGATTTCATCATGGGCACCTTCAGCAAGTCCCTGGCCTCCGTGGGTGGATTCATCGCCGCGGACGACGACGTGATCCACTACCTCAAACACAAGTCCCGCGCTCTGATCTTTTCCGCGTCGCTGCCTCCGGCCTCAACGGCCAGCGTCCTGGCAGCGCTCAAGATCATGGAGGAAGAGCCGGAACGCATCGCCCAACTTTGGGAAAACACGCATTACATGCTCTCGGAATTCCAGGGCATGGGTTACAACACCGGTACTTCCTGCACTCCGGTGGTGCCGCTGCACGTGGGCGACATGATGGTCGCCTTCGAAATGTGGAAGCGCCTCGGCAACGAAGGCGTGTTCATCAATCCCGTGGTGCCGCCGGCCGTCCCGCCCAATTCCTGCCTCATCCGCTGTTCCTTTATGGCCACGCACACCCGGGCGCAGCTGGATTTCGCGCTGGACAAATTCCGCCAGATCGGCAAGGAACTGCGCGTGATCTGACGACCGCGCCCCCAAGATCATACAACCAGATATCAAATAGAGAAAAAGGGAGAAACCATGGCCAGCAAAAGCAGTGCCGAGTATTACGGCAACCTCAAGGAAATGTCTCCGATCCGCGCCATCGCCGAGACATTGATGAACGGACACAATGTGCGCAAGATCGACATCCGCGAAGCCTATGAAATGGCAAAGCAGCAGCCCGGAGTGGCGGTCACCGACCTGCCCGTGTACCCGGAATTCATCAAACTGCACAAGCTGCCCCCGGACGCCAGGGTTTTGGACGACTGCCACGGCAATATCATCGGCCGCACCGCCAAAGCCCGCCGCTTCTACCACCGTCTCAACGCCTCCCAGAAAAACAAGCTGGAAGGCGATTTCCGCGAGGCGGTCTGGCAGATGCAACATTATCCCCTGATCAAAACCGAGGCCATCCTCGGCATGGATCGGGACATCATGATCAAGGCCACTTTCGTCACCACCGAGACCGATGTGGCCAACCTCTACAACTGGCTGCTCAATTTCGCGCCATACGAGCAACTTAGACAGCAATACGAACAAAGCCCCAAACTGCCCATCCAGGACATCATCCTGGTCGCCTTCAACGAATGGACCTGCGACGATCCTTTCTACAACAACGTGGGAGCGCCGCAGCTGGCGCTGGTGGACGAGAAGCACAACGTGATCGTGAACCTCGGTATGCGCTATTTCGGCGAACGCAAGAAGGGCACTCTCACCCTGGCCTGGACTTCCGGCATCCGCATCGGCATGGCCGCCTGCCACGGCGGGATCAAGGAGATCGATTTCGGCACCTGCAAGGACACCCAGTATCACAAGCTGGGCAAGCGCTCCATCGCCTTCTACGGCCTCTCCGGCACGGGAAAATCCTCACACACGAACAGCCATGACAACGCCGGCACGCTGCCCGAGGGCTTCGACAAGGTCGTCCTGCACGACGACGCCTTCCAGATCGACCTGGAAAACAAGGTCTGCCGCGTCTGGGAACCCACGCTCTTCGACAAGACGGACAGCCGTCCGCCGGACCATCCGGATTGGAAATTCACCCTGGCCGTGATGAATCACAGCTTGCTGGAATTGGACGGCAAACGCGTCCCCATCGGGCTGGACACCCGCAACCAAAACGGCCGCGCCCTGCTCGACCGGGCTCTGTTGGGCAAATATGTCAACCGCTGCGCTTTCCCCAAAGCCCTGGTCTGGCTGATGAAGGATTCCGTGCTGCCTCCAGCTCTCAAACTGGCGGATAAACACCTCGCCATCGCCATGGGCGCCGCGCTCATGACCCAGCGCAATCGGGCCGAGAACGTCACCGAGGAAGAATTGAACAAACTCGTGTTTGAACCCTTTGCCAATCCCTTCCGCGTTTACGAACTCTACCGCGACGTGGAGGCCTTCATCCACGTGGCCGAAAACGGCGCTGACATCTATTGCTTCAACTCCCGCGGCTACTGGAAGGAATCCGACGACGTCCTGGAAGCCATCCCCCTGAAAACCTCGCTCACCCTGCAAACGGCGATCCTGATGGATCAATTGGAGTGGGAGCCCTGGCCGCTGCTGCCCGGGGCGATGATCCCCACCAAAGCCAGCGTGGAAAAGATCCTGCCCGGCTATTACGACCGCTATGACCCCGCCAAACGCGGCAATCCGGATAAGTATCTGACCCTGCTCAAAGACCGCTTCCAACAGCGCCGCGATTTCCTCATGGGCAGCGACCTGTCCGAACGCCCGGAACTGCAGTCAGCAGTCGTGGCCGCCCTGAACCTGAAGACCTGATCCCTTAACTTCACGCAAACAGAACCGATATAATAAACCGGAGCCCTGGCGCTCCGGTTTTT
>CAYXEF010000029.1:15944-25497 GCA_964463825.1 uncultured Candidatus Cloacimonadota bacterium | reverse complement strand
AAAAATGAAGAATAGAGGTGAACATGAAGATTTTCAATGACGACTCACCGCTCTACCTGCAACTGAGGCAGCACATCGAGGAGTTGATCCTGGAACGGGCTTTGCCGGAGGAGGCGGCCATACCCTCCATGCGCATCATGGCCCGGGACTTCAATCTCAATCCCCTGACCGTGGCCAACGCGCTCAGTCTGTTGGTGGACGAGGGCGTGCTCTACAAGCGCCGGGGCGTGGGCATGTATGTGTCCACGGGCGCGCGCGAGCGGATCATTAACATGCGCGGACAGGACTTTCTGACGCAGAAATTGGAACCAGTCCTGCGCCACGCGCGGCAGCTGGAACTGCCGCTGGAAGAGGTCATCAAACTAAGCAAAGAAATATATGGAGGATCGGATGAATGAAATCATCTACCAAATCAACCATCTGACCAAGGATTACGGCAAGGTCCGCGCGCTGACGGACGTGAGCCTGAACCTGGGCCGGGGCAAGATCATCGGGCTGTTGGGAAAGAACGGCGCTGGCAAATCCACCCTGATGCGCTGCATGCTGGGCTTTCTCAACCACGAGGGCGAGATCCTGCTCAACGGGCGCCAGGTGATCCGCCGGGACCACCGCGTCTTTGAGGACGTGGCCTTCATCCCGGACGTCAGCGGTTTGGACGACCGCCTTACGGTCAGGCAGACCATCGACTACATCCGGGGCGTCAACGACCGTTGGAATGATGAGCGCGCCCAAAAGCTGCTGGAGATCAGCAACCTGCCCCTCAAACGCAGGGTGGGCAAACTCTCCAAAGGCATGAAGACCAAGCTCTATCTGTTGATCACCCTGTCGCTGGATGTGGATTTCCTGCTTCTGGACGAGCCCACCCTGGGCCTGGACATCGCCTTCCGCAAGGAATTCTTCAACACCATCCTGGGCGAGTTCTTCGACGAAAACAAAACCATCCTGATCTCCACCCATCAGGTGGAGGAAGTGGAGGATCTCCTGCAGGAGATTATCTTCATCGACGAAGGCAGGATTCTGCTGCATGAGGAAGTGGAAGCCATGAAAAGTCGCCTGCGCATTGTGACCCTGCCCTTTGAGCGGGCTCAGGAGATCCTGAACCACAATCCCCGCCTTGTTTCCAAGACCTTGGGCTCGATCAGCGCGGTGCTGGACTCGGCGATCGAGATTCCGGACGCCAGCTACGGCCGCGCCAATCTGGCCGATATCTTCTTATCCTACGTGGGAGGAAGCAATGAATCAATGTAAAGCCTTGCTGCGCAAAGAGTGGAACACCCACCGCACCTCGCTCCTGATGCCTCTGTGGTTCACCGGGGGAGTGTATGTGATCGTGCTTGTAAGTTGGATCATCAGCCTGATCAAAGGACAAAACTTCATGATCGGGTTCAGCTCCGGGGAAATCCCGTCGGGATGGCAAGATTTCCTGGTGTATACCGGCGGAGTCAGCATCACCGCGTTATTGGGCCTGGTAGCTCTGATCACAGCGGTGACCCTGGCGGACAGCCTGATCAACGGCGGTTTCAAACGCCGCTGCGAGATCCTGCATTTCTCTCAGCCGGTGCCCTTTGCCAAGATCGTGGCCGGCAAATATGCGTTCATGACCCTGGGCACGATCCTGATCTGGGGAGCGCTGTCTTTGATCAACGGAGCCGCGCTATCGCTGTATACCAGCAACATAACCGGGAGTTCGTTTTCCTACGGTTTGGTGGGCTGGCTGCAATCCTGGCTGTCGATGAGCCTGTCGTTGCTGGTCCTGAGTTCGCTGTTCTGGTTCTTTGCCGGCCTGTTCAAGCGCAAATCCGCCTTCATGGGCTTGTTGGTGATCCTGGGAATCCAAGCTGCGATCGCCATTCTCAACTACACTTTGGGCTGGCAGATCCCCTCATTGTTGGAGTATCTGGCCGAAATTGCCTCGATCGACATCAACATTACACCGGATCTGCCCGATAAAATGCTGGTGAACATCAACGACCTGATCGCCACCGCCTGGCATAAAATCTTCAGCTGGGCCAGCCTGCTCAGGATCGGATACAGCGCCATATTCTTTGTCGCCGGATCCTTGCTCTATAAAAGGAGGGAACTGACATGAGCATTTTACTTGACAAATACTCAACCCACAACAAAGGAATCACGCCCATGCGGAATACCGAAAAAGACTTACCAAAAACCAGGCCGTCCAAGCCTGATTACGGCGCCCGTATCACCCGCGGCAGCGGCCTCACGATCATTATTCAGTCTATACAGAGCCCATATCAAAAAATCCTGGAGGTATAAGAATGAAGTATGTCTACCTGATCCTGCTCTTGATCCTGTTGTTGCCCCTGAGCCTGAGCGCCCAGGCCGGCCAAGGCTGGAGCGAAGTCCAGCTGGATGCCCTGGATCTGCCCAGCGCCAGCATCGACAATCTCCTGATCCCACTCCGCAACCCCGCGCTTCTGGCCACGGGCGACGCCGCGGGCCTCGGTTTCATGAAGAACTGGGGCGAGAAGAACCATTGGTGGTTCCTGAACACGGACGGCCTGAGCTACGTCTGCGAATACCTGCGTGACGACGCAGCCGGTAAAAGCAGGAACATCCACACCCTGGCCACCGGCGGCGAACTCCTGCCCGCTTACGTCCTGCCCAATCTTTATGTCGGCGGCAGCTACAGATGGCTGAACAACAAGATCGGTAAAGGGAATTTCCGCACCGCCTTCACCTACCGGCCGCACAATTCCACGTCCCTGGCCTTCCTTTGGGACCATCCTTACAAGTCATCCCCGCGCTACCATCTGGGAGCAGCGATCCGGCCCCTGGCCTTCGTTCCCGGTATCGCGGACTATCGCCTGGAATTGAGCGGGGACATCGACTACGACAAATCCGACGGCGATTACGGCTTCGGCAACGCCTCCTTCGGCATCCACACCCAGATCCTGGACGGCCTCAAGGCCGGTGCCACCTACAATCCGGACACCGAAACCCTGATGTTCAAATTCAGCCTCGCCGGCGGCAAAACCGAGGCCGGTGCCTACACTGCCGACTTTGCCGACCTGCCCTACATCCATCTCACCGACGAAGCCTTCAAACCCTTCCTGGGCCTGCACGGCAAGAAATGGTACAACATGCCTCTGAAGGGCGAGATCGTCAGCTATCCCGCGCCCAAATACTCCTTCGGCAATTTCCGCCTCTTCGACAAAGGCAGCCGCAGCATCGAATCCCTGATCAAGGATCTGCGGCAGGCCGGATCTGATCCCGGCGTCGGCGGCATCTTGCTCAAGAATCCCAGCTTCAGCGCCTCCTACGCCCTGATGCAGGAACTGATGACCGCCGTACAGGAATTCAAGGCCGGCGGCAAGAAACTCGTCGCCTACTACGACAACATCAGCAACGGCGGCTACATCTTCGCGGCTTCGGTCGCCGACCAGATCTACCTCAATCCCCTCGGATCGCTGGATCTGCGCGGCTTATCCGTCACCAGCCCCTATTTCCGCGAGTTGCTGGACACCTTGGGCATCGAGGTGATGAACTTCCGCAGCCATCGCTACAAGACGGCGGGCAACATGTTTTCCGAGCCCGAGATGAGTGAAGCGGAGCGCGAGGTCTACGACTCCATGCTGCAAAGCATCTACAGCCAGATGACCGCCTCCGTCAACGCCGGACGCGGCGCCAGGATCAAGGACGGCATCGAGGCGGCCATTGACGCGGGTCCCTACTACCTGGCCCAGGACGCCCTCAACGCCGGGCTCGTGGACGGGATCATCTACGAAGACGAGCTGGACAAGCAGCTGCGCCTTGAGCACAAGTTCACCGGCAAGATTTCAGCGCTGGCGGACTATCGTGACTACGGCTGGGCCAGGCCCAAAGAAAACCTGGTCGCTGTGATCTATGCCAGCGGCAACATCATTATGGGCAAGGGTACCCCGGGCAAAAATATCGCCCACGCCACCACCGTCAAACAGATCCGCGCCGCGCGCAGCAATCCCCTCTACAAGGGCATCATCCTGCGTGTGGACAGCGGCGGCGGCAGCGCCCAGGCCTCGGACATCATCCTGCGCGAACTGGAACTCGCCCAAAGCGAGAATCACAAGCCCGTGGTGGTCTCCATGGCCGGCGTGGCGGCTTCCGGCGGATACTACATCGCCTGCGGGGCCGACCGTATCATCGCCGGTCCCGCCACCCTGACCGGCTCCATCGGCGTGATCGGATTGAGTTTTAACCTTAAAGGCCTCTTCGACAAGGCCAGGGTCAATTGGTCCACGGTCAAGAAAGGCGCCAATTCCGACTTTGCTTCCATCTACCGTGCCTGGAGCGAGGACGAGAAAAATCGCATGACCTCCATGATCGAGTATGTCTATGAGGACTTCGTGACCAAGGTGGACAAGGGGCGGGACAATCTCAGTTCGGAAGACGTCCACGCCATCGCCCAGGGGCGTGTCTGGACTGGCGAACAAGCCCTGGCCAACGGACTCGTCGACGAACTCGGCGGCCTGGACACAGCCATTGAAAGTATGCGCGAACTGGCCAAAATCAAAGGCAAGATCACCCTCATGGACACCACCCGCGATCCCAAGTCCTTCTCAATCCAGATGGACGGCTTCTCGCTGCCCGGAATGGGGGTGTTGGACGAACTGGCCGGAGATTACATCAAGGCCTATGAGTTGTGGCGCGATTTCGCCAACGACACCGTGTTGATGCTCAGCCCCCTGAGCCCGGCCAACGTGGAGTTTTAACCGGGACGTCAGAGGACGCTCCATAACTGACTGTCAAAACGAAGGCCTGTCCGTCATCAGAACCGGGCAGGCCTTGTTCTTTTACTTCATGTCTGAGCGCTGAATCCGCCCCGGCGGCTGACTTGTCCGTCACTGGCCGACTTCCCCAACACTTCCCGTCTGTTCTACGGGGAGTCTTGCCGAAGTATGAGGGAGGCTCAGGCGTCAGCCCTCAGGAAGAAGAAAAGCCGGCCACGGGAAAGCGGCCGGCTTGGGTCTAAGGAGCTTTATAATCAGGTGGGGTTTACATCAATCCCAGTTCGCCGAGGATCCGGTTGAGCAGGGCTTTGCCGTCTTCCATCTGCATGTAGGAGAGCGGGAAACCGAGCGTGTAGCTGCGGCTGTTGGAGTTGATGATACGGCGCAGTCCGATGGTCCGGTTGTTGTAGGTGTCAAACTGGGCTTGGGTGGGTCCGGCGGGTGTGTAGCCGACCGGTTTGATGCCCATTTTGTAGATGGAATCGGTTTGCGCGGTCACCTGGGTGGGCAGGAAATAGCTGATCGTTGCCAGTCCCTGGAATTGGTTGACCAGCGGGTTGAAACTGGCCTCCGGCGTTCCGGTGGCGCCAAACTGCAGATCGATGTTGGGGTAGGGTGTGCCGTTGACCTGCTGTCCCAGGGCCTGCTGGAAGAAGGGACGGGTTTGCAGCGCGTCGCTGAGCAGCAGCGCCGGCGGCGAGACCAGGGAACTGATGCCCAAATAGCCGAGGAAGGTCCGTTGATTGGCCAGGCGGAAGGATTCCAGCACCGAGGACAGCTTGGAACTGTGGGAGATCAGCAGGTTGCCGCCGCCGCGCAGATAGAGCACCAGGCCGTCGTTCTCGTTCTTAAGTTCTCCCACGGTCGAGGGATTGTCGCAGTGGTAGATCACCAGCTTGTATCTCTGCAGGTCGCTGGTGGCCAGGTGGCGCAGCTTGTAGTCGGCGTTGGTATCGCCTTCTTCCAGGGTGTTGGTGCGTTTGATGAAGGTTTTGGTTCCGGTGTAATCAGCGAGCATCTGCTGGTAGCGCTCTGTGACCAGCGGTTCCGGAGAAGTCAGGGCGTTGTGTCTGTCGTCGTCGACGATCAGCACTCCGTCACGCTGGGCGAGCGGAATGGGGTCCACGAGCGTGAAGGTGAAACTGGCCGGATTGGGGTCGACCTCGCCCTGCAGGTCCACGCAACGCACTTCAAAGGTATGTGTGCCGCTGGCCAGTGCGGTCAGCACCACTGTCTGTCCCAGGGGTGAATTCTGGGGCACGCGGATCCAACGTTTGCCGTCACCGTCAGTGACGATGGAATTGGCATAGGGCTGGTAATTGTAGGGTTGGCCATCCAGGCGCAGATCGAAGTGCGTGATCTCGCTGAAATAGTTTTCGTTGGTAGCGCGGTCCAGCACGGTGTCGATCTTTTTATCGTAGGGATTGTTGGTGTAGATGATCGGACCGGCTGCCGGAATCACGCCGTATTCGCCTTTCCAGCCCCAACGTATCCATACTTTTAGGTTTTGGCTGGTGATGACGGTATGGGAATCGGCCATGTCCACAAAGAAGGGGGCGGCAAAACGCTGTACGCCGCCAGTGATCGTGAAGGGCCAGATCTCCGGGCTGGATTCATCGGAGTAGTCGATGAAATGGTTGTCGCCCAAAGCATAGACGCGTTCCCTATAGATCAGCGTCTGGGGCCGGAAGCCGCCCTTGACGGCGAAATACATGGCGGAGGAGTCGGTGACCGCGGAAACCACTCCGGCCAGGTCGTAAGCGCGGGTCTGGATCTTGGTCTTGGTCTGCGTGACGCCGTTCTCGTCGATATCGTAGGTGAGGGCGGGAGTCGTGTAGCGGGTCAGCAGAAAGCGGTGCAGATCCGGATCTTCCGGAGTGGAGGAGTCATACCAGGGAGACTCGGTGCCGGCAATAACCGCCTCGGTGACAGGATCGACCTTCATCATCTTGAACTCGAATTTGTAGGGCGTCTCGCTGATGAAGGGATCGTAGTCGCGCATCGTGAAGTCGAGCCTGATACCGGAACCGACCTGTCCGCCGTTGGGATTGCCCTTGGTGGTGCTGATAAAACACTTGGGGCGCTCGGAGGTGGCGTTGAACTTGCGCCAGGCGGTGCTGGTCATGGGATGGTTTGGATCCACGGGCGTGATGTCTCCCCGGTTGTCGATGGCGATCACTTCAAAGGTGCTCTCTGTGGTCAGAGGTTCGCCATTGGCATCGGCCGCGGGGAAATTGATGGTGGCGTATTTGACGGAGGTCCAGATGGTGCGGTTGGCGGCAGGGTCATCCAATGGCACATCCTGATCGGCGTTGCTCTTGTAATGCATGACCCAGCCGGGGCCGAATCTCTGCAGCACATTCTGCGGCGTGACAGAACCATCCACATCGATGTATTCGTTGCCCGGGGTGGGTATCGGGTTGCCGTTCTGATCCTTGACCCGGTAAGCAAAACCGGTGATCACGCCGTCAGGATCCGTGGCGTTCCAGAAAATCCTCTGTTGAAACAGGAAATTGACGTTCGCGTAGGGGGCTAGAAGTTCGCTATCGTCAAAACCTTCGTAGGATGTGATGTTGATCGAGGGTGTCTGGTTGGCGAATTTGTTGCCCGATTTGCCGCAGCCGGAGACCAGCAGCAAGGCCGAAACGATTATTGCTAACGTGACTAAGAGTTTGTGACTCTTACGAGGCATGGTTCCTCCCATATCGTTATGGAGTTAATTCTTTCTTCTTATCACCAAAAATCAGGTCGAGAAAATCGTCAATAGTTTTGTTTACGCCCTGCGCCGCGAGGCTGGCTTTAACCAGATTGAGAAAGAGCAGGGAGGTGGTCACGGAACCGACTCCGCCGGGGACGGGTGTGATTGCTGATACCTTGTCCAGACAGGCAGCGTAGTCCACATCGCCCACATATTTTAACTTGCCGTCAGCGTCCTCGCGGGCGTTGATGCCCACATCGATGAGCACGCAACCGGACCTGATATGTTCCGGCTGGACAAATCCTGCCTGACCGATCGCCGCCACCAGGATATCCGCTTCGCGGGTCAGGGCTGGCAGCTCCCGGCTGCGGCTGTGGCAGACGGTGACGCTGGCGTTGGCATAGGGCTTTTTCCAAAGCAACAGATTGGCGAGGGGTTGGCCGACAATGGCGCTGCGGCCCAGAATCACCACCCGCGATCCGGGAACCGGCACCTGATAATGGAGGAGGGTGCAGATCACCGCCAGCGGCGTACAGGGCAAAAGGCCATCCTGTTGCAGGATGATGCGGCCCAGGTTTTGGGGATTGAGGCAGTCGATGTCTTTATCCGGATGCAGCGCGGAGTCAATCACGGAGCCGTCGATGGAGCGGGGGAGAGGCTTCTGGACCATGATCCCGTGCACCGCGGGATCGGCGTTGACGGCGGCGATCCGTTTCAACAACTCGGATTGGTCACTGGCAGCGGGCAGTTTCTGCAATTCGACCTCGCAGCCCAGTTTGGCACCGCTGGAGACGATGTTTTGCACATAGAATCCGGAAGCGGGATCCTCTCCCACCTGCAGCAGGGACATTTTGGGACGCAGGCCGTGATGCTGGATCAAGTCCTTGAGCGCAGCCTTCACCAGGCTGGCGATCGGTTTTCCGGCCAGGATCTTTTCCATATCAGGAGTCTCCGTTGTCGGGGTGGTTGGGCGGCGCGGCTGAATCCACCGGGCGGCGGATGCTGACAATACGCAGGGCTTTGCGCGTGGCGGTATCGAGCTCGATATAGACGGCGTTGACCTGCAGTCCTGTATCGGCCGATTCATAGCGCCCCGGTAAGGCATGGCGGAATTTGCTCACGATGATGCTCTTCTTGACTCCGATCACGCTGTCGTGCGCGCCGGTCATGCCGACATCGGTGATGTAGGCCAGGCCGCCGGGCAGGATCTCGGCATCGGCGGTTTGAATGTGGGTATGGGTGCCCAGCAACGCAGCTGCCCGGCCATCGGCGAACCATCCCAGGGCGCGCTTTTCCGAGGTCGATTCGGCGTGCAGGTCGATCAACAGGCAATCCTGGCTGGCTTGAGCCGCCAGCCAGCGGTCCAGCGCGACAAAGGGGGAATCGCAGGGCGGCATGTAGATCTGGCCGGTGAGGGTGATGATGCTGAGCCTTTTTTCGTTTTTGACCAGGGTGCAGCAGGGATTGCCGGGGGTGGATTCCGGATAGTTGAGGGGTTTCACGATACGCTCGCAATCGCGGATGTAGTCCCAGGATTCCGGCCGGTCCCAGAGGTGGTTGCCGCCGGTGATGGCATCCACACCGGCATTGAAGAGCGGGCGGACGGTTTTTTCCGTCAGACCCTTGCCGTCAGCCAGATTCTCGCCGTTGAGGATCACGAAATCTGGATCGAATTCCTTTTTCAGCTGCGGCAGGCTGGCAAAGACGGTATATCTGCCCGCCTTGCCGTAGACATCACCGAAAAAGAGTAACCGGATCATTTGGCCATGGCTACCTGGCGGGTCTCCCGGATTACTGTGACCTTGATCTGGCCGGGGTATTGCACCTCTTTCTCGATCTGGCCGGCGATCTCGGTCGCCAGCAAGGGCGTTTGGGCATCCTCGACCAGGGTCGGCTCGACAATGATGCGCAGTTCGCGCCCTGCCTGGATGGCGTAGGATTTGTTGACGCCCTCGATGGAGTTTGCGATCTCCTCCAGTTTGGCCAGTCGCTGCATGTAGGTCTCCAGCATCTCGCGGCGGGCGCCGGGACGGGCTCCTGAAATGGCGTCCGAAGCCTGGACCAGTGCGGCGTAAACCGAGGTGGCCTCCACTTCTTCGTGGTGAGCTTCGATCGCGTTGACGATGAT
>CAYXEF010000029.1:0-15844 GCA_964463825.1 uncultured Candidatus Cloacimonadota bacterium | reverse complement strand
TTGTGGATATTGGTCTCCAGAACGGCTTTTTCGCCGATCTTGACCAGGGTGTCTTCCATTTCGCGTCCGGTCTTGGCGATGATGTCTTCGATCCGTCCGGGATGGATGCGGCCGTCGGCGATCAGTTTTTCCAGGGCCAGGCGGGCGATCTCGCGGCGCACCGGATCGAAACAGGAAAGAACCACCGCTTCCGGAGTGTCGTCGATGATCAGATCCACGCCCGAGGCTTTCTCGAACGTGCGTATGTTGCGGCCTTCGCGTCCGATGATGCGACCTTTCATCTCATCCGAAGGCAGGGAAACCACGGAGACCGTGGTCTCGGAAACATGGTCCACCGCCAGGCGTTGGATGGCCGTGGAAAGGATTTCGGCGGCTTTTTTGCTGGTGTCCAGCTTGATCTGTTCGATTGTCAGGCGGGCGTCATTGGCCGCAATCTGGCGGGCTTGGCTGATCAATTCCTCGCGCAGCCTTTGCAGGGCTTCTTCGCGGGATAAACCGGCGATCTCCGTCAGCCGTTTCTGCTGCTCGGCGATGGCCCGCTCCAGATCCTGGTTTCTGCGAGAGAGATCTTCGTCCCTGTTCTTCAGCCGCTTTTCCTGGTCTGTCAGATTGGATTCTTTCTTGTCGAGCGCGTCTAGACGCTTGTCCAGGCTGGCCAGCCGGTCGCCGTATTTCTTCTCCTGGATGCGCAGTTCTTTCTGACGTTCCTTGATCTCATCTTCCATGGTCCGTTTCTGTTTGAACCATTCGTCCTTGGCTTCGAGGACCGCAGCTTTGCGGGCGGTTTCAATCTCGCTCCGGGCGGTGTCCTTGATCTCTTCGGCGATCTGTTTGGCTTGGGAGATAAAGCGGAACGTGGTGCTGCGGCGAAGCAGATAGATAATGAGGGCGACCACCAGACCGGCGATCAGTCCCAGACCCAGCATTAACAATTTATCTACTGGCATTCATTCTTCCTTCAGATCTATTCAGGCGGCAGAGCCGCCGGTTATTAAAACAAGCCCGCAGGAACCGTGTATGCTTGTCTGATAAAGCCAAGCATCAGGTGGGCGCCTACCTTGTGGGTTTTATGGATCCGGAACTAGCCGGCTTGCACGCCGCCCATGGCTCGGTTCCCGTAGTTTCAGTAGCTTTTCTGCAATCCATATCACGAGTTCCGCAGGCTTAATCTCAGATGTTTCCGACGATCTTCTCGACCATCAGGTTTAGGCGCTCCAGTTCTTTCTCCTGATCGCGCATGCGATGGCTGAGCAGATTGATTTCGTCTTGCTTTTTAAGCGCCAGCAGCAAAAGCAGTTTGGTGAAATCGAGGTTCTCATACAATTCGCGCAATTGATTAAGTTCGGAGTTGATCTCCTCCGCGATGTTCAACGTGGCGTTGGTGTCATCGCTGCGCAGGCGGAATCTGCGGCCAAAGATCTCGACTTCCACCGATTTCATTTTTTCTTCGCGTCCAAATCCGGGATCAGGTTGT
Source organism: uncultured Candidatus Cloacimonadota bacterium (assembly GCA_964463825.1). Lineage (GTDB taxonomy): Bacteria > Cloacimonadota > Cloacimonadia > Cloacimonadales > Cloacimonadaceae > Syntrophosphaera. Next base: position 14,370 of record CAYXEF010000029.1, on the reverse strand, counting down.
CGATCCTGGAGATTGCGTCACTGGCGATCGATTCGAATCCGGCTATCGTCTGCTTGAGTTCCAGATACTGGCTTTCCATGGTCTTGAGTTGCTTTTCCAGATCCTGGATGCGAGACGCGGAATTGTCTTTGGAATTGTTCATGGTTGCGATCTGAGCCATAAGTTGGCTGTTCTCTTCCCTCAGATCGTTATTTTGCTCTTCCAGTTGGTCGAGTTTTTGCCTGTCCTCGGTATACTGGTCGATCAGTTTCTGAATCTTGTCTTGCAAGCTTACAGCGTTGATGTCCATTTATTTACCTCATTTGTACCTGCCACTTGCCGGCAAGCATTTTCCACACCGATGCAACTAACTGCTCCACACGTTCATCTGTCAATGTTTTTTCTTTGTCCTGGATGCAGAGATGCAGGGATAAACTGCGTTTACCCCGGGCGACCGGTTTGCCCTCATATTCGTCGAAGAGCTCCACGCCGCTGATCAATTCCGGCGCCAAAGCCACAATCGCATCCCGGATCTCTGAATAGGCTATGTGATTGGCGACAATGAATGAGAGATCGCGGGTGACGGCCGGGTACCTGGGCAACTGGATGAATTCCAGTTTGCGCCCGCGGGTCAGTTCCACCAGCATGTCCACATCCAGATCCAATACCCAGATCTCCTGTTTGAGCAGGGCGAGATCGATGCCGAAACGCGCAGCTATCTCCGAGCGTAATCTGCAGCAGGAAGCGCAAAACCGGCCCTCATGATAGTAGGCCAGGTTATCGTCGGGCACGGCCCAGGCTTGAGCGAGCTTGTGTGTGGATAAACGCGTCAGGCCAAGCTGTTCCAAAAGGCCTTCCAAAATGCCTTTGGCGTGCCAGGCGTTGATTGCCTCAGCCTTGTTTTTCCAGTGCTCCGGCCACATCCTGCCGGTCAGGACGGCGGTCAGACGCAACGGTTCGCGGTAGGAAGCGCCGTCTTTGAGATACAGTTTGCTCAGTTCCATGAGTTTGAGATCCCGTTCGCCGTGGTTGAGGTTGTGACTCAGGTTGACGAGCAGCTGGGGCAGCAAACTCAGGCGCATAGCCGATTGGTTGCTGCTCTGGGGATTGACCAGGCGCAGCAGATTCTGCGGCAGCTCCTCCTCCCCATAGCCCAGATCCGTCAGTTGGGCGGGATCGCAGAAACTGTAGTTAAGCACCTCATAGAATCCCGCACCCACGAAATAATCCGCGATCTGCCGGCGCAGGCGTTGGGCATGGCGGTCCATGATGCTGGAGACGCCGGTTTTGGTGGGAATGCGTTCATAACCGGCCAGCCGGGCCACTTCCTCGATCAAGTCGGCCTCCCGGGTGAGATCGACCCGATAAAAAGGTATCCGAAAATACAGCGTGTGATCGCAATCGATCTCGGTGAACTCGGTCTTGCCGGCTTTTTCCTCTTCCGCATGGTGGCAATAGACTTGGGACAGATCGGGCAGTTTGCCTTCCAGCCAGTTTCCGTATTGCACAAACTCACATTCCAGCGCTGATAGATAGCCTTTGATATCCTCACCGCTCAGTTCAAAACCGATCAATGCGCTGAAGCGATGGGGCCGCAGACCCAGATACCAGGGCTGCACAGGCTCAGGATAGGCGTCATACAAGGCTTTGCAGACCTCCCCGCCAGCCAGGGCGAGGATCATTTCGGTGGCGCGGTCGCTGCTGGAGACGGGCAGCGCCGGGCTCAGTTGGCGTTCGAAGCGGTAGGATGAATCGGTGGAAATCTTATGCTTGTAGGAACTGGCGCGGATGCCCTGCGATGCGAAAGCCGCCGCTTCCAGGACGATGTTGCGGGTCGTGTCGCTGATAGCGGTGTTTTTGCCGCCGATTACGCCGGCCAAAGCTGAAGCGTCCTTGCCATCGGCGATCACCAGATCCTCGGGATCAAGCTCGTACTCCTTGCCATCCAGGGCCAGGAACTGCTCCTGGGGCCGGGCGCGGCGGACTATGATCGCGGGATGTGTGTCATCAGTTTTGAGTGCTTGCAGCCGGTCATAGTCGAAGGCGTGTAAAGGATGTCCCGTTTCCAGCATCACGTAGTTGGTGATGTCCACGATGTTGTTGATCGGGCGCAAGCCTGACTTCAGCAAAGCCGTTTTCAGCCATTGCGGCGAATCCTGCACCTTGACTCCGGAAATCAGTCTGGCCGTATAGCGCGGGCATCTTTCCGCATCGTGCAACACCAGGTCCAGATCCAGTTTACCGGTGTCCGAGCCTGATACTGTCTTGACTTCGGGATAGCGCAAAGGGGTTTTCAGCGAGGCAGAGAGATCGCGAGCGACTCCCAGATATCCCAGCAGATCCGGTCGGTTGGGCGTTATCTCCAGATCGAGCAGGGTGTCCGGCAATTCATAGATCTGGCTGGCCGGCACTCCCAAGGGAGTCTGGCTCTCCAGTTCAACGATGCCGGCGTGATTGTCCGAAAGACCCAGTTCCTTTTCCGAACAGAGCATGCCGGCGGAATCCACACCCTTGAGCCTGGCTTTCTTGACCAGCAGTTGGAACAGTTGGGTTCCCGGCAAGGCCAGAACAGAGACCAGGCCGGCCCGGCAATTGGGCGCTCCGCAAACCACTTGCGCCGGTTCCGGGGCGCCGTAGTCCACCTGGCAGAGCTGCAGATGATCGGTTTCGGGGATCTTCTCAGAGCTGAGGATCCTGGCGGTGACCACGGTTTCGGGCAGAGCGGGTATAAGCTCGGAGGCTTCAACCTCGATCCCAGAGAAGGTCAGGGCGCTGATCAGAGCGACGTCTTCGGCCGGCAGATCCACGTACTTGCTCAGCCAGTTGCGTGAGATGCGCATCAGAATTCCCCTTTGAACTGGCGCAGCATGCGCACGTCGTTCTCAAACAGGATCCGCATGTCAGGGATGTTGTATTTGAGCATGGCGATGCGTTCGATGCCCACGCCAAAGGCATAGCCGCTGTAGATCTCGGGATCGATGCCCAGGATCTTGAACACGGCGGGATCGACCATGCCGGCTCCGCCCATTTCCAGCCAGCCGGAGTGCTTGCAGATGCGGCAACCGGCACCGTTGCAATTGACGCAACTAATATCCATTTCCGCGCTGGGCTCGGTGAAGGGGAAAAAGTGCGGCCGGATGCGGGAGCGCACCTGGGAGCCAAACATGATCTGCGCGAAATTCTGCAGCGTGTCCTTGAGATCGGACATGGATACGCCTTTGTCCACCACCAGCGCCTCCACCTGATGAAACGCCGGCGAATGCGAGGGATCGGGCTTGTCGTTGCGGTAGCAGCGTCCGGGCGAGATGATGCGGATAGGCGGCGGATATTGCTCCATGGTGCGCACCTGCACGGTTGAGGTTTGGGTGCGCAGCAGGTATCCGTTTTCCAAATAGAAGGTGTCGGCCAGATTCCGCGCCGGATGATCCGGCGGGGTGTTCAGCGCGTCGAAGTTGTGGAAATCGTCGTCGATGTCCGGCCCTTCGGCGATATCAAAGCCCAGGCCGATGAATACATCCTCGATCTGGCGGCGCACCAGGGTGATGGGGTGCAACCCGCCGCGGGGCAGGATGATGCCCGGCAGACTGAGGTCACTGACACTGGCGCGGTCGTGTTGGGCGCGGCTGGCCTGTATCAACTCCAGATTGCGTTGCTCCAGCCATTGCTCCAATTCCGCGCGCAGGTCATTGATCATTTGTCCGAAGGCAGGCCTCTCCGGCTCGGGCAGTTCGCGCAGCTGGGCGTAGAGGTTGTTGACCAGGCTCTTTTTGCCCAGATAACGGGATTTGACATCCAGGATGTCGTTGTGGGTCTGGCAGGCGGCGATATCAGCCTGGGCCTGCCGGGCGATCTGCTTCAGGTCAGCTGTCAAGTCCGGTTCCCCGGTCCGCGTTGAGGCGGGCGTTTTCGATCCTGGAGGGCCGGGTGGATGCGCTCAACCTTTGGCGATCTCCACCAGCCTGGCAAAGGCGTCGCTGTCGTGCCAGGCAAGGTGGGCCAGGGTTTTGCGGTTGATCTCGATATTGGCTTTATGCAAGCCGTTGATGAAGCGGCTGTAGCTCATGTCGTTGATGCGGCAGGCCGCGTTGATGCGGGTGATCCAGAGGCTGCGGAACTGGCGTTTCTTCAGTTTGCGGTGCGCGAAAGCGAAGGCCATGCCGCGTTCCACGGTTTGCCTGGCCACGCGGTAGGTCTTGCTGCGGCGGCCAAAGTAGCCGCGGGCGGCCAGCATGTATTTTTTTCTGCGGCGATGGGCCGCGACATTGTTGGTTGCTCTTGGCATGTGATTCCCCCTTACATTCCGAGCATGCGGTTGACCCGCTTCTCGTCGCACTTGCGCACGATAGCGCTGCCGCGCAGATTACGTTTCAGTTTTGGCGTTTTCTTGGTTTTGATGTGTGCGCTTTTGGCGTGATGCCGCACAATTTTGCCTGTCCCGGTAAGCTTGAAACGCTTGGCCGCGGAGCGGTTGCTTTTGATTTTGGGCATTTTCTATCTCCTTGATTCTCTTATATCGATATCAGTCGGCCGCTTCCTCGCTTGCGGGAGCCTTGGCTTTGGGTTTGGGTTTGCCGGGTGCCGGAGTTTCCGGAGCGGGAGCAGCAGCTTCGCCTTCCGGAGTGGCTGGCGCTTCGGCGCCGGGCGCTTTTTCCGAGTCCAACTTGGCCAGGATGCGGTCGATGTCCTTTTTGGGCGTCATGATAAAGGAGAGCAGATTGCGCTCCGCCACCGGTTCGGAATCGACTTCCGCCAGGTATCCCAAATCTGTCTTCAAGCGCTCCAGCACATTGAATCCCAATTCTTTGTGGGCAATCTGCCGGCCGCGGAAGCGGACCGTGAATTTGACCTTGTTGTGTTGACGGAAGAACTTGATGGCGTTGTTCTTTTTAAAGTTGTAATCGTGCTCTTCGGTGTTGGGGCCGAATTTGATCTCCTTGATCTCCACCTCGTGCTGCTTCTTGCGGGCTTCCTTGGCTTTCTTCTCTTTTTGGAAATAGTATTTGCTGAAATCCAGGATCCTGCACACCGGCGGCTCCGTGTTGGGTGAGATCTCTACCAGATCAAGATCGGCTGCTTCGGCCTTGTGCAAGGCCTCTTTCAACGAGACCACGCCGATCTGTTTGCCATCGGCTCCGATCAAACGGACCTTGCTGGCCGTGATCTGCTCGTTGATCCTTTCTTTGGGCACCACTTCTTTGGTGCGGGCTTTTCCACGCCTGAACCGGATTATAAGAACCTCCTTCTTACCGGAAAAGAATAAGGCGAAACGCTGGTTTCGCCTGCTTCGTGGTAACTCTGTACGCTATATCTTATTTGTTTACTCGGCCTTACGCGCACACAAGCGGTAAGGCAGAAGCAAGCAGCTTCGTTTGTGGCTCACTTATTTGGGACGCCCGCTTTTTGTCAATGCAAATATTATCCCAGGCTCAGTTTGTCCCAGCTTTCCCCCTGCGCCCAGCTTATCCGCTTCCCGGCGACTTCGCGTCGAGTTCCCGTGCGTTTGGCGGGAAGTCTTGGGGAAGTATAAGGCTGGTTAACGGGCAGGGAGCCGGGGCGAATTAGGAAAGAACAAGGGCAACAATCACAACGGTTCTTGACTTGGTAACATGATTATCAATCAAGTCTTACTGTCTCTGCGGGCGACCACTATAAGGCCGGTACCGCGGGTGTTGTGGACGCGAAGGTCGATTTGCATCAAGATTTCCGCCAACGGATAGACGCAGGGCAAGTAGAGCGGCAGGAAGAGCAGGCTGAGTTTGCTCTTGTGCCAGAATGACAGCGGGTGTTTGATCAACAGACGCCAGGCCAGGCTGCCCCAGATCCCATAACTGTAAAGGCTTTCCACGATCCCGAATCCGCTGCGCCGCAGTTTGTCCTCCAAGGCCAGTTTGTCATAGCCGGGGCGGACGTGCTCGGCGGTGAATTGGGCCGCCTCGTCAAGGTCCGATGGTGTGCTGATGATCAGGATCCCGGCCGGATTGAGACTGTCGCGGAAGTTGCGCAATACGGCCTCATCGTCGGGGATGTGTTCCAGAATGTCAATAGCCGAGATGAGGTCGAATTTGCCTTCGGGGGCGAAGTTCTGAAGATCGGCGGCCTGCCAGCTGAAACGGCCGGGAAAGCGTTCCTGAGCCAGGAGAGCAAAGGATTCCAGATAGTCCGCTTTGAGATCCGAAGCCAACACCTCGCAGTTGGGATACGCGCGCAGCATGTGCCAGGAGTATTGGCAAAAGCCCGCTCCGGCATCGTGGTAGCGCAAGTTGCGCAAATCGGGAGCGTAGCAGCGCAGGCAGCGTTTGACATAACGCTGGCGCAGGAGGAGCAGGTCGAGCAACCTGTAAAAAAGCAGGCGCGCGGTGGGGAAGAGCCTGATCCAGGCTGCCACGCGGTCTTTGAGCGGGTCGTATTCCATTGTTCTATCCTTGTTTCGACAGGCGGAGGCTGTTATGTAGCGCGCGATCAAAAAAATCATTGACGATTTTCCGAGTACCAGAATTGAGTCAATAGAAATTCTGCGCCGGTGTCACCGGAACGGGATCGCCTGACTTATGCTATGAGAAACAAACATATAGACAGCAGTCCTCAAGACTGCCGCTCGCGCCAGCGTATCCGGCGTATCAACCTGCATCTGCATACCAACGTGTCGGACGGCTTGCTCAGCCCGGTCCAATTGTTACGCCGCGCCCGGGAGGTCGGACTGGATCTGATCTCGATCACGGATCATGACAGTTCTGACGCCTATCGCATGTTGCCGGCCGAGAGTTCGCCGCTGCGGATCATTCCCGGCATGGAAATCAGTTCCCTGCACGAGAACAACGACGTGCACATCCTCGCTTTGGGCTGCGATCTGGATTCCCCGGAGCTGGTGGAGATGACGGAAATGTATCTGATCGGACGCCGGGAACGGGCGATCAGGATGCTGGAACTTCTGCGTGATCTGGGGATGGAGATTTCCCTGGACGAAGTGGTGCAGGTGGCCGGCAGCCGTGAATTGATCGTGCGTCCTCACATCGCGCAGGTGCTCGTCAAACGCGGTTATTGCAGCACCAAGAACGAAGCCTTCGACAAGTACATCGGCAACTTCAAACCCGCCTACGTGCCCAAGCCCGAACTCACAGTGCCGGAGGCCATCCGGATCATCCATGCCGCCCAGGGCAAGGCTATCATCGCCCATCCCGGCAAACTGGAAAAGCTGTCCTATATCGAGGAATTCATCGCCATGGGCATCGACGGGCTGGAAGTCTGGCATCCCGACCATTATCAGCTGGACATCGACAACTTCATTGCCATCTGCCAGAAAAACGGCCTCTATATGACCGCGGGCAGCGACTTCCACGGCGAGCAGGACAAACACAACCTGTTCGACGCGGTGCCCTGCGGCGACATTGTCCTGGACAGCGTCAACCGCCTCTGGCAGGAATACAGTTGCCGCGTCAGCTGAGCATCCACAGCGTACGGGGGCGGATGCCGGTGCGTTATGGCATCCGGCCGCTCATGCGCGCGCTCAAGATCTTGGCCTACATGCTGCTGGCCGGCTGGTGCATCTTCGTGCTCTTTACACGGGTACATCAGGATTCGGTTTGGTGGATGAAGTTTATACCTCTGGCGGTGCTGTTCGTGGCGCTGGACACGTTTTTGCGGCAACTGACCTCCCTGCATTCCGTTATTTTCACGCCTCAGGCTCTGATTCTGCGTTATCCGCTGCGCCCCGTGCTCGCCATTCCCTATGCCAGTTTGAGCAGTATGGAACTGCGCAAAGTCATCACCTACTACGTGTTTTGGGGTTTTACGGACAGCCAGGGCAGGCAGCGGATGATCAAGACCCAAGCCTCATTTCCCAAGATGCTGGAGATCATGTACAACATTGCCGACCTGGCGCCCCACATCCGGCTCAACGAGGATCTGGAGAAGATGATCAAGGTAATGCGCGACGTCCTGTCGAGGCAGGAAAATCCAGATGCAGACTGACTTTGACCGCCTGATCGATCGCTGCGGCAGCGGCTGCTACAAATATGACGCGCTGAAGCTTATCTACGGTCGCGAGGATCTGTTGCCGTTCTGGGTGGCGGATATGGATTTCGCCGTGGCGCCGGCCATCCGCGAGGCTCTGCAAAGGCGTTTGGAGCATGGCGTCTTTGGCTACAACTATCGCCTGCCGGTTTTTTACGAGGTGGTCCAGGAATGGCTGAAGCGGCGTTATGGCTTTGCGACCGAGACCGGGTGGATCCTGAACAGTCCTGGCATCATGCCCGCAGTCAACCTCGCGGTGCAGGAACTTACCCTGCCCGGTGACGGCATCCTGATCCAAACCCCGGTCTACAGGCCATTCTTCGACGCCGTCACCGCCCACGGCCGGACTTTGGTCACCAATCCCCTGATTCGTCATGCCAATTGTTTTGACATCGATTTTGAGGATTTCGAGCGCAAACTCGCCAGCGCGAAACTCTTCATCCTCTGCAATCCCCACAATCCGGTCGGACGCCTGTGGCGGGAGGACGAACTGCGCCGTATGGGCGATCTTTGCGCTCGCCACCGGGTGCCCGTCATCAGCGACGAGATCCATGCCGACATCGTCTATGACGGCAAAGCAGCCAGATCCATCGCCGCGTTGGAAGACTTTGCCGATCAGGTCATCGTCTGCGTGTCCCCTGCCAAATCATTCAACCTGGCCGGTCTGACCAGCGCCGTGATCGTGGTCAAGAACCCCGCCCTGCGCGAGCCTTTGGCGCGGATCATCCAAAGCCTGCATCTGTATCTGGGCAACAGCTTCGGCATCGAAGCCCTGATCGCGGCCTGGCGGGATTCCGATGTCTGGCTGGCAGAACTGCTGGCTTATCTGCAGGCGAGCCGGGACTGGCTCTGCGGCTATGTTGCCCGCGAATTGCCACAACTTGGGGTCTACCAGCCGGACAGCACCTATCTGGCCTGGATCGATTTCAGCGCTTTGGGGCTCGACGACGACTCCCTGACCGGTTGGCTGGTCAATCGCGCTCGCCTGGCTCTGGATCCCGGGACCAAGTTCGGTGAGGAAGGCACCGGCTTTCAGCGGCTCAATTTTGCTTGCCCCCGCTCCCGGCTGGAGGAAGCGCTTGAGCGGTTGAAACACGCTCTATACGAGGATTTCTGATGCAAGAAGCCATCACCAGACTCTATCAGACCAAGCCCGAAACCTACTCGGCGGCGGACCGCGAACTCTTTGAGCAGCTGCTGGCGGCGCTGGAATCAGGCTCCGTCAGGGCTTGCGAGCCCACAGCCACGGGCTGGAAGGTCAATCACTGGATAAAAATGGGCATTCTGCTCGGTTTTCGCATGGGACGACTCACAGCCCTGCCCTGGAGCGAGCGCAAGGTGTTTTTTGATAAAGACACTCTGCCGGAGAAGAGCTTCAGGCTCGAGGACGCGGTCCGGATCGTCCCCGGCGGCACATCCGCCCGTCGCGGCTGTTACATCGCGCCCGGAGTGACCATCATGCCGCCCGCCTTCATCAATGTAGGCGCTTGGGTGGACAGTGGCAGCCTGGTTGATTCGCACGCCCTGGTGGGCTCCTGCGCCCAGATCGGCAAAAACGTGCATCTTTCCGCCGGAGCCATGATCGGCGGGGTTTTGGAGCCCATCGGCTCGCGCCCCGTGGTGATCGAGGACGAGGTCTTCGTGGGCGGCAACACCGGTATTTACGAGGGGATCGTGGTCCAGCGCGGAGCTGTGATCGCCTCCGGGTCTATCATTACGGGTTCCACGCCGGTTTACGATTCCGTGCACGGTGAATTTCTGCAGCGTGATAACGGTGCTTCCTTCACCATCCCGCCAGGCGCGGTCGTGGTTCCCGGCAGCCGCCGGTTACCCCGGGATCCGTCCTTCCAGGTCTATTGCCCGATCATCATCAAATACCGGGACGCCAAGACCGACAGCGCGGTCCAATTGGAGCAGGATCTGCGTGTTACCATTGACTGAAGCCGGCAGGCTGAGCGGCATCGAACTCTCGCTCATCCGCCAGATCCTGCAATCCGCCCCGCCGGACGCGATCAACCTGGCTTTGGGTGAGTTGGGTTTCCCCTTGCCGGATATCCTGCGCCAACACGCCTTGGAACTGTTGCGGAGCGCGACGCCGGTCTACACGCCCAACGCCGGTCTGCCGGAATTGCGGTCAGCCATCGCCGCCCACTATGGAATTGCCGATCCCGGCCGGATCTGCGTCTGCAATGGCGTGGCGGAAGCTGTATTCGTAAGTTTGTTTTCTTTGCTCAATCCCGGAGACTGCATTGCCGTTCCCGATCCCGATTATCCTGCCTATGTGGCGATTGCCAAGATGCTGCAATGCAATGTTATAAGGCTACCTTTTGAAAGTGATTTGTTAAGTGTGGACTGGCAACGCTGGGAATCATTGTTGAGTAGGGGCGTTAAAGCCCTGGTCCTCAGCCACCCCAGCAATCCCTGCGGACACGTCTTCAGCTCTCAAGAATGGGCGCATTTAACGGATATCTGTCAACGCCATCATATCGTCAGCCTGATCGACGAGATCTACCGGCAATTGGTTCTGGACGGCGAAACACCGGCCAGATCAGGCGGTATGGAGTCGAGTATCGTGTTGGGCGGCCTCTCCAAATCCCACTGCATGAGCGGTTGGCGTCTGGGCTGGATCCTTGCCCCACCGGAACTGGCTCCGGCGATGATTAAGGCCCGCCAATACATCTCCACCTGCAGCAACTGGCTTTCGCAGCAACTGGCCGTTTACGCCCTGTCTCCAGAAGGAATGCGGGCAGTTCCGGAGGTCCTGGCGCAACTGTGCGCCTGTCGGGACCTGGCTCGGGAACATCTGCGCAAAGCGGGGGAGAGGATCCACTGGCCCAGCGCTTCGCCGTATCTGCTCTTGAATACCCAGGGCGACGACATCCAAATCGCGCAGCGACTGGCGGCCAAGGGAGCGATCTGCGTCCCCGGATCGGCCTTCGGGGATACCACCCGGGGCTGGCTGCGACTCAACTATGCAGTTCACCCAAAGCAGCTCGAACAGGCTTTGGACATCATTGGGCATGAGTTACATCTTCACTAAGGCCAGACTCTATTGCCCGGAGGGGAGCGCTTCACCGGGCCAGGATTCCCTGCTGGTTGAGGGCGACCGCATCGCCTGCGTCGGTACTTACCGGCAATGCCGGCAAGCCGCGAAAACCAGCTGCGAGCTCATCGACCTCGGGGGGCGCGCTCTCTTGCCCGGCCTGACCGACACGCACACACATCTGACCGAATTCGCTAAAAAGCGCTTTGAGCTCGATCTGGCCGGATGCACCACCAGCGGTGAAATCCGGAGACGGTTGGCGGAATTTTGGAGCGGGCGTAAGACACCGACAGACTGGATCCTTGGCGGTGGCTGGGACCGCAACCGGTTGGACGATCCCGCACTGATCACGGCAGAATTGCTCGACCAGTTTTTCCCGGATATCCCCGTGGCACTATTCAGCAAGGACTATCACAGCCGCTGGTGCAACAGCGCGGCCCTGCGCCTGGCCGGCATTGGCCCCCAAACCCCGGATCCTCCGGGCGGCAAGATCCATCGGGACTCTGACGGCCTGCCCAACGGAATTCTTTCCGAAACCGCTTCCGAGCAGCTGGATCGCCACATCGTTCCGCCCACTCCGGAGCAATTGCACGCAGCCCTCCGCCAGTCTCTGCCAGAACTCTACGCCTTGGGCTTGACCACGCTGCACAGCATGGAAACAGGAGCTGGCGCCGACTTGCTGCAGGATCTGGCTGCGGAGCGCGTTCTGCGTGTCTGTTGCCATTTTCCCTTCGCTGAGCTGGACCAGGCGATCGCCCAGAACAGGATCTCCTACTCCGGCAATGACTGGTTCAAATGGGGCGGAGTCAAGATCTTCGCCGACGGCTCCCTGGGTTCGCAAACCGCGGCAATCGACGCGCCTTATCCAGGTTCCATCGACAATTGCGGCATCCTGCGCCTCTCAGCCCCAGAATTGCTGGACATCGCCGAACGGGCTTTGTCACAGAAGATCGGCTGCACCGTCCACGCCATCGGCAACCGCGCTGTGAACACGGTGATCAAAGCCTTCTGGCAATTGCGCCAACAGCATCCTGAGTCTTCTGTCCTGCAAAGGATCGAACACCTGCAGTCGTTGCGGCCGGGGGATCTGCCTGCACTCAAGGAAAGCGGCGCCTACTGCTCGGTCCAACCCGTCCATCTGGCCAATGACGTCCCCATGATCGAGACGCTTTGGGCGCTCATTCGCGATCAGGCCTACAACTTCGCCACATTGCGGGATGCGGGTGTTCCCATGGGCTTTGGCTCGGACGCACCGATCGAGACCATCAACCCCTTCCTGGGCGTTTTCAGCGCCATCGCCCGCAAGCCTGGCCTCGATCCCAACCAACCATCCTGGAGGCCGGAACAGCGGCTCAGCGCGGAGCAAGCCCTCGCAGCCTACACTCTCGGCGCCGCCCAAGGTTCGCAATCTGAGCAACAGGCCGGATCGCTCGCCGTGGGCAAATACGCCGATCTCGCCGTACTCGAGGATTGGACCCCACTGCCGGACACATACTGGCTGGAAGCGCGTTCTCTGCTCACCCTGCTGGGCGGCAGGATCGTCCATGATCTGCTTTGACAAAAATGCTGTAAACATAAAGGAGCCACCCATGCCCAAACTTGGATTTGACTTTCCCCCTGTCCCCCGCAAGACTTTCCTCTACGACCTGGAGGAAAACTGGTATCTGCCGCTTTTGGCCAAGCGCAGAGGTCTCCCCCCACAAGGGATCAAACGCAGCAACTTCGGCGAATACGACATGGCGGTCAACTACCTCACTTCCGTGCTGGAAGAGGCAGCCGCGGTCAACAACCTCGCCGTTTACAACATCGACCACATGGCCCAACTGCGGTTCTGGGGCAAGGATGCTCTGGCAGTGTTGGACCGCGCTCTGGCCGGCAAAATGAGCGACATGAAGGTCGGCGCCTGCAAATACACCCTGCTGCTCAACGAACGCGGCGGCGTCCAGGACGACATGATCCTGATGCGCGTCTCGGACAGCGAATACATCGCCGTGATCAACGCCGGACACGATATCACTGACAGTGGGCGGGGCCTCGTGGCCGATATCGACCGCATCATGAGCCAGGCCACAGGCGGGGAAGAGATCTGGGCGGAGGATATCTCGGACACCCTCGTCAAGGTGGACATCCAGGGTCCGCTCTCCTACAAACTGGTCAAAAGCGTCTTTGGCGAGGCCGTCCTCAAAAACCGCGCCCAACCGGACAAGAACATGAACTACTTCAGCTTCAACGAGTTCGACCATAACGGCGGACATTACATCATCAGCCGGACCGGTTACACCAATCGCTGGGGCTGGGAGCTATATCTGCCCGTCGCCAACGCAGCGGAGGACTTTCAGCGCATCGTGAGCCAGGCGCTGGAGCTGGGCGGACTGCTGGTCGGACTGGGCGGCCGGGACGAAAACCGCATCTCCGCCGGGCCGTACGGGCTCCCGCTCATGGGCAGTGAATACGATCCGGATCACACTCCCGTCAACGCTCCTTTGTTTGCGGCCGCCGTGGACATGGGCAAGCCGGAGTTCGTTGGCAAAGCCGCCCTGGAAAAGGAATTGTCGGCTGGATCCCGCAAAGCCCTGCTGATCTTCGTCGCCGAGGGGATCGCCTCCCACCGTGGAGTCTATCGGGACGGCCAACGCCTGGGCAGCGTCACTTCCAGTATCAATTCACCCAATCTCAGCCTCAGGCAGCGTCTGGCCATCGGTTCCACGCGCAAGAATGTCAATGCCCCGGAGGGCAACGCCGCCATTGGCCTAGCCTGGCTCCACGACAACCCCTTCCCGCGTGACGCGGAAGGAAATCCGCTCTCCCGCCAGGAGGGCGATCACGTCAGCGGGCCAGACGGCGCTCCCCTGCTCATTCCGGTGCAGTTTTTCCGCGAGGACGCCGGCGGCCAGCCCACCGGTTCGCCGCTTTTGGGCTATCTGACCCTGGAAGGGATCTCTCCCGCCACGGCTCCCAAACCACTCAAGAATATCGAAAACCTGTAAACTCCCGGCCGATCCTCAAAGGCTCTTCATCCGGGCTTAAGCTACGCTCGAGTCGCGCGACGTAAACGCTGCGACTTCAGCAAAAGAGAACGGGTCATGAATAGAGGATGTATTAAAAGATTAAACAGCAAAAGTTTCACCGGATAAATCCGGCGGTCCGACCAGATAAATCTGGTGTTCCATTTTTGTCGTCCCGGGCTTGACCCGGGACCCATTTTCCTCTCCACGCTTCCACGCGCCTATGTCGTCCCGGGCTTGACCCGGGATCCCCGACGGATCGCGCAGTGGTCTGGTGGGGTGGGTTACCCGGGACCCAGTCCTCTTTGTCGTCCCGGGCTTGACCCGGGACCC
>CAYXEF010000028.1:14887-26017 GCA_964463825.1 uncultured Candidatus Cloacimonadota bacterium | reverse complement strand
AGGGTTGCGCGATCAGAGGTGCCATTAACACAAGAATGAAGAACACAATTACTTGGCGTTTCATGTTTAGTCTCCTTATCCATTATATGGTCGATATCTTGGTGCCCGGCATTGATTGTGCTCAGCCGGGCTCTTTATATTATTCACACAAACACAGAACCAAGATTTACACTCTCTCAATACATGTCAAGCAATTTCTGACCTACAGGGCTTGAATATCCTGGCTCCTGATCAAGTTGCCCGTACGGCAAAAGAGATAAGCCCATAGCACTTGTTACCGGGGACGGAGATTTCGGTTGACAACTGAGCCCCGACCATAAGTCTGGATACGGGAGAAACGATGAAAAAACTGATTCTGAGCGCTATTCTGGTGGTGGTCAGTTTTGCGGTGTACAATTTCCTGTCGGGAAAGGAGATCAGGGGCCAGGTCGTCTCCATCCAGGACGGCGACACGATCACGGTTCTGGCCGGAAAAACCAGTTACCGCATCCGTCTGGACGGGATCGACTGTCCGGAAAAAAACCAGGCTTTCGGCAATGTGGCCAGGCAATTCACATCGGAACTGGCATTTGGAAAGCAGGTCAAGGTCACCTACGAGGACAAGGACCGCTACGGCCGGTATCTGGGCACGGTGAGACTGCCCGACGGAAGAAATCTCAACCGGGAACTGCTCAAAGCGGGGCTGGCCTGGCAATACAAGGACGATGAAAGTCCGGTGCTGGCGACTTTGGAGTTTCAGGCGAGGCAGGCCAGGAAAGGATTGTGGGCCGATAAGAATCCCATCCCTCCCTGGGAATTTCGCCGCCGGCAGCGAGAAAAACCTTGACGTTAACTGGCTGTTTCTTAAACTTAAACAAATCACCGATTCGATCTCCCCAGATCGGATCAGATCTCGTATCCGCATACAATATATAAAGATAGATAAGGAGATTGGAATATGAGCCGCGTGCCCTGTTTCCTGGATGCCGATCTTTTTGGCAAAAACGTATTGGTGCGTATGGACCACAATGTGGTAAAAAAAGGCAGGATCAAAGATCCCATGCGCATCGACGCCACCATTCCCACCCTGCTGCATATCTACAAGCAGGGCGGCAAACCGATCCTGATGACCCATGTGGGCAGGCCTTACGATAAACAGACAGGTGAAATCACCATCGATGACGGAGACGGGGTCGGACCAATCGTACGGTATCTGGAGGAGAAATTGCAATTGCGGGGCTTGATACCGTCCTGCGCGGCCTCGGGTAAAGCCGGGATCACGGATCTGGCTCCGATCGGGTCAGCTGTTGCAGCTATGCGGACGGGACAGGCGGATTTCGTGTATCTGCCCAACACCCGCTGGTTCAAGGGCGAAGAGGCCAAAGACGGCTCCGCCGACGAACTGGCCAAAGGCCTGGCCTCATACGCGGATCTCTTTGTCAACGACGCTTTCGGCAGCTGGCAGGCGCATGCCTCGACCTTTGCCGTGACCAGGTATTTGCCTTCCTACGCGGGTTTGCTCCTGCTCAAGGAGATATCCAACCTGCAGCAGGTGTTCGAGCCGCAGAGGCCGTTGGTGGCCGTGGTCGCCGGCGCCAAATTCGACACCAAGATCGGGCCGCTGTCCTCGCTGATCAAGCTCTGCGACCGTTTGGTGCTGGGCGGAGTGCTTTATAACGCCTATCTGGGTGTGAAGTATCAGCTGCGCATCGAGGGCGTCGGCGAGGACGATCTGGCCTTGGCGGCGCAATTCATCAAGGACAGCGAGGCCTATCTGGACAGGATCGTGGAATTGCCCTACATTGTGGAATCCGACAGTTTTGACCATGCCCAAAGCTGGCGGAAACACAGGATCTCGGATCTGAAGCCTGGCACCAAACTCAACTATGTGCTGGATATCGCGCCCGAGTCCTTTGCCGAGCCGGGCGTCCGGGAGCTTTTTGCCGGCGCGTCGACGATCTTCGTCAATGCGGTTATGGGCTACACCGCCTTGTTTGGCGCGGGTACCCAGGCTTTGTATCAGTTGATTGACGGCTGCTCCGGTGCGCGAAAGCTGTTCGGCGGCGGCGATACCATCCAGGATTTCCGAGATCTGCTGCCCGGTGTTTTCGCTAAAGCGGTCAATGATCCGCGCTATTATTTCTTCACCGGCGGCGGCGCTGTCCTGGACGCCATCGTGCAGGGCTCGCCCTACCAGATGAAACCGGTCCAAGCCTTGATGCAACAAGCTTAAGCGGGCAAGGAGAGAATGTGGAACTGAAAAAAGATCTCAATCTACGTGCGGATTTTCCTCCGCCCAGCTTGGAGGAATGGCGCCGCGAAGTGGAGGCCAGCCTCAAAGGGGCGGATTTTGACCGGGCTATGCATACCCAGACCTATGAAGGGATCACCTTGAAACCGATCTACACCAAGGCCGATTTGGATGATCTGCCCTTCCTCGGAAGCCAGCCCGGCAGCCCGCCCTATTTGCGGAGCAACGACCCACAACGCAGGCTGGCTGAGGGCTGGCTGATCGCGCAAAGCTACGACAATCCTGATCTGAGCGCCCTCAATCAACAACTTCTGAAAGATCTGCAGCTGGGGCTCACGGCCATCAATATCGTCCTGCAGCAGGACGACCGGCAGGGCGTCAGCTTGAACAGTATCGAGGATTTCCGCGATCTGCTGCATGGCATCGATCTGGGCGCCGCACCACTCTTCATGCAGCTGGACAGCGATGATCAGCAGATCTTGCCGCTCTTGGAACAATATCTGCTGGAGCGAGGCCACGATCCGGGCCGCATCCGGGGGGGCGTGGGTTTTGATCCCACTGGTGAATTCGCCCGCAAAGGCTATCTCAGCTGGCCTTTGGATGAAATCTGGCAGAAGATGTTGGACAATGTGAATCTCGTGCTGGCCAAATTGCCGGGGCTGCGTTGCCTGTCGATAGACGGCGGCGTTTATGCCGCGGCCGGGGCTTCCGCCACACAGGAACTGGCTTTCGTGCTCTCCACTGCGATCGGTTATATCCAGGGTTTGCAGATCTCAGACCTTGGCATCGACCAGGTCGCGCCGTTGTTTCAATCTCGCCTGTCTTTGGGCTCGAACCTGTTCATGGAAATCGCCAAGATTCGGGCTTTCCGCTTGCTCTGGGCGGAAATGGTCAAGTCCTTCGGCGGTGCTGAGCGTTCCCAGCAGATCTGGATCCATGGACAAACCAGCACCTTCAATAAAAGTGCCTGGGATGTCTATGTCAACATCCTGCGCACAGCCACGGAAGGATTCGCCGGAGTGATCGGCGGCGCGGACAGTCTGGAGCTCGGCCGCTTCAACGCGCTGACGGGGCCGGCGGATGAATTCACGCGGCGCCTGGCCCGCAACCAGCAATTGATCCTCAAGGAAGAGGCGCATTTGAGCAAGGTGATCGACCCGGCAGGCGGCTGCTATTACATCGAAAACCTGACCCGGGAATTGGCCAGCCAGGCCTGGAAACTGATGCAGGAACTGGAAGCCGAGGGTGGCATGATCAGGTCGTTGCGGAAAGGTAAGATTCATGCTCTGATCGGCGCCACCGCCCAGGCGCGGATCGAAGCCGTGCATAAACGCCGCGATGTCTGCGTGGGCGTCAACATGTATGCCAATCCCGATGAAGACGCACCCCCGGCACCCGTAATACATCAGGCTGCGGATGTGAGGAAGGCCGTGGAGTTAGATGCTGGAGCCCTGCCCCGACGCCGTCTGTTGGAGGCATTGGAGGCCCTGCGCTCTCGTGTTGGCGCGTCAGGTGCCAACACAGAGGTGCTGCTTATAAACATGGGCAACTTGGCAGAGTATAAAGCCAGAGCAGATTTCGCGACCGGTTTCCTGCAGGTGGGCGGATTGCAGGTCACTTCCTCTCCCGGCTTCGCATCCGTCGCTGAAGCTGTCGCCTTTGCCCGATCCTCATCTGCCAAGGCATTCTGCATCTGCTCTACCGACGACAACTACCGGCAGCTGGTGCCCGAACTGTGCCAGGCATTGCCGGATTTGATCCCGATCCTGGCCGGATATCCGGCGGATATGGTCGAGACTTACAAAGAGCAGGGAATCCGCCTGTTCATCCATCTTAAGGCCAATGCGTACAACGTCTTGGGCCAATTGGCAGAACTGCTGGAGGTGGAAAAATGAATCCCGATTTCACCAAGATCAATCCCGAATTCAGAGCTGCCGCTGCCAAAACGGATCTGCCTGAGACAGCATGGAAGACCAACGAACAGATCGAAGTCAAGGCTCTCTTCACCGCCAAAGACATAGATAAGTTCGAGCATCTGGATTATCTATCCGGTATCCCGCCGTTCTTGCGCGGACCCTATCCCTCGATGTTCGTCCAGCGTCCCTGGACGATCCGGCAATACGCCGGTTTTTCCACAGCTGAGGAGAGCAACGCCTTTTACAGGCGCAATTTGGCCATGGGCCAGAAAGGGCTCTCCATCGCTTTTGACCTGGCTACGCACCGCGGTTACGACTCCGATCATCCCCGTGTGGTGGGCGATGTCGGCAAAGCCGGCGTGGCTGTGGACAGCATTCTGGACATGAAGATCCTCTTTGACCGCATCCCGCTGGATCAGATGAGCGTTTCCATGACCATGAACGGAGCCGTGATCCCCATCATGGCCTTTTACATCGTGGCGGCCGAGGAGCAGGGCGTCAAGCCGGAGCTGCTCAACGGCACGATCCAGAATGACATCCTTAAGGAATACATGGTGCGCAACACCTATATCTATCCGCCGGAGCCCTCCATGCGCATCATTGCCGACATCTTCAAATACACAGCGAAGCACATGCCCAAATTCAACAGCATCAGCATCTCCGGTTACCATATGCACGAAGCCGGCGCCACAGCGGATCTGGAGATGGCCTACACGCTGGCCGACGGCCTGGAGTATGTGCGCACAGCCGTCAACGCGGGCATGGATATCGACGTGATCGCACCGCGGCTTTCTTTCTTTTGGGCGGAGGGGATGAATTACTTCATGGAAGTGGCCAAACTCCGCGCCGCAAGGGTACTCTGGGCCAAGCTCATCAAGCTGTTCAATCCCCGCAATCCCAGGAGCCTGGCGCTGCGGACCCACTCCCAAACCTCAGGCTGGAGCCTCACGGAGCAGGATCCCTACAACAATGTCACCCGCACCTGCATCGAAGCGCTGGCCGCCACGCTGGGCCACACGCAGTCCCTGCATACCAATTCCCTGGACGAGGCCATCGCCCTGCCCACGGACTTCAGCGCCCGCATCGCCCGCAACACACAGCTCTACCTGCAGCATGAGACCTACATCACCAAGGTGATCGATCCCTGGGCCGGCTCCTACTACCTGGAGTACCTCACCGACGCCCTGATGCACCGCGCCTGGGCTCATATCCTGGAGGTGGAGGAACTGGGCGGCATGGCCAAGGCGATCGAAAACGGTCTGCCCAAACTACGCATCGAAGCCGCCGCAGCCCGTCGCCAGGCGCACATCGATTCCGGTGAGGATATCATCGTTGGCGTCAACAAGTACCGGTTGGAGAAAGAGGCCGCAATGGAGATCCTGGAAGTGGACAACACTGCGGTGCGCGAGGCTCAGCTGGCACGTCTGGCGAAACTTCGCTCCGAGAGGGATCCCCAACGCGCGCAATCCTGCCTGGATGCTCTGACCAACGCCGCGCGGGACGAGAGCGGCAATTTGCTGGAACTGGCGGTCGAGGCTGCCCGGGCCAGAGCCAGTCTGGGCGAGATCTCGGACGCCATGGAAAAGGTCTTCGGACGCCACCAGGCGACCATCAAACTGATCAACAACGTTTACAGCAGCGAGTATGCAAAGATGGACGATATCGAAAAAGTCAGGGGTCTGACGGATAGATTTGCCGACCGCGAAGGACGCCGTCCGCGCATCCTGATCGCCAAACTGGGCCAGGACGGCCACGACCGCGGCGCCAAAGTCGTCGCCACCGCTTTCGCGGACATGGGATTCGACGTGGATATGGGTCCGCTGTTTCAGACTCCGGAAGAGACAGCGCGGCAGGCCGTGGAGAACGATGTGCACATCATCGGCATGAGTTCACTGGCTGCCGGGCACAAGACGCTGCTGCCCCAATTGGTGAAGGAATTGGCCACACTGGGCCGTCCGGACATCCTGATCACGGTCGGCGGTGTCATTCCGCCCCAGGATTACGAATTTCTGCTCAGCCACGGTGCCGCCGCGATCTTCGGTCCGGGCACCCGGTTGCCCGAGGCGGCGACGCTGTTACTGGACAAGTTGCTGCCATCCCCTGCCGCGCATGGCTAAGACCCGCAAACCTGAATGGACTCCCCGAAACGCGGGGCGGGAATTCGCTTCCCGGGTAATGGCGGCTGAAAGAGCCGCCGGCAGCGTCAACGCGCGGGTTGGCGGCCTTGGTGCGACCCATAGCCCCACCCCACAGAGCTTGGCGGAAGGGGTGAAGCAAGGGAACCGCACCATGCTGGCCAAGGCGATCACGCTCATTGAAAGCAATTCAGCACGGCACTTTGAGGACGGGCAGGAATTGATACGTCTGTTGCTGCCAGCTTCCGGAGACTCCTTACGCATTGGCGTGACAGGCGTTCCCGGTGCGGGTAAGAGCACCTTCATCGAGAATTTCGGTCTTTGGCTGCTAGAACGGGGACACCGGGTCGCAGTGCTGGCCATCGATCCCAGCAGTTCGCTCTCCAAGGGCAGCCTCCTGGGCGACAAGACCCGCATGGAGCAATTGAGCCGGCATCCGGACAGTTTCATCCGGCCTTCCCCCAGCGGCGGCGCTTTGGGCGGCGTGGCGCGCAAAACGCGCGAATCCGTCATTCTCTGCGAGGCCGCGGGCTACGATATCATCCTGATCGAAACCGTGGGCGTAGGACAATCCGAAGTCACGGTGCGTTCACTGGTCGATTTCTTCCTCTTGATGCAGATCGCCGGCGCCGGCGACGAACTGCAGGGCATCAAAAAAGGCATCATGGAACTGGCCGACCTCATCGTGGTCAACAAAGCTGACGGCGATAACCTCAGCGCTGCGGAGCTGGCCAGCCAGGAACTCAACAACGCCCTGCACTACCTACGTCACGCCACCACGGGGTGGACCACCCGCGCCTTGACCTGCTCCGCTTTACACAAAACCGGACTGGCGGAGATCTGGTCGGCGATCGAGCGCTTTGTCAATCAAGGCCAGGACAACGGCGTCTTTATGGAACGTCGTCATACTCAGGTGGCCTGTTGGTTCGAAGATCTGCTCACGGAAGCGGTGCTCAATCGTTTCTTTAATGACAACGCTGTGAAAGACAAATTACCCGAGCTGCGCCGGCAAGTCCAGGCTGGCGAAATCCCGGTTGTTCTGGCAGTGCAGAAACTTCTGGGCTGATCTGAAATTGGCTTCTGATACATGCCTGTCTCTGCGATGAAAGCGGTGATGAGCAAGCAAGATACGGTAACCGAGAGTTTTTACTTGACACAAAAAGGAAAACAGCGCATTTGGTATAGCTGTGTGCATTAGCTCACAGCTCACACAGAGCAGTGTTTTGGATTCAGATAATTACAACCGATAAGGAGTTCCGATGGACAAGATCATGAACTGGTTGCTTATGTTGTTCCTGGTTCTGCTGGCGACAGCGGGCTGGGCAACGGTCAGCGAGTATTCGTTCGCTTCCACCCTGGGAACCTTCACTGAAATCACCGGTGGAACGGTCCTGGGGACAGTCACCAATGACAATGAGAGTTTCAATGCCATCCCTCTGGGCTTCACTATCAACTTCAACGGGGTGGACTACACCGAGGTCAGTGTCCAGACCAACGGATTCCTGGCTATGGGTGCCACGGTGCTGACCAGCAATACCGCGATCAGTTCCACAACAGGCACCAACAATATCGTCGCCGCCCTGAACCGTGACATCAAAAGCCGAGACAATGGCGAACTGATGTATCTGCTCAGCGGCACCGCCCCGGACCGGGTGTTCACGGTGCAATGGAAACACTATCGCCGTTCGCCGACTGCCGCGGCCACCGATGATTTCACCTTCCAGATTCAGCTGCATGAGAATGGCAACCTGGTTCGCTGCGCTTATGGAGCGTTCACCGCAGTAACAGCTACCTCCGCGCAATCCATCCAGGTCGGGTTGAGAGGTGACTCAAACGCGGATTTCAACAACCGCACCACCACCTTGGACTGGGCCGCCACTACTGCCGGAACGGCCAACAATAACTTCTGCGTCCTCAGCGCCACAGTCTTTCCGCCCCTGGGATTGTGGTTCACTTTTACGCCCCCGGCTGCGGGCGAGCCCCCTCTGCCGGCGCAGTCGCCCAATCCTGCCAACGGAGCTGTGAATGTCGCCGTTGCGGCGAGTTTGAGCTGGACCGCCGGCGGTGGCACTGTGGACGGATACAAGGTGTATCTGGGTACGGACAATCCGCCCACCAACCTGGTCAATGGCACTATGCAGACCGGCAGCACCTACAATCCCGCAGATTTCAACTACAGCACCACCTACTATTGGCAGATCGTGCCCTACAACACGTATGGCGACGCTATAAACTGCCCGGTCTGGAGCTTTACCACGCTGGCCGATCCGACCATCACCACATATCCCTACCTCCAGAATTTCGATACCAGCTCACCTCCCGCCTTACCGTTGGGCTGGACCACCATCAACGCCAACAACGACGCCTATCTCTGGGAGACCTACACCGGCAACTTCCAGAGCGCGCCCAACAGCGCGCGCATGCGCTACAACTCGAACCTGGCCATGAACGACTGGCTGCTGATGCCGCCGCTGCAACTGGCCCAAGGCAACTATTACAAGGTCAAATTCTTCTATCGCGCCACCAGTGTGGACTTTCCCGAGAAACTCGCCGTCTACTGGGGTACGGCGCCCTCTGCGGACAGCCTCTACAACCAGATCTACGTCAACGAGAACATGACCAACCAAAACTACCTGCTGGCTGAGGCGATCATCCCGCCGCAGGAGGCAGGAGTTTATTATGTCGGCTTCAAAGGCTACAGTGATGCCGATATGTTCTATATCTACCTGGATACGATTTCCATCGACGTCTGGGTGGAGCAACTGAATCCCCCCACCAACCTCACCGCGACCGTCAACGGTTTCGACGTTATCCTGAACTGGACCGCCCCGGTGGAATCCCGCGCCCTGATGGGTTATAAGATCTACCGCAACGGTTCTTTGCTCGATACGACAAGTTTCCCGGATTCCACCAGCTACACCGATGCCGGACTCACTTCCGGGCTCTACAGCTATGGCGTCTCGGCCTACTACACCTCCGGAGAGTCCACCCTCGCCGGTCCGGTCCTTGCGGACGTCGATCCCGTGATCCTGCCTCCCGCCAATCTCACAGCCATCACGCAAGACCGCGATATCATCCTCAACTGGACAAATCCCGAGGGCGATTGGATCACCTGGTGCAACATGGCTCTCGGGAATTCAGTGGGTGTGGGCGCCGCCATCGTCTTTGACGTGGCGCATCGCTGGCCGCAGGAAGATCTCGTCCCCTACGCCGGACGCTCCATCAGCCGCCTTGAGTTTGTGCCAGTTTTCAATAACTGCGTCTATACGCTCAAGGTCTGGACCGGAGGCTCCGCCAGCGACGCCGGCACTTTGGTCCACTCCCAGGTGGTGGCCAGCCCGGTGATGAACGAATGGAACACCGTGATCCTCAATGCCCTGATCCCCATACCCGCGACAGGCGACCTCTACTACGGATACGAGGTCAACACCCAGGGCGGCTATCCCGCTGGCTGCGACTCCGGCCCGCCTGTGGAAGGCAAGGGCAACATGATGTATTTCCAGGGCGCCTGGCAGACCCTCACGCAGGTCGCGCCCACGCTTCCTTACAACTGGAATATCCGCGCCTTTGCCCAATTCGCGCCTCCGCCGCTGCAGCAGCTGAACCCGATCGCGGAACTGCGCGAGTACCCGCTGGTCAACCTGCCGCTGGCCCTCAACCGCTTCACCCCGTCTGAACCGGACCGCGTCATCACAGGATACAAGGTCTATCGGGACGGAAACTTGCTGGCCACGTTAAATGACGAGGAGATATTTACTTACACCGATGCCGGCCTACCCAATGCCACCTACACCTACAACGTGACCTCCTTTGCCTCGACCGGCGAATCCGATCCTGCCACGGTCATCGTGGAACTGAACTTCCAATTGGCCGAGCTGGTCATGGGCGACGATTTCGAGGCTCATCCCGATTTCGCCACCACCTTTGCCCCCTGGACCCTGAGAGACCAGGATAACTCGGACACCTACGGGATCACCGGATATGACTTCCCCGGTTCGGGCGGTCATATGGCCTACATCATCTTCAATCCTTCCGCCACCACGCCGCCGCTGACCAGCATCACGGCTCACAGCGGGGCGAAAATGGCCGCCTGTTTCGCCGCGACCACTGCGGTAAACAACGACTGGATCATCAGTCCGCGGATCTCCATGGGCACCAACAGCTCGATCAAGTTCTTCGCGCGCTCCCATACGGACGCCTACGGCCTGGAACGCTTCCGCGTGGGGGTCAGCACCTTGCCCACGATCATCATCCAGGGCTTTACCTTCGTCAATCCGGGCGATTATGTGGAAGCGCCGACTGAGTGGCATGAATACGTTTACGACCTCTCCGCCTATGACAACCAACTGGTCTACATCGCCATCCGCTGCGTGTCCGACGATGCCTTCGTCTTCTATCTGGACGATGTGACCATCCACTCCGATGGCGGCAGCGTGGCCAATGAGGATATCACCGCGCCCGTGCTGCGCACCGAGCTGGGCGGCAATTATCCCAATCCCTTCAACCCCAGCACCACAATCCGCTACAGCGTGGCTGAGAGCGGCCCGGTCAACATCGACATCTATAATGTCAAAGGCCAGCTGGTTAAACAACTGGTCAAGGACGAGAAGCAGGCCGGACAGCACAGTGTGGTCTTCGACGGCACTGATTCCTCGGGGCGGCCTGTGGCCAGCGGCATCTACTTCTACAAGATGCAGGCCGGCAAGTTCAACGCCACCCGCAGGATGATCCTGATGAAATGAGATGAATACACATACCTGACCATTGCCCGCGGCGGGAGCAAATCCTGCCGCGGGTTTTTTTGAATTCATTTTAGGATTGATCGGGTATGAGCCCGGAGGGCGGAACA
>CAYXEF010000028.1:0-14787 GCA_964463825.1 uncultured Candidatus Cloacimonadota bacterium | reverse complement strand
AAAAAGCCCCCGCGTGGGCAGGGGCTTGATTGTCAGGCGGTGATGAACACCGCTGGTGGTTCGTTTACTTGGTTATCTGTGTTATTCCTTCACTTGACTGGGCAGGACCGTGATCTCGGGAGCGTTGTTGTGGGAGAAGGGCAAGCCGATAACAGTCTCGCGTACGGGAACTTCGGTATCCGCTCTCACCTTGAAGAACTCCATGAGTTCGGTGCCGGTGTAGGGATAGCTGAGACCGGTGGTATTGCCCAGCATGGTCCAGGGATCGGCGGCATAGGGATCGGCATTGCCGTAGACGTTGTAGGAAGCGGCGCCGTCCACTGCATCCCAGCTCAGGGTGGGAACGCCGCCCACCAGCGCGATGCTGATTTCGGGGGCTTCCACGCCGGCGGGGCCGGATTGCACATAGGCGCCGATACACCACTCGCCGGGGCTGGTGGAGTAATAGATCGTTCCACCGGTGATCAGGTACAGGGTGGTGTAGTTATAGGTCGCGTCATACTGGAAATAACAGCCGGTGGGAATATCTTCGTAGCTGATCCAGAAGAAGGGGGAGGTGATCTGGATGTTCAGGGCCGAGAGATCTGTTTCCAGGCGCGTTCTGTGGGTGAAGGTGACCGGAACGGGAGTGATGATATCCGTCAGATTGACTCCGTCATCAGCATAGACATGCAGGTTGGCAGGGGTGGGCGGATTGCCTGTGTTGGCGTTGTGCAGGGCTCCATCCACGGCCAGCAGCTGCAAGGGGATTCCAGTGCCGTAGAGGGGATTGGCGTAATAGATCATCGGACCCCAGACATAGGTCGGGAATCCGGTGTAACCTGTTCCGCCCGTATCGTATTGAATCCAGACCGGGTCATTGACCTGGAAGCTGTAGATGCTGGAAGTCGCCATGTTGGTTTCATCATCCGAGGCTTCCATATAGTATTTGACGGTCGTGCCGTGGCTCTGGGCAGGGATGTCGCCGCTCCACAGTTCGCGGGTGTCCGGCGCCATGGCGATGGGCGCGCTCCAGGTGACGCCGTCGTCGATGCTGTAATAGAGATTGGCGCTGGCGATCGCGTTGTTCCAGATGGCGTCGTCCACAATATCGGCCGTGACGGTGTAGGGACTGTCGTCAAACAGGGAGTTGAGCAATGGCAGGTGCGCGATCGAAGGTGGCGTTTCATCCGAAGTGTAGGCGACGATATGGACATCGTCCACATACCAGTCATCTGCGTCCGCGCCCTGGTAGTTGAAGGCGAAGTAGACGATCTGGCCGGCGTAGTCGGTGATGTTCACCGCTGCGTTGGACCAGGCGGCCGCAGCAGTTCCCTGGGACCACAATTGCAGCCAGTTGGGATCGTTGGGGTCATTGGAGACCGGGTTGACCAGCATGCCGTTGTAGACCATATAGGTGGGATAAACGTTGTAATTCCACCAATCCATATACCAAAAAGCGCCGGCGATGTAGGGGATCGACACAGCGGGGGTGATCAGCCAGCCGTTGCTGGATGGAGTGACAGGGCCATAACCGTGCTTGGCGGATTTGGTGCCGCCAGGTGTATGGTTGTAGGTGGCGACAGTGTTTTCCGTCCAGGTGGAGCCACCGCCATCGAGGTCGGCAATGGTCCAACCGGCGGGCGGGAAGATACGCGTAAGGTCATCGAAATCTTCCAGCCACGGGAAGCTGTTGATCACGACATCATTGGTGATGTCGAAGCGATAGATGTCGCTCAGGGCTTCAGGGTATCCTGTAATGGAGGCGCCGACCTGCCAATACCATCTTTGTCCGGGGATGAAAGTGATGCCGCCGTCCACAGTGGGATCGGAAATGGAGGTCGTCTTTTCCCAGGTATGCTCGGCCGAGGCAGGAAGATTGGCTTCCACCATGTCCATATAGACAGTGTAATACTCTGGCAGGGCTCCCTGCGAAGATGCAGACCAGTCGAGGCTGAATCCGGAGCTGGGTACGTTGTCCGCGCCGTTGACGGGGAAGATCAGGTTCGGTGCGGCGGGCGCGGCGGTCACGGAGAAGATCTGGAAGTCGTCGATCTCCAGAGGGAAGCCGATGGGAGTGGTGTCGTTGGATTGGAAATACCAGCGGAATCTGACCGGTTGGCCGGCGAAATCGGAGATATCGCCATCCAGAGTGTAGCCCAGGATCATGGACATCCAGGTGGACGCGGCACCGGAATAGACATAGTTCGTTCCCTCGGGATCGTTGTAGGGATTGCTCATGTAACGCCAGGGGCCGTTGTTGACGGAGATCTCCCAGCCGAAGTAATCGACATCGGGAAACACGCCGGGATCTGAATAGGAGCCTCTGAGCTGGAAGTCGGCGATGATCTGGGTGGCATCGGCCGGCAGGGTGATCGAGGGGCTCTGCAGGTAGTTCAGCATGTTGTTGACGTAGGTGTTGGCGCTGTTACGGCAGCTCATGATGTGGGTGGGCGAGGGTGCGTCGTTGCCGACTGTGGCGATATGCCAGAAATCGCCGGCGGTGGGCACCAGGCTGGTCCAGCTCATTTGAGTGTCATTAACGCCGTTGTTGGTGTAGGCGCCGAGTACGATGTCGTCCACCATCACGCCGAACATGTTAGGTTGCTCAGCCGTGCTGTAAGCGGGATCTGAGGCAAAGGCGAAACGTACTTTTACATTCATCCCTTCGTAGGCTGAAAGGTCGACGCTTACTGTCGTCCAGGGCTCATGCACGCCGCCCCAGGCGGGGATGCCCGCTCCTTCTCCATGTTCTTCGCCGAAGGCATAGGAACTGTCGAAGTCGTAGGTGGGAGTGATCAGTGTGCCATCGATCACTGAGTAGGAAATCCCGGCATTGGTGGAGATCCTGATGTTGAAGGAGTCCCAACCGCTGTAGGGATCAGTTGCTCCGGCGGGATCCTCCAGATTGGTTCTCATCTTGAAAGTGAGGGTTGTGGAGCCTGTCGGAATGTTGGTGACGGGGGTGTCCAATACCAGGTACTGATGGTTGTAGTAACCGCCGATGTTGCCACCGGAGGCCAGGGCGGGATCACCCATCCACCAGACGTCGCCCTGGGCGTCGCCGTTGTTGTAGATGTGCCAGTTGTTGGGCGAAACAGCGCCGTCCCAGTGTGTCCAGCCGGTGGCACCGGTTTCGAAATCTTCCAGATAGAAGATCTCCCGGGTGGGGTATCGGTCTGCGATCTGGGTGCCGTTTCTTTCGGCCACGATCCTGGTCACATCAGCCATTAAGCCGGCGGCAAGGCAAAAAGCCACCAGCAGAAAAAGGATTCTCTTCATAATATTCTCCTGAGATCTGGTAAACAATTTGATTCAACTCTTTGTCATCAAGAGCCGGTCAGCCTCCCCCGGATCCGGGATTCAGGCATCCGGCGCTCAGAATCGATATTGAATGGTAGTAAACGGGGTGGTTTCCAACACTGCTCCCGCTCAGGCCGCTGGGTGGTAATGTGCGATGATTACGAGCAACAGGCCGCTGAGCAGAGTGTGATGGAAAACCATTATCAGACATGGGATTAATGGGTAGCAGCGAAGGATGAAAGGAGATGGGCGCAGTTCTGGGAACGGGGGTGTGATCCCGTAGGAAAATCTGAAAATCATCAGGTATGACAAGTTTTTCCATTTCGTTCCTGGACTGCTGCTACTTGCGAGATCGCCGACAGGACAGGCGCCTGGCGCCTGGCTCCCCAGCCAGGCAAACAGAACGCAACGAGCTTACTGCTTGGGCCAACTCACTGTTTAACAGAAAAAAGAATCACACCAGCTTGTCAAGCTTTTTTTCGCTTGGTCGCTTTCGATGATCAATTCACGGGGAGGGAGCCGAATCGGCAGATGCCATAACCTGGCGCACAGCTTCGTAGAGGACGACCGCGACGGAGTTGGACAGATTCAGCGACCGGCAAAGCGGATGCATGGGAATGGTGATGAGTTTGTTTGTATGACTCACGAGCAGCGAGTCCGGCAAGCCGCGGGATTCCGGGCCAAAGACGAAGGTGTCGCCGTTTTGGTATTGGGGCTCCCAATAGCTGCGCTCGCACTTGGTGGTGCAGAAAAAGACACGAGTGGCGGGAAATTGGGAAAGGCAGGACTCCACGTCTCGAAATTGGCTGAGTTGGAGTTCCGGCCAATAATCCAATCCCGCCCGGCGCAGGGATTTGTCGTCGAGCAGGAAACGGCAGGGTTGGATGATGTGGAGGCGGGATCCGGTGCCCACGCAGAGCCTGCCGATATTGCCGGTGTTGGCTGGGATTTCCGGTTGGTAGAGGACGATATTGAAGCCCAGCTGGGGCAGGGGCAGCATATCAGAAACCGGACAGACGCAGGCTGATGCGGCTCCAGCTATCCAGCCACAAAGGCAGCATCTCGGTGACGGGCTCCTTGCTCAGTCTCATATTGTGGGCAAAGACATTCTGCGGGATGGCCTTGAAGCTTTTAATCAGTGGTGTGCGGCCATTGACCGGCAACAAACCCAGCTTGTACATCACAAATTGCTGGGTGTCCGCCGAGGTCAGATAGCGCAGAAAATCCAGGGCCGTCGCCCGGTGGGGCGTGCCTTTGCAGAGCGCGGCGTACTCCACATACTGGAAGCTGCCTTCCTGCGGTACGACTGCCTGGATCTGGCTTGATCCGGAATAGATCTCGCTGTCCCAGGCTCCAGTGCTCTGCAGGCCCAGCATCAGACCGCATTCGCCCTTGCGCAGCGCCTCCAGGGCGGACCAGCGGTCGGGATAGACCTGGCGCAGGTTTTTACGCAGGGATGTCCATAGCTGGTCAAAGCCGCTGTCGCCAAACAAGGCGACGGACCATAACAGGGTGCTGCGGCCAAGACCGTTGGTCTGGGGATCGCATACTGCCACCTGCGAGTAATAACGAGCGTCCTGCAACTCGCCGAAAGACTGCGGGGGCTGGCTGATCACCTTGGTGTTGTAAAGCAAAGCCAGATAACCATGGGCATATGGGATCAAGCGCCGGGCGGGATCCTTGGGTACCTCGAAACTGATCTCGGCCAGCGAAACCTCGGGCGCCGTCGTGAAAGGCTCCAACAGCGAATCCGAAAGCGCGAAGGCGTTGTCCAGACCCAGCACCAGATCGACCTTGCCGGCATGCTGAGGGCTGTTTAGGGTATCCAGCAGCGCGGGCAGATCCGGGAACAGCCTGAGGGTCAGGGCGGTGTTGTTCTGAGCAGCGAAATCACGCAGCACCACTTTTTCGAAGCCCGAACGGCGCAGTTCCTCCAAAGCGAAGATGGTCAACTTGGTGGTCGGTGTCCGGGATTTCTCCTCGGTCTTGGCCGGTTGGCAGCCGAGCCAGGAGAAGGCCGTCACAGCGAGCAGCAGGATGCCGGGCAGCAGTCTTCGGGAGATGCTGTCTGCAGCCGCAGTGAGAGATAATAACTTCACAAGGCGCTGTGTCATAGTGGCGTGTTGAGCAGGGCCCAGGCGACGAAGAAGTCCATGATCAGTATCAACACGGAACAATATACGACCGTGAGAGTGGTGCTGCGGCCCACGCCTTCCGCGCCTCCGGTAGTGCGGCTGCCGAAGAAACAGCCCATTGAAGTGATGATAAATCCGAAGACCAGGGCTTTGGTCAGCCCGCTGATGAGGTCGAAAGGCTCGAAGGCGGCGCGCATGTTGTTGAAGAAATTGTAGTAATGCACCCTGAAGCGCAGCCAGAAAAACAGACAGCCGGAGATAATGCCGACCAGGTCCGAGAAGATGGTGATCAGCGGAAAGGCGATCAAGCCTGCCATGATGCGGGGCAGGTAAAGAAATTCATCCGGGCTGATGCTCATGCTGCGCAGGGCATCCAGTTGCTCGCTGACCTTCATGGTACCGATCTCGGCGGCGATGGAGGCGCCCACCCTGCCAGTGAGCACCAGGGCTGTCAGAACCGGAGCGAGCTCGATCATGGTCGATTTACCGATGAGAACGCCCACAAGGTCGGAGCGGCTGAATCTACCCGCCTGATAGACGGCCTGCAAAGCGGTCACCAATCCGGTGAAGGCGGAGGTGAGGGCGATCAGGAACAGGGAATCGACCCCGATGCGCTTGATCTGCAGGATAAACTCCTGGCGACGCTTGTAGAGTCTTGGCAAACGGCCAAAAACCTTGCCCAGAAACATGGTGTAGTCGCCGACCCCGCTCAGCCACTTATAATTCATGCGAGGTGTCCAGATTGCGGAACAACGTGTATTCTTTCACGAATCCCAGTTCGGCGTTGCCGGTCGAGCCATGCCGGTTTTTGCCGACGATGATCTCCGCGATGCCTGGTTTCTCGGTTTTCTCCTGATTGTAGTATTCATCGCGGTAGATGAACATGACGAGGTCGGCGTCCTGCTCGATGGCACCGGACTCACGCAAATCGGCCAGTCGGGGGCGTTTGTCCTCGCGGTTTTCCAGCAGCCGGTTGAGCTGGGACAGCGCCACCACCGGGATCTTCATGTCTTTGGCCAGGATCTTGAGGCCGCGGGAGATCTCGGCGATCTCCTGCTGGCGGTTGTCCTTATCCCGGGGCAGGGTCATTAGTTGCAGGTAATCGATGATGATGAGATCCAGGCCGCCGATCTCCGCCGCCAACCGCCGGGTCTTGGCGCGGATCTCCAGAGGGGTGTTGGTTCCCGATTCGTCGATGTAGATCTGCTTGCTGGAGAGCACCTCGGAGGCCTGCATGATGCGGATGAGTTTCTCCTCGTTCATGCCATAGCCCTTGAGCATGGCTTCCATATTCACTTCCGCGGCGCTGCTGAACAGGCGCATGATCACCTCGTCGGCTGCCATTTCCATGGTGAAGATGGCCACCTTTTTGCCCAGATTGACCGCGGCGTGGGAGGCGATGTTCAGCGCCAGGGAGGTCTTGCCCATGGCTGGACGGGCGGCGATGATGATGAATTGCCCGGGGCGGAAGCCGCCGGTCAGGCGGTCAAGGTCACCGAAGCCGCTGGCCACGCCGATGACGGGGATCTTGGTGGAGGCGATGCGGTCGATGGTCTCGATGACCTCCGCGCTGATCTGGTCGATGCGCTGGAAGCCTTGATGCTCCGGGAGTTCGGCGATGGAGAAGATGGATTGCTCGGCTTCGTCGACGATGGTCTTCACCGGTTTGGGCGAGCTGTAGCAGGCTTCGATAATGCCGTTGCAGGCCAGGATCAGATGGCGCAACAGTGCTTTTTCGGTGATAATGTTCAGGTGGTAGTCGAAATTGGCGCTGGAGACCACAAAGTCCGAGAGTTCGTTGATGTAGGGGATGCCCCCGGCCTTTTCCAGCGTGTTGTTGCGCTCCATGCGGTTGCTCAGGGTGACGGCGTCGATCTCCACGCCTTCATTGAACAGCTCGCCGATGCAGCGGAAGATCAGTCTGTTGGCCGTGCGGGAGAAAAACTCCTCCTTGATCAGCTCGATGCCCTTGCTGACGATGCCGGAATCGATCAGCAGAGCCGAGATGACGGCCGCTTCGGCATTGATGTCGGTGGGCAGACTGCGTTCGGAGACCTGGGTAATCTCTTTGGGTTCGGCGGTCTTTCTGGCCATATCAGGCCTGTCCCAATTTGCCGGTTAAGGCCTTGGACACGCAGGCGGGGACAAAGTCCTGCAGCTCCGCCCCCAGCTCCGCCAACTGCCGGATCATGGACGAGGAAAGGTACATGTAGCGCAGGCTGGGCACGAGGAAGATCGTCTCTATGCTGGGATTGAGCTTGGTGTTGGTAAGCGCCAGCGACAGCTCGTATTCAAAGTCGGAAACGGCCCGCAAGCCGCGGATCATCACCCCGCAATCGAGTTCCCGGGCAAAATCCACTGCCAGGCCGGAAAAACTCCGCACCTCGACATTGGCGATGTGCCCCGTGGCCTGGGCGCATAGCTCGAAGCGTTCCTGCAGGCTGAAAAAGTTCTGTTTGCCGGTATATTCCGCCACCGCCAGGAAGACCTGGTCGAATTGCCGGGCCGCTTTCTCAAGGATGTTGATATGCCCCAAGGTGATGGGGTCGAAGGTGCCGGGGTAAATGGCTTTGCTCATGATTTCAGCGCCTCGCGCCGGATCCGCTCGATATCCGCGATCTCTTTGGGGATCGCTTTTGATAGCACCCGATGACCGCGTTTGGTGACCAGAACGTCGTCCTCGATGCGCACGCCGAGCTTCTCCTCCGGGATATAAATCCCGGGCTCGACCGTGATCACATTGCCCTCTTCCAGCAAAGCTTCGCGGCCGCCCAGGTCGTGGGTGTCCATGCCCAGAAAGTGGCTGACGCTGTGCATGTAATACTTGCCAACTCCTTCGGCGCTATTGATCATGCCGATGCGGATCAGGCCCTGCGCGAGGAGTTCGGTGGTAGCTTTGTTCAGTTCGGAGAGTTTGACCCCCGGTTTGACCATGGCTATTATTTGTTTCTGAACCTCCAGCACCAGTGCGTAGATCTGTTTCTGGCGCCTGCTGAAGCTCGCGTTGACGGGAAAGCAGCGCGTGACATCGGCGCTGTAGTTGTTGCAGGAAGCGCCCACATCCGTGAGGACCAGGTCGCCTTTGGCAATGCGGCATTCGTTCTTTTCGTAATGCAGGGTGGCAGCGTTGATCCCGGCGGCGATAATCGGGGCAAAGCCCCAGTTTTGCAGTCCGCTTACCTGCATCCGGTAGAAGAGCGCGGCTTCGAGTTCGTACTCCATCATCCCCGCCCGCGCACTGCGCAGGATGTCGATAAATCCGGCTCCGGTGATGTCGATCGCCTTTTGCAATTGCTCCAGTTCCCATGTGTCTTTGACCTTGCGCAGAGGCGCCACCAGCTCGTTCAGCTGGCAGACCTGGATCTGCGGCTGCCGCTCACGCAGGGGCTGAAGCATGAACATGGGATAGGTGGGCGGCTTGTTCAGAGCCGCGAAGCCCAGGTTGGCATGAATCTTTGTGATCATGGGCGCCATAGCCGAGAGGGTGCCGTAAAACTCGTCCACATACCTGATGCGTTTGATGCCGCTCTGTGCCGCGGCTTCCTCGGCATCTAGCTTTTTGCCTTCCCACACCTCCCGTTCGGGATCGCCCCGTTCGATGAACAGCATGTCAGTGAATTTTCCCGCCCAGCGGCCTGCCAAATAGATCAAATCGGGATGCTTGAGCCCGGTGAAATACAGGAAGTTGTTGTCTTGGGTGAATTTTTCCAGATTGCCTGCTGGCTTGGCAAAGATGATAACGTGTTCGCCGTCGGACAAGGCATCAGCCAGCTTGTCACGGCGTGCTTGGGTCAGATCAGG
This sequence comes from uncultured Candidatus Cloacimonadota bacterium, assembly GCA_964463825.1. Classification (GTDB taxonomy): domain Bacteria; phylum Cloacimonadota; class Cloacimonadia; order Cloacimonadales; family Cloacimonadaceae; genus Syntrophosphaera. Next base: position 5,569 of record CAYXEF010000028.1, on the reverse strand, counting down.
AGTCATGAAATCTCCAGTTTTCAGTTCTTAGTCGGTTGATTGCGACGGACTCTGCCTGCTTGGACGGGGTTTTCCGATCGCTCCTGCCAAAAGCCGAGAGCGACAGCTCCAGCGTCATATTGGTCTCAACTGCCTGGTCGTAGAGATAGTGGTAGTTGGCTTCAGCATCGCCCACTCTGATGTCCCAGAGTCCCGCAGTGACCGTCCATAGGGCGTTTTCTCCCGGCAGTAGCGTTCCTGCCAGATCATCTTCGCCCCAGTTGGGATCGCCGGCCGATGAGATGTAAACTTCGGTCAGACCGGTGGCGGAATCGTTGAGCAGGCGGACCGCGCCACCATCGGGAACAATATCCGCCGTGGTGACCAGGTTGAGACGCACCAGCCGGCTGAGCGTGTTGGGGAAGACATAGTTGCCGTTGTAGGATAGCGTTACTGTGCGTTCCTGCTCATAGTAAAGCGACCAGTTGCTTTCCGCTTCCAGCTGGTGGGGTGGGCGGCCGTCCGCGCTCACCCAAACATCTGAAGCCGTGCGGTTACGGATGCGCAATTCCCCCTCCTCTTCGCAGCTTGTCAGCCCCACAACCAGGGAGGAAAGCAACAGGAGGATGGGGATGCGGATCACAGTATCCACTCAGGACTGGCTGGCAGCTCTCTTCCTGGCGGGTGGGGCTTCCGCCAGGCCGTACTCGGGATCTGCGCCCTGGGATACGACATCGGCTGTGATCTTGCAGGAACGGAGTTTTTCCATGTCCGGGATGTCGTACATGATCCGGAGCATGAATTTCTCCATGATCGAGCGCAGACCGCGGGCACCAGTCTGCTGTTTGATGGCCGTCGTGGCGATCTCCTGCAGGGCTTCCTCGGTGAAACTTAACTCCACCCCATCCAGTTCGAAATACTTCTTATACTGGCTGCAAAGGGCGTTGCGGGGCTTGACCAGGATGTCCATGAGGGCTTCCTGGCTGAGTTCGTGCAGGGTGCAGAGCACCGGCATCCGTCCGATCAATTCGGGGATGAGGCCATACTTGAGCAAATCGTGCGAGCCGGTGTTCTCAAAGATATTCTGGTCTTCGGTGACGCGTCCAAGTTTGACGTCGAAGCCGATTGCCTTCTTATCCAGGCGTTCCTTGATGATCTTTTCCAGACCGAAGAAAGCGCCGCCGGCGATGAACAGGATGTTCTTTGTGTCCATCTCGATAAAGTCCTGCTGGGGATGCTTGCGTCCGCCTTTGGGCGGGACGTTCACCTTTGTCCCTTCCAGGATCTTGAGCAAGGCCTGTTGCACGCCTTCGCCGGAGACGTCGCGGGTGATGGAGGGGGTCTCGGATTTGCGGCTGATCTTGTCGATCTCGTCGATATAGACAATGCCGCGTTCCGCCTTGGCCACATCATATTCCGCGGCCTGCAGCAGCCGCACCAGGATGTTTTCCACATCCTCGCCCACATACCCGGCCTCGGTGAGGGTGGTGGCGTCGGAGATGGCGAAGGGCACCTTGAGGAAGGTCGCCAGTGTCTGCGCGATCAGCGTCTTGCCGCAGCCAGTGGGGCCGATCATCAGGATGTTGCTCTTTTCCAGGTCGATGCTGTCATCTTTGCTCTGGCGGAAGATGCGCTTGTAGTGGTTGTAAACCGCCACGGAGATGACCATTTTGGCTTTCTCCTGCCCGATCACATATTGGTCGAGGTAGCTCTTGATCACGCTGGGTTTGGGCAGCTCCTGTTGCTCGTCGCTTTCGGTCGGGCCGCTGGAGATGATGATGTTGTGGCACATGGCGATGCATTCGTCGCAGATGTTGCCGGCGATGCCGCGGATCAGGGTCTTCACTTCGACCTCGTTCCTGCCGCAGAAAGAGCAGCTCAGGTTTTTGTACTTGTCCAAGAATCCTCCTTGTCTAAGCTTCCCTGGTCAATACAGTGTCTTAATGGGCCAATTCCTGCGTCCGCCCGGCAGTTGCGCATGAGAGCATTATTAAGACGGACAGACATTGACAAAACATTCTGGCTTATGGCTGTATTTTCGTCAAGTTATTTCCGGTTGACGATCACGTCGTCGATGATCCCGTAGGACTTGGCTTGAGTGGCGTCCATGTAGTAATTGCGGTCGGTGTCTTCCACCAGTTTCTGCAGATCCTGGCCGGTGTGTTTATGCAGGATTTCGTTCATCCTGGCGCGCAGATAGAGTATCTCTTTAGCCTGGATTTCGATATCCGCGGCCTGTCCTTGCGCGCCGCCCAAAGGCTGATGGATCATGATGCGGCTGTTGGGCAGAGCGGTGCGTTTGCCGGGATGTCCCGCCGCGAGCAAGAGAGCCGCCATACTGGCTGCCTGGCCGATGCAGATGGTGCTGACGTTGGATTTGATATACTGCATGGTGTCGTAGATCGCCAGCCCGGAGGAGATGACGCCGCCGGGGCTGTTGATATACATATAGATGTCGCGTTCCGGATCCTCGCCTTCCAGGTGCAGCAGCTGCGCCACCACGGAATTGGAAAGGTTGTCTTCGATTATACCGCCCACAAAGACGATGCGGTCTTTGAGCAGGCGCGAATAGATGTCGTAGGCGCGTTCGCTGCGGCCCACCTGTTCGATGACGATGGGGATGTAGCTCATGCTTGCTCCTCGTTTGGTTCGTTATCTGGCGTTTCCGGTTCCGGCGGCGGTGCGACGAAGACGTTGGCAGCCGCGATGCCCCGCAGAGCGTGATAATCCCAGGCTGAGAGGCGAAAATCCTTTTCCGCGAACCGGGGACCGTGTCTGTCTTTGTAGGCTGGCACGGAGATATCTTCCAGGATCGCCAGATGTTCTATGTATTGTTCGATCAAGTCCTCGGGTATGGCGTCCGCTTCGGCGGGCGAAGTGATACCTTCCGGCAGCAGTTCCGGATTCCGGCGCAGGGCTTTCATGATGTAGAGTTGCACCATATCCGCGAAGATGCGTTCCAGATAGACGTGCTGCATATACTCGCGGTATTTGGGTTCGGTGTCTTCCAATTCCTGCTCCAGGATGTAGCGTAGAGTTTGGGGCGGCAGCGGGAATCTGTTGTCCCCGAAGAGTTTGGCGATAACGGCGCGGTTCTCCAGATTGTAGTTTTGGTGCAGGATGCGCAGGCTCAATTCAGACGCGATCTTGTCCTGCATCTCCGCCAAATCGGCAAAATCCATGTCTTTGGCGAATTCGTCGTCCACCGGCGGCACGTGATAATGCCGGACGGTCAGCACTTCGAAGTGGCCGGAATAAGTCTGTTCCTCCTGCAGCCCCTTGAGCGGCTCAGGCAGTTTGGACGCCAGTAATCGGCCCGAAATCCCGGCGTTAAAGCTATCGCCGATGCTCATGCCGACCAATCCTTCCGGTGCGAAACTGGATTCCTCCCTGCCCGAGAGCGTGGAGATCGTGTCCCAGCGGCAGAGGTCGTCGAATGTCCACTCCATCATCAGCTCCACCAGATCGTTGGCGACGGCGGTCTGGGTTTCGATCACCGTAGCGTGTTCCAGCGCCAGTTTGTCGATGAATGTCTTCACTTCGTCGGCTACTTCGATGTGCTGCAAAGGCACTTCCAGCCCCGTCAGCTGCTTGATGAAGACTTCCGGCTCGTGTTCGATCTGGATCACGAGTCGCATTTCCGTGCCGTGGTCCCAGTCGACGCTCTTAATCTCGGGATAGAGCAGGAAGTGCAAATCGTGTTCCTGCGCGACCTCGCTGAAGATCTCATCCACAAAGTCCTTCTCAAAGTGGTCCTTGACGCGCTCGCCGTGGAGCTTTTGCACCATGTGCAGAGGCGCTTTGCCTTTGCGGAATCCGGGCACTTCGGATTGCCTGGCGGCCTTGGCGAGGAAGGTCTGGTAGGCGGCTTCCACGCGTTCGGATTCCACCGTGACGGAGATTTCCTTGGAAACGCCGTCCAGCTGTTTGATCTCTACTTGCAATTTATCTCCTGTGCCGCGCTGCGGTTGATCTATCCGCCTGGCGGCTGTTAAAATTCTGGTGCGAAAGAGGGGATTTGAACCCCTACAGGATAAACCTACTGGATCCTAAGTCCAGCGCGTCTGCCAGTTCCGCCACTTTCGCTCTTGGGGGGTGTTGACTCCAATTTTGGACAGTTTTCTGTGAGCCTTGTGGCTGTCAAGTCCGGAGTGCGGAGAGGTCTTTCCATCAAGCCGCCGGACAAGATATCGCTTGACCATTCTCAAAGCCTCAGATTTCATGCGTGCGCAGTCCGGCGCATTACGCCGCTGCCCTGAATATATCAATAACGACACATAAAGGTGTGAACACTATGCGACGCTTACTCATTCTGGCGCTTTGTGCCCTGCTGCTCTTTGCGGGTTGCGGCAAACAGAGCGCTTCCGGCAAGGTGCAGATCCGCTTCTGGCACGGCCTCAGCGGACCCCTCGGCGACGTCCTCAACGAGATGATACGGGAATTCAACCGCACTCATCCGGACATCGAGGTCATCACCAATCCCATCAGCAGCTACACCGCCCTCTCACAAAAACTCTCCGCCGCGCTCAATGTCGGCAAGCAGCCGGATTTGGCGCAGGTTTTCGAATCCTGGGCCGCCAAATATCAGAAGGACAATGTGCTGGTCAGCATCGACAGCCTCATCGCCGCCGATCCCGCCATGACGCCGGAGGAATTGGACGACTTCTATCCCGTCTTCATGCGCTCCATCACCTATCAGGGCAAAAAGTGGTCCTTTCCCTTCAACAAAAGCGTCCGCGCCTATTTTTACAACAAAGACGCCTTCTACCGTGCCGGACTCGATCCCAACCGCTTTCCCGCCACCTGGCAGGAGTTCCGTGACTATTGCCGCCGCCTCACCCAGCCGGGATCCAAAACCCAGGCGGAGACCTTCGGCGCCAACTTCACCGTCAACGAATGGCAGTTCGTCAACCTCCTGCACCAGGCGGGCGGAACCATCCTCAACGCCAACAACAAGCCCATGCTCAACAGCCCCGCCGGACTCGAGGCGCTGAATTACACCCTCGACCTCGTGAACAAGGACAAAACCGCCAAGGCGTCCAAGGAAATGGATGGCCAAAACGCTTTCCTGGCGGGAACCGTGGCGATGTTCGAGGGCTCCAGCGTGTCCATCACCTACATGCGCCAACAACCCATCAATTTCAACATCGGCTACGCCCCCCTGCCCACTTACCGCACCAATCAAAGCGCCATCAGCGGCGCCAACATCGTCATCTTCAAAAGCGGCGATCCCAAGCGGGAACAAGCCGCCTGGGAATTTATCAAGTGGTTCACCGACACCGAACAAACCGCCCAATGGAGTGCGCGCACCTGCTATATGCCCCTCCGCAAAAGCGCCATGCGCACCCCCACCATCCAGGACTTCTTAGCCAAATACCCCCAGTTCGTGGGCATCTACGCCCAGCTCGAAAACGCCGTCTTCGAACCCCAACACCCCGCCTGGTTCGTGGCGCGCGACGAATTGAAGAAGTCCCTGGAACGCGCCAAGGAAGGCATTCTCACGCCCCAACAGGCCCTCGACGAAGCCGCTGCCAAACTCGCTGAGCTGATCGCCCAGGAAGGCGGGTGAGAGAGGTCTCGCACAGATTAC